>DATEBV010000227.1:0-9712 GCA_035287205.1 Chthoniobacterales bacterium | reverse complement strand
TTCTTCCTTCCTATCTCCGAATTCTCACCACACGAAATCCAATAGTAGAATCACGATATGCCTCTCCTTCCCAAGGTAGGCGAAATGTATGATCATGGGATCCTCTTGAAGGATCGCTCCAGGAATCCTCATAACACCAGCTAATTCCAGCAGCATAATGATAAAACATATATCGATTGAAACTATTGGGTTCTGAAGTTGGTCGCGGCGACCCTGGTTTTAACCAACCAATATTGCCACAGGCATCTTCAAATAACGTTTCATCAAGCCATTGTCTCACATTCCCTGCCATATCAAAGGTACCATAGTAACCTGAAGAACCACCAAATATACCCACAGGAGTTAAACGAGGTTGACTTCGGACAGCATAGTTCTTTCTATAATCCAAACTCTTACCATAATAATAGTTCATCTGATTGAGTTCATTCCCAATCCTATTATGAGGAAGATCATTACTTTGGGTTGCATAGAGCCAATATCCAGCATCAATTCCACCACCTTTATAATAGGCCGCCTTATACCACTCATCAAGCGTTGGCAAACGATACATTACAGCAGCCCCCCCTATTCCTCTTACGGTAGTTCCTGATTCCTCTGATCCTTCAGGTTGATCATTCGTTAACCAGTTACAAAATCGAGCAGCAGACTCCCAGGTAACATAGGTAATAGGCAACTGCCCCCGACTTTTACCATCCTCAATAATCGAATAAGTATAATGACCTACTGAACCATGGCGTTGAATACAAGCCACATCGGGATCAGAGCCCATCCTTGAGTCATAAAGACCATAAAAATCAGACTGTGCCATCGCATTCAGAAAAGCGCAATACTGCTCGGCAGTAATATCATATTTCCCAATCTCATAACTCTGGTCAACACCTCCAATTTTATCACCTCTTGATTGTTTAAATGGTAGATTTCCTTCATCGCCCACTGTTACAAATTCAATCTCAACTTTTTTTTGAGTATATTGTGCATTCGTATTTTCTAACAGAGAAGTATCGTGAGTATCTTCTGCTAAAAGAATTCCTGAGCTTAAGAAGAAGCTTAGTAAAAGGGTAACTATTCGGCTAACAAGCCGAATAGAGGCTGAAAACTGTAGACTGTAGGCTGACGTGGTAAAAATCATGGCAATATCCAACTTATAATAAATTCTACTTTTATGACTACTAACGTTTCTCAAGCAGGAAGAAATTCACCACAAAAGAACGACCAGAAAAGTAAAGAGTGAAGAGTAAAGGGTAAAGAGTTCTGAGGCGTAATTTACTACGTCAACACTGTATGACTAACAGATGAGATTTAACCAGCGAGAAGAGCAAAAATTAACCACAAAAGAACATAAAAGAAAAAGCCATCTCATGCTTTCGTTGAGTAAACTCTTACTTTTCTGAATTCGAAAGAAGTATTTTTAGAGACTTTCATTTTAAAAGAATAGAACTCGAGAAATGGGCCTCCTTTTGAGCGGCAGCTACTCTTTACCCTTTACCCTTCACTCTTTACTTCTTCTTTCGTGTTCCTTATGTATCTTTGTGTTTCTTGTGGTGAATTTCTGCCAATTACGATGCCGTTTTTATTTATGTTTACAGCTAAAAATAATTTTTATTTAATTTTAAATAATTTATCCATAAAACGCTTCACAGGTCTATTGGCCTTTGATTGCGGAGTACATTCAATATACACGCCACTCACTAATGTCTCAAGTCCTGAAATCCCATCAAAAGCAAGTTTCGATCGAATAATAGTATAGTCTGTTCCTGGTTGACGAAGAAAATCGTAGCCTGGCTCAAGATAAGCAATAACTTCTACTTTTCCCTGAAAAGATTTCACCTTATCGACAATGCCTATAGGAACTCCAAGGTAACGAACTTGTGTCTGACCTGCAAGAAGGCCTTGACCTTCATCAAAGGTCATCTTCAATGGTTGAATATTAAATCGTGCTGACTCTTCATTTGGGAAAAGTTGGAAAGCAGTTTTCTCTATAGCAACGTCACCTTTGTCTCCAAAGACGTCATAGGCAATCCCTCCATCAAATAAGGTTTTTAAACTTTCTACGGTAACCTTGAGCACTCCAGGCCCTGCTTGAACTTTAGTTGCTGGCACACGCCAGAACTTTGTATTCTGACGCACGGTCGGTATAAACTCTTTTTTAATTAAGATATTTAAGAATGCCTCCTTATCTTGGGTAAGATTTTTGCTCTTCACTTTACCAACAATAATACCGTGATAAAGAATAGGTGCACCAACGTCAATACCTGGAATCTCTTTAGCAGAAAGTGTAAAAATCATTCCTGCATCCTCAAAACGAGCTTCACTCTCACTGGCATAAAGATCAAATTTGGCACCATTCGTCACCACCTCGCCAGGAGAACCAAAAGAATCAACAGCTATAGCACCAACAAAAATGGCCTTAAAATTCAGCAACTCAACTCTCATTCCATCCGGTCCAAGATGAAGCGAGGCAGAAGAGCAATTCCAAAAACGACACGTACTTCGAATAATATCAGCATACTGTTTTTGAATGCCCACAATTAAGAAAGGCTTTCCTTCGGAATCAATTTCCTTGCGCATGACCCCTCCAATAGTAATTCCTCGATACGTCACAGGAGAGGCTTCTTCAAGAGAAGAAATATCTTGAGCTGCTAATTTAAGAATTAATCCAGGTGCTTCTAAAGGATGAAGCGGTGACTTTTCTAATCCTAAAAAATGATTCGTTAGCTCCCCTTCTCCCAAGCGTGCTTGAATCGAATTCCCCTGAACAATGGAACTTAGTCCTGAAGTCTTAGCAAGCCCAATGACCGGCTGGTCAATCCAATAGAGTGTTCCTGCTTGTGATAAGGGTACTGCAAATGATTTCAGTCTAACAGTAACAATTGCTTTACTCAAATTACGATCAAGCCGTACATCTGTTACTTTACCTGCAGCAACCCCTCGATAGAATAGAAGAGTTTTATTAGCTTGAATGCCTGGAGCCTCATGAAACTCGATCTCAATAGAAGGACCATTCGATTTCCAGTCGTTAAAAAAAAACAAACTCGCAGCTATTAAGGCCAGCAAGGGAAAAAGCCAGACCCAAGAAATGCGCAAGTTCGCATGAGTAATCACCTTGCCATAGTCATCTAAAAGAGGTTTGGAATCTTGGAGAACAACAGGAATATTCATGAGAGAACAGGGTTAAACAGCTTGAAGAAAATAGCCACAAAAGAACACAAAAAACACAAAAATATTTAACCGCAAAGAACGCAAAGAACGCAAAGAACGCAGAGAATAGATTGTAAAATGAAAGATTCTTAACTACCAACGTCTATGAAAACGTTGGTAACGTTTAATGGTTTAAATGTTTAGGGCTTTAAGGGAAAGTTTTCTGTGACTCCTACATTTTATCCCCTAAACTCCTCTCCTCCTAAACAACTACCAAGGTATCTATCTTGGTAGTTACAATATTTTTTATTCTTTGCGTTCTTTGCGTTCTTTGCGGTTAATTTTTTTCTTAATCTATTCCTTCCAAATCCACTCAGCCTTGTAGAGTTCATAGGAAAAAATATTACAAAGTAGAACTGCTGAGAAAAAAAGAGAACCCGGTTCCGCATGAACACTAGCTAATATTCCCAATTGACCAACAGCAGCAATAATCGAAAGCAAAAAAATATCAATCATAGCCCAACTTCCAATCTTAATCATCATCCGTCGCGCAATACTTCGTTCCCGTTGCAAAAGTGACTTGCCATGAAGACACAATATTCCCCCCATAATGGTTAGTTTTAAAAAAGGAACCACAATACTCGCTAAAAAAATAATCACCGCGACGGGCCAAAGCCCTGACTGAAGCATTTCCCGAACACCTCCCATGACTGTAAGCGGCTGAACATCTCCACTAACAGTCATTGTCATAACAGGAATGATATTGGAAGGAAGATAAAGAATACCACCCGTTAGAACAAGTGCTTTGACTAAAACCAATCGTTGAGTATCAGAAAATTTCATTGTCTCCGTCTTAATTTTTCCATCACATCCACCATCATCCTTCGATCAAAAAAATGCGTTGCAATCAGTGATGTCACTGCAAGCACAGCAATCCAAAGCTCTCCTATTTTCCATTCAATACTACCAAGTTGATCTAACTTAACGACAGCAGCCATTGTTGCTACAGCAAAAACTGGAATCAAATTCCAAGAAGAGAGAATATCTACGATCGACAGAGCTAGCAAAAGCCCTGGCCATCGTTTTTTTAAGCTACATCCTCCGAGGAGATACCAAAAAGCTAAGAAATAAATTGTTGGCAAAGCTATGGCAGAACAAAAGACCAAGAAGGCTAAAGGCCAATAACCTTGATAGAAAAGACTCATGACCCCTGTAATAATGTGGTTTGATTGAGTGTTGCCCGAAACATCAAAAACCATGATCGGTGTCATGTTCGCCATGAGCAAAAAAATTAACGCAGCAGTAATTAATGCCCATAAAGCTTGAAGTGATCGCATGTCGCAATATTTCTTCAATCTCTTACCACAACGCGAGCAAATAAGCTCCTCTCCAGGCTGCAACATGCGATCTCGACATATCGCAGAACAATCAGGACAGTGGTCCCACGAAGAAGAAGTTATACAAGATTGATTCAAAGGAATAAAATAAGATAACTGAAGATTAGCTTTTTTCTTGTAAGAGAATATTGTTACTGAAGAAACTGCAGCGTATTTTTTAAACAATATTTTTAGAGTTATGAAAGAAAAAATAATCAATAGTATTGGTTGGACCGCCTCAATAATGGCTATCGCTATGTACTTTTCTTACATCGATCAGATTTTCCTGAATCTATCAGGTCATACGGGCTCTGTTATCTTACCAATCGTTACCACTATTAACTGTATCACATGGGTACTTTATGGATGGTTTAAAATCAAAAAAGATTGGCCTATTATTATATGTAATGTTTTAGGAATTTTCATTGGAATCATTACAGCCATTACAGCTGTTATCTAGTTAGAGCGCCCAATGCCGAGTTTTACTTCGTGGAATTCCAGATATAATAGAACCTATGACTTTTTCTGGAACAGGTAGTTCTTGACCAGTGCTATAATGAATTCTCTTGTTTTGAGACCTAGCATGCAACTCATATGCTTTACCCATAATCTCAACAGCCCCTATGCAAGCATCAAGTCGTTGTTGGCACGTCAACCCATAATGACTTCCTCCATAAAGAAGCGTAAGATAGTAAAGCCAAGTTTGTCCATAACCGAGTTGTCCATTTTCAAATCGATAGATGATGGTTTCTGTAAGATCTGTTATTCGAACATAAGGATCAATCTCTTCTGTCCCTGGACAAATTTCTATAGAACCCTGTTCTCCAATAATAGTGATTCCAGAATAGGTATCTTCGAGGCCTTTTCCTGAATCACAAAAAATAGAAAGGTCTCCGATGTGCCCCTTACACCACAAAGCCGTTTCAACAGGAAGAGAAGGAATATTACTCCCCATGATTACATCAGTAATTTCAACATCTCTTAGTTTTAGTCCAAGACCTTCAAGAATTGGTGAGAACATTGCTAACTGATGAACGGTAAGATCAAAACCAAGCCCTCCACCACTGATTTCAGGATTAAGAAGCCAAACCCGCTGATGAAGTTCTTTTTCTACCGACCAGCTTTCAATAAGACGCCCGTGAATAGAATGCACCTTGCCTATTTTACTCATCAATTCGTTCTGATGTTTTAAAAACCAAACCATGGCATCACTATCGAGTAAAAAATCAGAAGCAAAGATACGAGGATATTGTTCGGAGAGATGACGAATTTGAGAAACCTCGTGAATCATAATGATTGGTTTCTCAATCCAGACAAAGGCTCCACGAGATGCCCATTGTTCGCTGATCTTAAAATGATTTACGGTTGGAACCGCTGTTATAACTCCATCGACAGAAAGGGAGTGCTTACCTATTAAAAGAGAATTATTGTTATTCAGTTGGATTTGGTCTAGAGCCGCATAAGGAAGATCTCGGCACCAAGGAAGTCGACTATTGTTCATACTCACATCGATTTTCTTCTTATCGATAACAGGATGAGCTTTGTCAATTGCTATACAACGGAGTGCCCTAAAGAGATGTTGAACTTCTTCAAACCCGGATCCTAAAAATCGATCAGGCAACGCTCCTAATCCTCCATAGATTAGAATTGTTTTTTTCTCATGCAAAGGAAGACCTTTAACACAAGAAAGACTTGGGATGTTTTTAGGAATTGTGATAACGGTATTTTTTTTCATCGCCGTTACTCGTCTTGACTTTACTCTTGATCTAAATAACGCTTTGAAATCCCCTCATAGGCATCAATCCGACGATCTCGAAGAAAGGGCCAGTGGATCCGTTGTGTATTAATGAGAGAAAGATCAAGATCAGCTACAAGCACCATTTCTTCATCCTTCGAAGCTTCTGCTACAATCGAACCGTCAGGAGCTGCAATAAAACTACTCCCCCAGAATTCCAAACCTAAACCGCCTGCAGGAGCTTCATGTCCGATGCGATTCACTGCTGCAACATAAACACCATTAGCAAGAGCATGAGCCCGCTGGGCCAATTGCCAAGCCTCTTTTTGCTTTTCACCGAACTCTTGTTTTTCCTGAGGATGCCAACCAATTGCTGTTGGATAAAAAAGCACTTCAGCTCCACGTAAGACTGTTAAGCGTGCTGCCTCGGGATACCATTGATCCCAACAAATAAGAACTCCTAGTTTAACGTTGTCTGATTGCGTTGACCAAGAACGAAAGCCAAGATCTCCCGGTGTAAAATAAAATTTTTCATAAAAAAGAGGATCGTCAGGAATATGCATCTTGCGATATTTTCCAAGATATGTGCCATTGTCATCCAGTATGGCCGCCGTATTATGATAAAGTCCAGCAGCCCGTCGTTCGAAGAGAGACGCAATAATGACGATACCAAGCTCTTTGGCAAGCTGTCCTAATAATGCTGTTGTAGGACCAGGAATAGGCTCCGCTAACTTAAAATAATCATGATCTTCGCTTTGGCAGAAATATTCACTCATAAATAATTCTGGCAAACAAACAATTTTAGCACCTTTTGCTGCTGCCTCACGAAGAAGGCGTTCTGCGGTACAAAAATTGACCTGAGGGTCACTACCACAACGCATTTGAACAAGACCTACGCAAATGTTTTTTTTCATTAATAAGCATTTAGTCCCCGCTTTGCGGCGACTAAAGTAAAGGTGACGGTTTAGTTTAAACTTATAGTTAATATATAATACAAGACTATTGCAAACAAGCAAAGATTCTGATAGGAAAGACGCCTCTTGTCCATGGAATATCCTCAGCAGAGCTCTTGCTAACTTGCGCGAGAGAGATCAATGGAATTGTTTTCCAAGCTCTTAAATGATGATTGGATTGCAAGTGCTGCCAATTTTATCAACGTCACTGTATTTCGCAGAAATAAAGTGACGTTGGTAACAACGAAAAGACAACTTTATACTCAACACGAATGGAATTTACACACTGCCTTCGCAGTGCAATCATTCAGTTCAGATCCTTTCTCCGAAGGAGGGAGATCTGAACGATTACAACTCTTATTTTACTTCAATCTCCGCGGAGCGGAAACCAAATACTTATGACTCTTTCAAAACTTTCAATACCTTTCTTAATAGCATCCACTGTTTCAGGCGCTGCCTCACCGGCATCACCCCCTGCAACTGTTACCGATGTTCGCATTATTCTCCATACAACAAAAGGAGATATTCATGCCACTCTTTTTGCCAGTAAAGTACCAATAACAACGGCTAATTTTCTAAACCTTGCACGTCATGGGTACTATAATGGCCTAACCTTTCATCGCGTGATTTCTAACTTCATGATCCAAGGTGGTGATCCTACGGGCACAGGTGCTGGTGGCCCTGGATATAAATTTGCTGATGAATTTCATCCAACGCTCAAACACAATCGTGCTGGTATTTTTTCAATGGCTAACGCTGGCCCAGGAACAAATGGCAGCCAGTTTTTTATTACTCATGGCCCAACTCCTCACCTCGATGGAAAACATAGCGTCTTTGGTGCTGTAGACAAAGGACAAGATGTTGTTAATGCCATCCAACAAGGAGATAAAATTTCTAGTATTGATATTATAGATAGTACTGATTCTCTTTTTGCAGCTGAAGCAAAACAGATTGCTTTATGGAACCAAGCATTCAGTTCGCGCTGCGCGGGAACTGAAGTAAAATAAGAAATTTTTATTTGATCGTTATCTTTTCTTGAAAAAGCTACCTTGTTAAAATATGGATTCCTAAAAACTAATTTTAGTTTGATCGTACGCTTAAACTAAACTGGAATTTTTCTGAATCAGATAGGGGCAGGGTCTCGATTAATTAATATACCTTTGTCGGATGAATTTTAGGATTTTTTTACGCAGGAATTTTTGGAACTAGCAAGGCGTCAGAGCGTCCTGCTACCGAGGTAACAGTAGCGATGACAACGCCGCTAGCGCCAAAAAGAACCAGTAAAGTTTCCTAAAATTCATTCGAGAAAGGTATAGATACCTTTTGTTGCAAATTAGTTTAACGAGCGAAAAACTACTACGAACTACCAACTACGAACTACCAACTTGATCCCCAAATTAATAAATTTGGTGATTCCTTACACCATGAAAAACTCTCCATCTTCTACCCCTTTTTTTGGAACCCTTGGCCAGAAAGCCTCAACCAATGAACATGTTCTCTCTTGGGTTAAAGAAATCACTAATCTGACGACCCCTGAAAATGTTTTCTGGTGTAATGGTAGCGAAGAAGAAAAGAGCTATCTAACAGAACAAGCCGTAGCGCAAGGAGTTCTTACCCCACTTGACCAAAAAAAATGGCCAGGATGCCACTATCATCGCTCCAATCCTAATGATGTAGCGCGCGTCGAACAATGCACTTTTATCTGCACTGATAAAAAGGATGATGTCGGTCCAACCAATAACTGGGCTGCACCACAAGAAATGCTCACCCAGCTGCATGGAATGCTTCGCGGTGCCATGAAAGGAAGAACTCTCTTTGTTATTCCTTACCTTATGGGACCTGCAAACTCTCCTATGACAAAAGTTGGCATTGAAATTACGGACTCTATTTATGTTGTCTTGAACATGCGTATTATGACGCGTATGGGAGAAATAGCCTGCAAAGAACTTGGAACAAGCAATGACTTTAATCGAGGTGTTCATTCCATGCTTGATTGCGATCCTGAAAAACGCCTTATCTGTCATTTTCCACAAGAGAATACTATTATCTCCGTCGGTTCTGCTTATGGTGGAAATGTTCTCCTTGGAAAAAAATGCCTTGCTCTCCGCATCGGATCCTTCTTGGGACATGACGAAGGATGGATGGCAGAACATATGCTTCTTCTTTGCCTTGAAAATCCACAGGGAGAAAAAACCTATGTAGCAGCAGCTTTTCCTTCTGCTTGTGGCAAGACGAATTTTGCTATGATGATTCCTCCCAAGAGCTTTAAAGGATGGAAAATCACTACAATCGGTGATGATATTGCTTGGATGAAGCCTGGTGATGATGGACGTCTCTATGCAATTAATCCTGAGGGCGGTTATTTTGGAGTTGTTCCAGGAACCAATGAAAAATCAAATCCTAATGCGATGAGAAGTATGGCTCGCGATACTATCTTTACTAATGTCGCTATTACCCCTGATGGTGATATCTGGTGGGAAGGAAAAGACAATCCTCCTCCTAAAGATCTT
>DATEBV010000226.1:0-9566 GCA_035287205.1 Chthoniobacterales bacterium | reverse complement strand
AACAATCTGACGCAATATACTCGGTCTTAAGCTCATTTTTCGAGTCTCTTACGTACCCTCTGGGTATGCCGCAAGCCTCTAAAAATGACTTTAAAACCAACTCCTTACGCCATCTTGTCACTTTCTATTCACGTTTTTAGGTTAAAAAATAATCATTTTCTCTTACAAGAGACTTGCACATTTCTTACTATTTTATTCTTATGCTATACTGCGCGCGAAAAAGATTTGAGGTTTTTACATTGCAATTTTTGACTTTAGCAAGGCGGAAGAGCGCGACGCTATGTTAACATAACGTAAACGATGACAACGCAGCTAGAGTTAAAAAGGGTATGTAAAAATCTCAAAAATTGACTGCACGCAGTATATATCACACCGCACCAGCGGCACGAAAGAGGTGAATTTTAATGTCTACTAAAAAGAAAGTAACCAAAACTAATACCAAAGCTCCAGTAAAAGCTAAAGCGAAAGCTCCTGCTAAAACAAAGGCTAAAACTCCAGTGAAGGCTCCTGCTAAAGCAAAAGCTCCTGCCAAAGCAAAAGCACCTGCCAAAGCAAAAGCTAAGACTCCGGTCAAAGCCCATGCGAAGGCTAAAGCAAAAGCTCCTGTTAAAGCAAAGGCTCCTGTCAAAGCAAAAGCTCCTGTTAAAGCAAAAGCTCCTGTCAAAGCAAAGGCTCCTGTCAAAAAGAAAGCTATCGTTAAAAAGAAGAAATAAACCTCTTCGGTAACGAATCTTGTTTTTAACAACGAACTAAAGATTGGGGGAAGCGCTTAGCGCTTTCCCCAATTTTTTTCTATGAATACTCTCTCCCATCAAAAAAAACTTACTGTTGCCCGTGAGGCTGCTTTAGCTGCAGGTCAATTACTTCGTGAAAACGCAATAAAGAATCAGCAAGAACTTATTGTCGACCACTGCGAGGCTCATGATATCAAGCTCGAACTGGACCGTCGTTCTCAAACGCTCATTGAAAAAATTGTAAATTACTCTTTCCCGGATTTTGCTATCTATGGAGAAGAAGGCGTGAGCGGTGATCCTAAGGCAGAATATCAATGGGTTATTGATCCTATTGATGGCACGGTCAATTTTTTTTATGGCATCCCTCATTTTGCTATTTCTATAGCATTGCGCCAAGCTGGTGAAACAATACTTGGTGTGATCTATGATCCAATGCGCAATGAACTATGGGAAGCCATTGACGGAGGCATTGTCACTATGAATGAACGTCCTATTCGTGTTAGCACGCGTACACAACTCAACGAAGCCGTACTTTCCATAGGCATGTCAAAAACGGCTGACTCCATTGAACAAGCCCTTCCTCGATTTGCTCAGATGATACGTACTGTTCGCAAATGTCGTATGATGGGTAGCGCTACCCTCGATATGGCCTACGTAGCTTCAGGTCGCCTTGATGCTTACATTGAAAGCCAAATTAGTCTTTGGGATATTGCTGCAGGAGCTTTAATGGTCAAAATGGCGGGAGGATATGTTGACTTGCGCCCTCACGCTACAGAAGCTGATAAATATTCTATCATCGCTTCTAGCGGAAGAATCCCGCTAGATTCATAACTACTAACACCACCACAACAGGCAGAAGGAATAGCCACAAAAGAACACAAAAAAACACAAAAATAGAAACTTTGCGGTGAACTTAATTAATTAGCACGCCTAAACTATTTAGCACCTCTTGGCGCTCTAAATTGAAGAGAAACCTCAATTCCTACTCCTCTTATTTTTTAAGATAGCGAGCATTCTTTATCTTGAGTTCTTAAACTCTTTTTTTGTGTTTTTTTGTGTTCTTTTGTGGCTATTTTTTCTTCTTTCATCATCCATATTCTTTTCTTCCTATGACTCGTACCGGCATTGGTTATGACGTTCACCCTTTTGTATCAAATCGCCTTCTTATTCTTGGAGGAGTTATTATTCCTCATCCTGAGGGAAAGGGCCTTGCAGGGCATTCCGATGCTGATGTACTCTGCCATGCCATCGCCGATGCACTTCTTGGAGCAGCTGGCAAACGTGATATCGGATACTACTTCCCGAATACGGATCCTTCTATCCAAAATATTTCGAGTCTTAAAATTTTAGAAAAAGCAGCCCAACTCATTAGAGAAGATCAAGGCGAGTTAATTAATATCGATGCTACCCTCATTGCAGAGGAACCTAAAATTGCTTCTTATGTTGAAACAATGCGCTCCACAATTGCTATGAGCTTAGGCATTGATCCTTCGCGTATCGGTATCAAGGCAACTACCAATGAAGGTCTCGGTTTCTTAGGACGAGGAGAAGGAATAGCAGCATTGGCAACTGCATCGATAGCCGTTCACTTTGCGCTCCACGACGACTGAAATTAGATAACAGGAGAATACTCTCCACGATTATAGAAGTTTTTATTTTTATCTTTTCTTAAAAAATAAAATAAAGAACTTGCTATCAATTAAGTAATAGTCTAGTGATCCAGCGTACCTCTGATTAAGCTAATAATCTAAGACACTCATTACACGTTACTTTTCATCTGTTACTTGTTTTCCCCCACCTTTACTTCAGTCCCCACACAACGGAGACTGAACGGTTACAATGCGCATTATAATAAATACTAATATAGATTTTTTAATGAAGGCAAAAGTTTTTGCCTTAATGAATTCCCAATTAAAAAATTCTTCTAAAATAAGTGTTCTTGCATTTTTATTTATCAATGTGACAACGCTCTCTGCTCAGATGATAGAAGAAGCAGCTAAGGCAGCTGAAGAATTTCTTCTTCCAGAATCAATAGTAAGTATTGCTAATACCATAGAATCTCATTCTCCAACTGCTATCGATCTCTTTAAAAAAAATATAAATGTTGAACCAAAACGGGGAATAGAAATTACAGGCTTTTCTTTAATTAAAACCATAGATAAAATAGAAACCGTTATGATGAATAACAGTCCATTACCAATTGGTAGAAAAAATGAACCTCAGAATTTTCTACTTGGAGATACTCTTTCTACAGAAACAGATCAGGGGAACCATCCTATTAGGAAGGTCTCTAAAAGCCCATTAACTTGCGAAGCACTCAAAACTTTTAACTTCATCACTTCTAACAAAAAAATAATAGATGATTTGAGCCATCATAACATCGCTCAAACTTTTTCTACTGATCCTAATAGTAAGGGTACAAGTGTTACTAATTCTATAAGTTCAGCAAGTTCATTCAGTAAAAGTTCTGAAGAATCTCTTCATCGTAACTCTGATAGCTCCATAAATTCCGAAGAATCTGTTCATCAAAAAAATGTGTTCCCCCTTGGAACACAACCATCTATTGCAGTGATAGAGCCTATTTTTCATACTATCGATGCCAAAAAAGCGGCTTTTACTCAAACTGCACAAGATCTTCATACGGCTGCTCAATATGCATCAAAAATCTCTGCTGCTCCTAATCATCTTTTAAATGTTTTTTGCAAATCCCAAGATTTTGGCAATGCAGATAATTTAATGGAGGCCTGTTGCAATGTGGATACTGCAGCAGAGATGGCCACTTTTCTAGCAAGGAAAATAGAAGACCTTCTTGATGAACTTCCATGTCCTTCTGAAACTGTAGAAACACTTTCTGAATCTTCTTATGATGAAGCCATGCTTTTTGCATGGGGTAATCAAGCAATACTATCTATTAAAGAAACTACAGAAACAATGAAGTCTATTGTTGAAAAAACCGTAACTCATCACAATAGTCGTTATGAGCAACACCCCATTACAGAAGAAATATTAGCTACAATCAATACCCCTCCTTCTCCCGCCTCTCTTACTACTAAACAATGGATCAGCATGAGTGAGTCCGTATTCCCAACACTCGCTGCAAAAAAGGAAGCTCTTACTCAAGCACTACAACATGCTAAAGCAGCTGAAAAGTATACTCATGAGACAATGGATGCCATTGGTCCTGTAGTCCGCCATCTTCATGCCTATGCAGAAGATGATGATTTTGAAACATTAAATACTCTTTGCCATGAGCTAAAAATTGCAAAATCAATGACTTTTACTCTTATCGAGAAGTTTTCAAATCATTTAGCTCAGCTGGAACCTCTTTCTGAAAAAGAAGCAATACTTCCCAAATCTTCTTCTGAAGAAGTCATGCTTTTTGTAGAACTCGATTTAGCCATAACAGTTATTAAAACATCTACTCAAAAAATAGAATCTTTTGCTAATGGCAGGATAAAGGAAATAACTGATTTTAATGGAGAAAGTTATGATGAAAACTATATCCTTAATGAAGAGGATGCTGATCGTGATTGTTGGTCCTATATTGTTAAAAAAACAGGGCTTGACCTTGATCAAGCCTTTAAGAATTTTGCTTCCTCTATGGAATACCACAACTACCAGCGTCTGTGAAGAGTAAAGAGTGAAGAGTGAAGAGTGTTGAAAATCGGGAATAAATCAGAATTTCGAAAAGAGCATTTTTTGGAGACTTTCATTTCAAAAAAAATAGAACTGCAGAAAATGAGCTTCCCAATCAGCGCCAGCTACTCTTTACCCTTTACTCTTCACTCTTCACTTCTTCTTAATACTTCCCTATGTTTGAACTGAGTACTAATATCCCTCCTCCTGAAATGATCGGAGATTTGGAAAATTTATCTCCTCAAGCAGCTGGAAATCAGCATGCTGCAGCCTCTTTACATACAAAATTAAAATCTCTTAAAACAGGCAACGTACCACTTGCGGCACAAAATGCCTCTCAAATCAATAATGTAACAGTCTCACGAGGTGATGAACCTCATCAGATTTTTCAAGTTCATTGGAATGAAAATCAGCAGAAGTTTAGTGTTAAAGAAACACCTTCTGCAGTAGTCAGTAGTAATAGTTCTGATCAAGAAAAAAGACCTGCCTCTCTTAATAAAGAAGCTATTGAGGGTATACTCAACGAGTGTGTTCAACGTGATAAAGAAGCGCGTCGCGCTGATCGCTATTCTCTAGAAGAACAAGATCCTAGTGACTTACTTAAAAACTTATTATCTCGTGGTTCTGCCTCTATTACCGTAGCTCAACAAGGTGAAGAAACCTTATTATACGTTACTCCAAATGCTCCAGGCGCTAAAAGCAGTTCTCCAATCAATAATTCTTCTCCTACCTCCATTACTGCTACTTTTGATACCCCTATCACTAGTGTTAATGCTAATCAATCGATTTTACTCTATGGATTTGACAAGCCACGCTTGGAAATGAAGCAAGCATTAAAAGGGGCTTTCCCTAGCACGAAGCTCGAGACCATTAACGATTACAATGCCTGTATTGAAATTGGATTAGGTTTTGGTTTTAGAAAATATTGTCTATTTATACAAAATCTCAAACAAAGAATACCTGGTCAACTATTTGACCTAAAAAGAATAGGTGATTACCTTCGTCATAAGCGAGAGACTACATTAACCGTAAAAAAAGTTCAATCATGGATCAATTTTCTAACTTTCAATTGCCAAGAATTTGATTTTTCTAAAAAATTAACAACCTTTTCAGAAAAAGCCCAGTTTATAGCAAAAAACTTTTATGCCATTACAGAAGAAAGCACGGGTATTTCTGATCAATTGAGAAGAGCTTGTAGAAATAACGATTGGAACTATATCATTGCTAAATTAGATAAAGCTTTAAATTTACTCGCCGAAATGGGCGCTGAATTTAATAAAACAACGCCGTTTGATACAGAAGTATTTGAACAAAAACATAAAAGACTAACTCTTGATCAAAAGATAGCACTTGATTCTATCCTCTCAAGAGCGTTCTTACGTAAAACAAGTAAGCTTGGTCTAAGTTTTGCCCAAGAACAGAACTCAACAGTCTTCATGGCATGGAAACTTCCTGACTATTTTCAAGTTGTCGTTCCTCCTACCTCCCCTCCTACCCTTCCTTCTCATGCAATTACAGCTTCTTCTAGTTCTCTTATAACATCCTCTCATTCTGCATTCGCTGCATCTTCCTCATCTTCACCAGAACCAAGTAATCTGTTACAAGCCTTTCATCATTATACGGAGGTAAAACCATATAAAATCCCTCAATTCCGAAGTATTGCTGGAACTGGATTAGATGTAGAATCGATTACAGCTTCTGAGAAACGTCAATTAGGCCGCCTCCGACAAAAAGGAATAGCGCCAAAATATTCACTGATCATAGCAGTTACTCCTCTATCTACGCCCCCATCAACTCGTCCTCCTACGCCTCTTTCTCAGTTTACTCCGCCACAAGGAACAGTATTTGCTGGAGGTAAGGCTACATCCGTAACAGCAGTAACACCTTCAATAAATAGAAGTTATTTGTCTGTAGCTAAGTCAGATGCCAAATAATTGATTTCCTAATTAATAATATACTATACTCGTTACTTGTCTGTTGTGAAGCCACGTGCCAAAAAAAATAAAAATCCATTTTCAAAATCGGTTCACTTTCGGAAAGCTTCAGCCATGCCTCTTCATTTTTATAATACCCTAACGCGTCAGTTAGAACTGTTCACTCCCTTAGAACCTGAAAAGAAGTCTATTAGATTATACACCTGTGGGCCTACTGTCTATGATCACGCTCATATCGGTAATTTCCGCGCCTATCTTTTTGAAGATCTCTTACAGCGCCATCTAGAGTCAAGAGATCATCACGTGCATCGCGTGATGAATTTAACCGATGTTGATGACAAGACAATTCGTGGAGCTCGTACTCAAGGCATCGCTCTTGCCGACTATACACGTCCTTATAAAGAAGCCTTCTTTGCTGATTGCGCCACGTTAAGACTTCGTCCTGCAGATTCCTATCCTGCAGCTACAGATCAAGAAAATATTGATCGGATGATTTCAATGATCAAAACATTAGTGGAACGAGGTCATGCCTACCAAGCCGAAGATAATTCTATCTATTTCCGAATTGCCTCCTTTCCTCACTATGGAAAGCTCGCTCATGTTGACTTACAGGAACAGCGTTCTTCTCACCGGATTAAAAATGATGAATATAGCAAAGAGGAGGCCGCCGACTTTGCTCTCTGGAAAGCATGGGATCCTGAAGATGGAGACGTTTATTGGGAAAGCCCTTGGGGACGCGGGCGTCCAGGGTGGCATATTGAATGTAGTGCTATGGCAACACGACTTCTCGGTAATCAAATCGATATCCATTGTGGTGGGGTAGATAATATTTTCCCTCATCATGAAGCAGAAATTGCTCAATGTGAATGCGTCACAGACCAACCCTTCGTACGCCTCTGGATGCATTGCGCTCACCTCATGGTCGATGGCAGCAAGATGTCCAAATCAGCTGGTAATTTTTATACCTTACGTGATCTAATCGCCCGAGACTGGAGTGGCCGTGAAGTGCGCTACGCGCTTCTAACTGCCCATTATCGCGTTCCACTTAACTTTACACTCGAAGGACTCGAAGCCGCACGCCAATCACTTCAGCGTATCGATGCTTGGCTAGAACGTTTGCATGATTTTACCGCAGAAAGTAAGGCCGGTTCTGATACCCCTGCAACACTAAGATCGCTCGGTTCGATGGACCTCTCAGGATTTTCTGACGCGCTCGATGATGACCTGAACATCTCTGCAGCCCTTGCGACACTCTTTGATGTGATTCGTGAGTCCAATCGCCTCCTCGATACTCATGCCATCACGCCAGCAGAAGTCCAAGGACTTCTCACGTGGTGGAAGAAGGTTAATGATGTCTTGGCGATTGAACCCGATCCCGCAGTCCATCTTCCTGAAGAAGTCATCTCTCTCTTAGCTCTTCGTCAAACGGCTCGCATTTCAAAAAATTGGCAAGAAAGTGACCGCCTCCGCGATCAACTGGCGACCCTTGGTTGGAATGTGAAGGATACAAAAACGGAACAGAAGCTGATAAAAATTTAAGAGAATAGCCACAAAAGAACACAAAAAGCACAAAAAGAAGGAGTGCTCAAGCTCCACTGAAATTTAAATCGAGTGATTGACGTCAATAGAAAAGGTCTTTACCCTCTCTCTTTACTACCAATTGTTCACGTGTCAGTTGTGTCAACATAATCAAACTAAACTGCTACATTCATTTCAGTCGTCGCGCAGCGGAGACTGAACGCTCACTTATGTTCAAGCCCGATCTCTACCTCGACTTTTATCACACAGAACATCGTATTCTTTTTGAAAATATCACTCATGTTTGGGAGGTTCTTCCTAAAATTGCAGAATATCTTCAACTCCGACTAAAGCCGGCTAACCATGGTACTTTTCTGGGCAAACCATTCATTGGAGATCATGTTTATATTGGAAAGGGAACAATCATTGAAGAAGGTGCCATGATTAAAGGTCCTGCGTGGATTGGAGAAGGATGTCAATTACGCCGAGGCTGCTATATTCGAGAAAATGTCATTATTGGTAATGGAGTCGTTATTGGTAATGCCTGTGAAGTTAAAAACTCCCTGATCTTTGACGAAGCTCAAATCCCTCATTTCAATTATGTCGGCGATTCAATCCTCGGCTTCCGTGCTCATCTCGGCGCAGGAGTGATCCTTTCTAACGTACGACTTGATCACGGCCCCATCTCCATTACAACTCCTCATAAGACCTTCGCCACAGGTTTAAAGAAATTCGGAGCTATCATCGGCGACCGTGCTGAAATTGGGTGTAATGCTGTATTGTCCCCAGGCTCGCTTATCGGCCGCGATAGCATCGTTTATCCAACCCTCTCATGGCATGGAGTACTTCCAGAAAAGAGCATCGCTAAATCCAAAGAAAAACCACACGTCGTGCATCGACGCTAAGTAGCTTCGCTAACCGCGAAGCTACTATTTAAGTTTTAAGTTTAAGTTTAAGTTAATTTTTGGTCACTTCGTGACAAGGCAAGAAGTTTTGAACCCACTACTTAAACTCACAACTTAAACTACTACAGTTTCGCTACAAATATTCGGCGAATCCATTCAGTAAAATTTTTAGATATATTGGAATCCTTTACTGAAGCGACCTCGAGAGTAAAAAACTCAAGGAAATAAAAATCCCGCTTCACTTTTTAACTTGTCACGAAGTGACCAAAAATTAACTTAAACTTAAACTTATAACTTAAACTACTATAGTTTCGCTAGCTGCGAAACTGTAGTCTCCGATACCTCCACACGGTAAAATCAGGGTTTTCTAAAACAACCGTTCCTGCATCGAAATCATTCTTGGACCAAAAAGAGATCAATCCTGATTAATATTGTTCTCCTCCGTAACAACAAGAGTAGAGGAATCTGTTCCTGTTTTAGAAACAGGAATATTAACCTAGAAACGGGAATAGAACTGGATGAGATTTCGTAAGGACTTTGTTCCAAAATGGTTTTCACGGAGTCGTGGCATACCTTCACGGTACGTAAGACTTCGGGAAAAACATTTTGGGGCAAAGTATATTGAGGAAGATCGCCAGTCTCTATTTCCGTTTCTAGGTTAAAGTAGAAAGGTTTTCATTTCATAGGGAATTTTGTCCTCTTCAGTTGATGAGTCATTTCGCAAAAGGAACAGACTCAATCAATCACTCAATGATAGGCTTTTTAAACGCTGCTACCGCTCTTAAAAATTCTGCCGACTTCTGTATCATAGCAACTGCATAATCTAGGTTTTCATTATG
>DATEBV010000225.1:0-8651 GCA_035287205.1 Chthoniobacterales bacterium | reverse complement strand
GAGAGAACTTCTGCGAGAAGCACGAGCTAAGCATGCTGTCATCAACGATTCAGAGGCATCTAAGCTAGATCGTTCTATGGTCGAAGGAAGTGAAAAAAGTAGTCCCAAAAACAAAAAGCAAGCTGATGTTCTCGCGCTTGAACAACAAGCAAAGGTTGAAATCATGGCTGAAAGTCTCAAGCCAGAAGCTAAAGATCGTTTGGAGCTTTTAGTCAAAGAAAATCAGCTTCGTCAAGAAGCTGTTGTCATGGCCAAAGAAGCAAAACTCCTGCGTGAAACACAGGCAGAAGAAAATGCTCTCTCAACGGAGAAAGACGATCAAGGTAGTATGATCAGTCGAGTTACTAAAATCAGCGGAAGCGTTTTGGGAAGCATTTTTGGCGGTAGCAGTACGACAGTGAAAAGTTCTTCGTACGTTGTCGGATCTACTGCTCGCCCTAGAGATTTGGAGACTGTTATTGCAGAGGCTGGCGGGTTAGAACAGCAATGGAAAAAATTAATGGAAGAGGCTGAGAAGGCTCGCATCGAGCAGGGAGGAGCCCCTCTAGATCCTTCTTTAATCATGGACACCTGGAAAGAAGCAGATACCACAGTGATCGCTGCTCAACAGGAACAAGAGAAAATTCAAAAGGAACACGCCATCGCAGCTAGGAGAAAAGAAAAGTGGAGCGCTAACACAGCGCGCTGGAAAGCCAGAATACAAGCAGATGAACTGGCTGTTGCTGCTCAAAAATCAGAGGAAAAAGCTGCGTCGTTGTTTGAAGAAGAACTTGAAATTAAGGCTAAACTTGGAGCTAAAGAAAAAGAGAAACAGGATGCAGACGAACAAACGGCAGTAGCAAAAAAAGAGGCTGCTTCAGCAAAGACTGCTGCTTTTAAAGCAGAAGAGGAATGGGAGGCTTTAGCAATGTCTCATCATAACATGATAGCAGCTCAAAAGGAAGGAGGAACTGCTGTTCAAGCAGCTTTAGATAAGCTCCGAAAATCAGATCAAGCTGTAAAAGATCTTTGGTATAACCTAACGAGTTCCTACGCTGAAGATGAAATAAGAGAACAAGGGGACGAAGAAGCAGAGCAACAAAGAATCAAAAAAGAACTCGATGATTGCAAAATAAAAAAAATAGTTGATGAGACTTCCTGTTTTGAAGGAGTTACGATAGCTAGAGCCAAAGCTAAAGAAGCTTACTTAAAAGCCAAAACTCCTGAGAGTAAAGAAGCCACAAAACCTCTCTACGACGACGTCGATAGATTGGAGTTGAAGGCTTACCAGGATTACACTGAGAGAGTTAAAAATGATGCACTAGAATCAGCTAGAAAAAGGATTCCTGGTATGGAGGCTGTATGGATAGAAAGAATGACTGAATCTGAAAAAAAGAGAGAGACAAAAGCTAATGCCATTCTTTTTAAAGTGCCTTGCAAAGATGCATGGGCCGATGAAAATCAACGGGATCTCATGCATAGCACGGCAATAGCGGCTGCTGATGAAGAAGCTTGTAAAACTTTTCAGAACGAAGAAAAACGTCTGGCTGATATCGAAGCCCTCTGGAAAGCCGTCATTGAAGCCAAGAAAAAGGCACTCATCACAAGTCCAAAAAATGCAGCTCAAGCCTACGTGGAAGGAGATAAGAGTGCTTGGTTGGCATTGAGTGCTGAAGAGCGTCAGGCCTACAATCAAGAAATATCAGATGCTAACGAAGTATATACTACCAAGGCTGCTACTATCATTGAGCTAGCAGAAGAGCGAGTCGCTCAAGCCCTCAGAGAGGTAGAGAAAAGAAAATATTCTGTTAGAGATGCAATAGGAATTAGCAACAAGAAACAACTAGCGCTTGAAGCTCTAGAGAGGGCAGAAGCTGGATTAGCTATTGTTCAAGCTGCTGAAAAAGAAAGAAAAAAAGCACTTGGATGGATAGATCAAAAATCCAGGGAAGCTAAAATAGAACAATTATCTCAAAACATTCAACAAACATTAAAAGAAGGCCTTGATTTCGATAGTCAGACTAGTGCTGCAATTCATGCCGCTGCCCAAATTGCTTCTCAAGCTTCTAGTCATCCTAAATTAGCTAGTGAATTTTGTGATGATAGTAGAATGTTAGATTTTTTAGCTCTTATGATGGAGCAGGATTGTATGGTGATGGAGGATTACCTTGCTGCAGTTAAAGCTTATCGTTCTTTGAATCATCAAGCAGCTGCATATTGGATTAAAGCTGCTGAAGCAAGTTGTGAAGCTGCTAATGGATATATGAAAGCTTGTGCAACATTGTGGGGAGGAAATAAGGCGCTCAACAGATTGTTCTTCTATTATACCAGCGAAACAACCCAAAAAAACTTCAGTGAACTTGAAGATGCAATTGCTCAACAGAATGAGTACGCTACATTAGTAGCTCTTCAATTCGAAATGGCAGCTAAAAACTATTCTTTAACTGCACAAGCAATCCTTCGCCGGGAGAGTGAATCTATTATTTCAAACTTATTACATCAGGCTGAGGCTGAAGATAAAAAGGCTTCTTTTATGAAAAAGGCATGGCCAGTCTCTACTAATCATTATCTGAGAAGTCGCCACTTATCAGTGCGTAGTGGTTTTGTATATTTAGATCCTAGCTTTTCTGCTTATTTCGATTTATCAGAAGACATGGAATCAAAAGACATGGATTGAAATTGCAGAACTTAGTGCCGGGTCAGCCCCTGAAATTATAGAATTTGGTGTCAGGTCATGAAAAGGGTCCCACAACTCATTAATTTTGGTGCCTGTTCATTAATTTCATTATTAAATTCACTGTCTAACAAGGAGCAAAAAATGGGAATGATGTTCGAGTTTGGGCAGAAATAAATAATCTATTCATATTTTAAAATATAAATAATGTATTTATTTTTAAAATAGCATCTTGCTCAATAATGAGTTCTTGTTTATTCTATTCATTATGAGTATTGAGGGCTTTCTCAGAAAAGAATTTCTTTATAAAGGGGTCAAAAGTGAATGGCGCTAAGTTAAGGCATTTTTTAAGATGCTGTACAGAGGGAGATGGCGTCAAAAATCATCCCAAAACTCCCTTAACTTAGCGGCATTCGTAGCTGACCCCTTTTTTCGTCCAATTTAATCCGAACGTTTAGGTGATATGAGGTTCTAGGTATGATATTAAATTCTAGAATTTGGTACCAGTCCATAAAGTGGTAAAAATAGAGGGTTCAGAATGGTGGCAAATCTAGATCAAATTCACCATCAGATTTCTTCTTTTGCGGCTATTTTTCTGCCAATTACAGTGACGTTGCTGTAAAATACTTGAGGATAAATTAACTGTTAGGCTTCCTTTCAACTCTTCAACTTTTCAACCCTACCAAGGTATTTTAACCTTGATAGTCAGCATATTTGTGAAAATGAATTCAAATCTGTCGTAGTATTACTCTCTTCTGTCAGTTCAGTAGCATCATCGGCAGTTTCATTGTCCACCGTTTCATCATCTGTTGTATTCGTCAGATCAGCAAGATTGTTCCATCCCTCAAAGAGATTGTTTCCTGACTCTATGACTGAGCCAACTTCATTAGCTAATTTCTCTTCATCCAGAGAGGTCAATGGAAGGACCTTCCCGATAGAAAGCATTCCTTCTTCGGTAATAAAAGCAATGATGCCAGTGGTTAGTTGACTGAGAGCATTAAGCTGATGGAGGATTAAGAAGCGATCATGATTAACTTCACGATTTTCTAGATCGAGGAGCATTAAGTCAGCTTCCAGCACAAGTGCATCTGGTTCGATAGTCTCTTCTTTGTTGATGTTGTGAGGAAAAAAACGCACAACGAGGTTGCCTGCTGTGAATTCTACTACGCCCTCTTCTGGATCCAATGCGTCACTGGAAACGGCAGGATCCATGGCCTGAATAAAGCGTGAAACTAAATTAAAATAAGCGGAGGAGGAGAGGGTAGACATGTTTGGTAGAGTTGAAATGTTGAAGGGTTGAAAAGTTGAATCCCACGCTCTCTCGGGCAGTCGTATTCTGTTAATTTTCGTAACTACCAACGTCTCAAAAAAGAATTCACCACAAAAAGCACAAAGATTACACTCCAGTCATTCAGTCCTCGCGGCACGACGACTGAAGTAAATGTGACAGTTTGGTTTAGTATGTTTACTTGACTGATAGTTGAACAATTGCTGGCAAGGAGGGTGAAGAACTTTTCTAGCGCTCTCAGTAACTTAATTGAAAACTATTTTTTGATTTTTTTAAGAAAAGACAACGATAAAAATAAAAACCTTATTTTACTTCAGTCGCTGCGCAGCAGGGACTGAATGCCTAATGTGGTGAATTTCTTCCTGCTTGGACTACGTTGGTCGCTACAAAATCGATTTACTTTGGGATAGAATTTAAATAAGGATTGGTTGCAAGTTGTTTAAAAGCGGCTTCGCCTGCAGCACCACCTGCAGAGGAGAGAAAGAGGAGGTTAATGAGATTTTTAAGTTCAGGATTTTTGTTTAATACCTTAGCAGTTGAGCTGTTCGAGCCGATATAATTTAAATACTTTTGTAAATAGGTTGTTGGATCGTTTCCAAAAAAACTCAGCTGTTTATTCTGTTCTAACGTATAATATTTACGAAAATCTTTAATGTCAATTAATTCTAGTAAAGTCATGGCTACACTATGGCAATCGACCTCAGATCCATAACCTTTTTTATCGGAAAAAGTACGTGGAGAAAGATAAGGAACGCTTCCTGCTGCTCGAAACGATGTTTTAGGGTTGGATGCACCTTTGGGACGTCCTATTTTTCCTCGTCTTGCAAGGTGTTCTCCTAATCCGGTATCAATGACGGTAAGATTACCTGTTTTTTTATTATAAATTAAATTTTGTGGCTTAATATCTCGATGGACAAAGTTGCGAGGATTCGTTGAAGCCACAAAGCTATAGAGTCCATGGACAATATTTTTAAAGTCTGATTGAGTAGGGTCAGTATTTATTTTTTTATTGTCTATTAATTTCTCGAGCCCTTCTCCTGAAGCACGGGTCATGATTTGGCTATGGAGGTAAACCTGGGCGTTGGGGGACTGCTTCATTAAATCCACACCAAACTCTTTTACTTTATCAGCAGGAACATAATGGTATTCTGTATCTTGCGGTGCATTGGGCGACTTCTTTACTAGCAAAATAAAAAATTGTGGTTGAGCCATATTACGGATGTCTTTCAATCGTGCCGCGGCAATATCTCCCTGTCGCCAAAATTTACAGTTGACTTGAGGATTTAGACTTTTACCTCTTAATAGAACCGGTTGAGCTTCTTTTTTATAAACAAAATCTTTTGTATTACCATTACAATCTACAGTATAAGCTGTCCCAAAACCACCTTTCCCTAAAATGTTCAAACGTTTTATCCCACAGGTTTTTAAAAATGCAGATGTTGGATCTATTGTAGGAGAGCTAAGTATGAATACAGATTTTTCAGGTAGTTTTCCCTCAGTTGGCGATGGTAACTGTAATATTATTGCTAGTGTTTCAAGTCTTTTTTTTAATCCAAGACAGCCGATTGTATTTCCTGCCGGTATAAAAGATTTTTTTAAATTATCACAGGTAGTCGATGTTTTATTGTTTGATACAGCTGGATAAGCTGTTTCTAAAAGGCTCGTAATATACTTTGATGCAGCTTCTTGATTCCTCGAACTGCTCCATAACCAATTCCAAAAAGTAGTGCGCGTTAAGGTTAAGCTGTCGCCACGCTTTTTAAACTCAAGAGTTCCCGTTTTTCCTGTAAGATGTGTATTAATTTCCCCAAGAAGCTTCTTGGCCACTTCTTCACTCCCTTGGAAGCGTGGAATGGAAGGCTCTGTTGAATTAATAAATTCATTTCCTATTGTAAATGGCATAGTAACTATTCGGCCAACAGGCCGAATAGAGGCTGTAGGCTGCAGGCTGTAGGTTGGAGATAGTGCTGTTGCGGTAGGAGATTCTAATGAAGAGATTGGCAGATACGATTAATTTACCACAAAAGAACATAAAAGAACACAAAAAAACTTGGCAGTTGGTTAGGCTGGATATTTCATACCCATCTAGCAAGAAAATTACTGCTAAAGAGGTAAGGAGGAAGCTTTTCTAGTGTCTCTAAATTGATACAGATTTATAAAAAAAATCAAAAAAGAGTTTGTCTTTGGATGATTCTATACCTATAATTCATGCAAAATTTAAAAAACTTCTAAACTATGAAAGTCCTTTTTTCCCTTTTCTTAGGAATCTTGATAGGTTTTGCAAATTTTAGTAACCTTGTTGCTCAGAGTGATAATCACCAGGATACAGGGTACAGGGTGCAGGATAAAAATAGGCTAAAGGCAACCAATCAGCTTACAGATTGCAGGTTGCAGGTTGCAGGATCGAATACAATAGAGCTGCTATTGGGTAATCTTTCTTTTCAAATTGCTCAACAATTTAGACCTACTACGAACAGCGAACTACCAACTACGAAATGTAACAATTCAGGTAGAGACCTGAGTTGTTACTTAATGATGGATCCTGACATTAATCCTCAAGCAATTGAAGAGGTGATAAAAGCTGTGAAAAGAGGATTGGGAAATTCAGCAAATAAGGCCTTTCTAGCAGAAACAATTTCAGAATCAGTTTTCGAAGGTGCCATTCAAGGAGTCGACTCTTCAAGTGCAAAAGTAGGGGATGAACCCCAATTTACAGAGATTGCCACGCATTCTTCTGATCCTATCGAAAGCGTTTCTTTCAGTGATAAAAATTCGGTTAACCCTTCTGTAGAATCTGTTCCCACAAATCATCAAGACGATCCCTTAAATTTCAATCAGGGCATCAATCCATCTCCTGCCTCTCACCTTTCACCTCTCACCAAGATTCGGCCAGCAGGACAAGCAGTTACATCTCTTGCATTACAGATTTTTTTATATAATGCATTAGAGCATGCTAATAAAACTCTTGCAGACCTTCATATTGATGTAGCAGCAGCTCGTTATAAACGCGAAGCTGTATCAAAGGCTTGGGCCCAAATTATTCCTACTGCGGAGCGTGTTGTGCAGTATATAAATAATTGTTTAGTTGATTGTGATAGTAACGGCATTTATCCTCACGGTCTTGTCGCTATTGATAGAGCCGAAGAAGCGTTGAAACTTAGAATCAAGGAAGCAAAAAATATTGAAAAGTGGGATAGCACGACCTATCCTATCACAGCTGATGGGATGGAGAGTGCTGCTAAGTATATGGTGAACTCTCTTCTAGCGGAGAAGGCTGGCAATAAATTTCTAGCTAAGAATTGGATTGAAGCAGCCGAACTATCCATTGCTAAAAATAGGAATCCATTTCTGCATATCGGCCTTGTGGCTAAGAAAGAGGAGGTCTTAAAAAGTTCTTCAAATAGGGGAGCTGCTTGCTATAACGGAAGTAGTAGATCTCAAGTTGATAACATTTTAGCATTACAAAAAGGTATTCAAAATGCTAAAGACTTCTTAGCTCATGCTCTGAGCTATGATGATCATGCTACTAAAGCTAAAATGACAGATTCTCAGAAAATGATTGATCTTTGGATGCAAGCTGCGGAACAAAGTCGGATTGCCTGCGTAAATCAAGTGAAGGCAAACTTATTTTATTCCTCTAAAAATGAGGCTCAGGCTCGATATTTAGAGAAAGCTGTCGCTTCAGCCGTAGAAAAAAGAGATCAATATGCTAGCATTGCCGAGTATACAACCAATGCTCTTCAGGCTAAGGCTACAGGAAATCAAGAATTATTTGATTTATGGACACTGGGAGCAAAGCAACTTCAGGTTGGTGGAAAAAATGGACTTAAAATAGTTTCATCCGAAACTGCTAAAAATGGTAAAGCAGGTCATTGTGTAAATAGGTTAGATAATATAGCTGATTATACAGTTAGGGCAGCTAAGGCTCAAGCTCTAGGAAATCAAAATCTGGCAGACCTTTGGATGTATGCGGTGAAGCAAATGAAGGTTTTTCAGGAGATGGAAGTGCAGCCAATACTCTCCCATATAGATGGAATTTACGATGCTTATTTTGGAGAAAAAGATGAACAGGGTGAGAAGGAAAGTTTTGTGGTAAATCCTTCTGCTCAGTATGGTTGTGCTGTTTCTGATTTTGTAAGATCTGTGGAGAGGGCTGCGGATGAGTGGGATAAAATTTCTGAGTATACGGCTCAAGCTACTGAGGCTCGAATTTCAGGTAACCAAGAAATTGCAGAACTTTGCTCGCAGGCAGCAATGCATATTCAGACTGTCGCAGAGAATAGTGTTCAGGTAGCCTTCGCCCATATTAATGGTAATTGGAATGAGATTTATCGCTTAATGGAAGTTGCTAAATCTGCTCGGATGACAGCTCATTACTTTGTGAAACTTGCTGACTATACGGCTAAAGTAACAGATGCTGAAACTAAAGGTAATCAAGATATTGCTGATATTTGGAAGCAGGTGATCAGGCAAGCTCGGATGGCAGCGGAGAATAGGATGAAGGCGAATCAGGCTGTGAGTGTTGGAAATATAGATGAGGCTGAACGCATTAAAAAAACATCTTATTTGTTTAGAAATGTTATTAGTAACTTAATAAAATCTGTTGAAATTACCACTAGTAGATTGGCTTTGGTTGATTATGCTCTTCTTAAAGCAAAAAAGATTACAGAAAACAGACCTCTTTCAAAGCTCGTTTATGCTGATGAAGTG
>DATEBV010000224.1:0-3434 GCA_035287205.1 Chthoniobacterales bacterium | reverse complement strand
GGGACAAGTTCCAGAGATGATTGAATGTGATATAACTCGGAATGATTTACGGAAAGTAACAGCAATGGCCATTACTAATTCACGCCTAGGAGTGATGCCAGTTGTTTCGCTTGATGGAAGAAAACTTCCTCATCTTGAGCTAGCGATACAGCTTGCTCACGAGTATCGTAAATATTCGCTTAACCCAGTCGGTAAAATTTTTCTAAGCGTATCAGAATCCTTTACTGAAGTGCCTTCGAGAGCAAAAACTAGGAGTAAATAAAAATTCCGCTTCACTTTTCACTTTGTCACGAAGTGACCAAAAATCAGCTTAAACTTAAACTTATAACTTAAACTAACTATTCGGCCTGTTGGCCGAATAGTTGCCGAGTATCTTTCTTTTTATGGTTTATAAGTTTTCTCATCCTGATCTACTTTCCCGTGTTACGCAGGTGCCAGCGGTTAAAGAGTTGATTTCTCTTATCTGCTCCAACACTGCTGCGACGAAGCCATTCGCAGCCCCAGTAGAATTTGAAGACAGGTTCTTAATAGACGTTACAAAAGCTGCCCAACCCTTCCTAGCTGCATCCCTTGCCTCATTATTTTCTTCGGATCGTTCAATTTGGTTTATTAACCATGAGATTAAAGTTCAAGAGGAATTTTTTAATGAACTGAGTGAATGGATACAACCATTAGAACTCTTTCCTGATCTTGGAATGACCGCTGAGGGGGTAGGTCTACCTGATCCAGAGGTGATTGCAGGACGCTTAGCTCTTTTAGGGAGACTAGCGCAGGGAGAAAGGTTGGTAACTGTGATCACTGCTCGTGAATTGGAACAGCAGGTTTCTATTAAAGGTGATCTGACCAAAGGATTGTGGACACTTTCTCTTGGATGGAAAGGATCACCTGGAGAAATTGTAGGAAAGCTCGAAGAGATGGGGTTTGAAAGAAATGCTCTGGTGGCGTCTCGTGGAGAATATGCCTTAAGAGGTGGGGTTTTAGATCTCTTTTCATGGCAGAGTGATTTACCCTATCGTTTGGAATTTGATGAAGTAGGGATTGTTTCGATGAGGATCTTTGATCCTGATACCCAACTTTCGATTCAAGAGAAAAGTTCTTGTGAAATTCAAGGGGAAGAAAAAGAGCGCGGTACGGTACCTTTCAGTGATTACATCGGGTCCGAGGATCTGTTGATTATTTTAGGAAATGATTTTAATGAAGCTGATCAAGCTCTCATTAAAAAACTCCCAGGAACAAAAATTCGAATTTCTGATCAGACGTTTCATTCTCATGATAACGAACAAGGTAGTAACCTTGCTGGGTATGATTTCCCCTGTTATCCAATTCCTTTTGCTTCTTTTGGAGCTGGTGATTTTATTATGCAAGAGGCGCGTCGGAAGGAGTTTTTTCGACAGATTAAGCAATGGCAAGAGGAGGGAAATGAGGTTGTTTTTTTTAGCAGTACAGAAGGCGGGGGAGAGCATTTTTTAGCGTTAGCAAAAAAGGAGAATCTTGATGATTCGAAGCTCATGTTGCTTCTTGGCGAGATGAGTGAAGGTTTTTTTATTCCTGGAGCACAGCTTGTGGTGCTTTCGGAAGCAGAGATTTTTGGTCGTTCAGCACGTCAACAATGGCGTCAACTTCATCGGCGTCGCGAAGATCATCGTGCAGCACGTTCTGCTATTGATTATACAGAGTTCTCTGAGGGAGATCTTGTAGTCCATGCAGAGTATGGTATTGGATGTTATCAGGGTGTACAACGAATTGCTTCTGGAGGCGAAGAAGGAACACTTACAGAGATGCTTGTTTTGGAATTTCAAGAGGAGGCAAAACTTTTTGTTCCTCTCGATCAAGCATGGCAAGTTTCTCGCTATGTAGGAGTCGGTAAGGCGACGCCATCGCTTTCGGCACTTGGTGATGAGCGATGGAAAAAGATAAGGACGACGACGGAGAAATCAATTTTCGTCTATGCAGGGAGATTATTAAAACTCCAGGCCGAGCGTGAAACAGGTTTAGGTTATGCCTTTGGTCCTGATAGACCATGGCAAAAAGAGTTAGAGGATAGTTTTCCTTATCGAGAGACGCCTGATCAGCTAAGAGCTATTGCTGAAATAAAGCAAGATATGGAAGCCCCTCAACCGATGGATCGCCTCTTATGTGGAGATGTTGGTTTTGGAAAAACAGAAGTTGCCTTGCGTGCCGCTTTTAAAGCCTTGCTAGAGGGAAAACAAGTTGTCTTTCTCGCGCCAACAACGGTTCTTGCTCAGCAACATTATCAAACGTTGCGAGAGCGGATGAGTGCCTATCCGGTAACGATTGAATTGATGAGTCGCTATCGAACTGCTGCTGAACAACGAGAGGTAGTGAAAGGTCTTGCTGAAGGGTCCGTCGATCTTGTGGTTGGAACGCATCGTCTTTTTTCTCCTGATATTATTTTTAAGGATCTTGGATTGGTTATTGTTGATGAAGAACAACGTTTTGGCGTGAAACATAAAGAAGCTTTTAAGGAACGTTTTCGACTCATTGATATACTAACACTTTCAGCAACGCCAATTCCCAGAACACTCTATCTTTCACTCATGGGAGCGCGTAAGATGTCTCTGCTGGAAACACCACCATTAGAGAGGCAATCCGTAGAAACGATAATTTGCGCTTATGATGAACGAGTGATTCGCAACGCCATTGAGCAAGAGCTCTCTCGAGGTGGGCAAGTCTATTTTCTTCATAATCGCGTAGGCACCATTGAAAAAGTTACGGCGCGTTTGCAGGAGCTTTTACCACAAGGTCGTTTTGCATTAGGGCATGGGCAGATGGGAGAGGGGGAACTAGAAGAGGTGATGCAGCGCTTTATTGCACGCGATATTGATGTCTTAGTTTCGACGACGATTATTGAGAGTGGGCTTGATATTCCCAATGCTAATACAATCATTATTGATCGTGCCGACCGTTTTGGCCTTGCGGATCTCTATCAACTACGCGGTCGTGTTGGCCGAAGCCGGCAGAAGGCCTATGCTTATTTAATGCTTCCACGTAACTTGATGCTTTTTGGGGAGGCTCGTCGTCGGGTTCAAGCAATTCGTCAATACTCTCAACTAGGAGCTGGTTTTAAAATCGCGATGCGTGACCTGGAGATTCGAGGGGCAGGGAATCTTCTGGGAACTGCTCAGAGTGGCCATATTGCAGCAATTGGATTTGATCTTTACTGTAAGATGCTCCATAAGGCCCTTGCTCAGATGAAAGGAGAGAGTTCAAAAGAATTTTCTGGTGGTGAGGCTACCCTCCTTCTCGATTTTATTATTCATTCTTCTTCTGCATGGGCACTTATTCAAGAACATCATCCAAAGAAAGAGAAAGAAACAGACTCCTTTCGAAACTCTACTGATGCTGCGAATTGCGGCGTCGCGCCGGTGCTCGGAGCATCGAGTATGTTATATACGCTCAACTCCTGTGCGCCG
>DATEBV010000223.1:0-2087 GCA_035287205.1 Chthoniobacterales bacterium | reverse complement strand
ACTAATTTTAGAGATTTGAAGTCGATCCTCTCGATAATATCAGCAGAAATACACCTTGTCATCAAATCCAAAGCCATTTTTGGATTAGACATGATTTTTCTGAAACAAAAATCATGAGGAGTAAGGGCCTTTTTTTAGGCTTTTTCGAAGATTTCATTAGACTTCTTTCCAAACTCTACTTCTGCTGCGAATTGCTGCGTCGCGCCGGTGCTCGAAGCATCGAGTAGCTTCTGTACACTCAACTTCTGCGCGCCGTCGACTCCTTGCACTTCATCAGCACAAGCGAGTTTTGAAAGAAGTCTATTGTTGGAGGTTCTGCGGTCGTAGATTTACCTTTTTTGATATTTTTCATTAAGGCGAGGCAATCGTGTTGTTGAAGGGATTTTTCCTAATACTGAAATTACCACTTTTTTGAAGAAATTGCAATATTTTTTCTTCACTTTTTGGATTTTAAGTGACACAATCAATGGCTTCGTAGAAATGCATTCAATTAATGCCTTTCTATTATTAAAACCAACATGAAAAGTTTTCTCTATTTTTTATCTGTTTTACTCAGCGTTCATTGTCTTCTAGCTCAGACGCCAAGCCAATCCGGCGAGGACACCCAAAATAACGGGCGAGGGGATTGCTCTAATATTGAAACCTGTTCGAAAGGCATTGATGAGGGTGGAGAAGGGGACTTTGTTCCAATGCTCTCCAACGTTACTGTTAGGCAGTATGGGGATTTTCTTAATGCTGTAGCGGCTGATGATCCTAACCATCTTTACGAGGAGCGGATGGAATCTGATTATGAAGGCGTCTGTATTAAACGTACTAGAACTCCTGGTAATTACATTTATTCTATGATTGAAGGGAGAGGAGAAGATCCAATTGTCTTTGTGAGTTGGTTTGATCAGGCACGATTTTGTAACTGGATGGAAAATGGTCAGCCAACCGGAGCCCAAGGTCGGTTTGGCGAAAATATCAATATTACAAGTTATCTTAAGTTACCTTTTTTAATCACTAAATAATAAAAAAAGCGTGACAGAATTTTAGAAATGATGTTTATTTAAAAAATGAATATTGATCAGCCAAAAAATTTTTATTTATACAAACCAACAGATGCTAAAAAAATGCTAAAATACATCCTTTTTCTTTTCCTTCTTTTATCAACTCAACTTGGAGCGACATCTCTTTCGAATATTGAGACTAGCAAACCAGAGGCACTTCCTCTTTTTTCATCTTTAAGTTTAAATCTTGCGTCCAATCCCACTCTGGCGATGAATCCACTCACCGTTGAAGAAACTCTTCAAGAGGGGATAACCGCTTTAAAACGAGGATTAAGTTTTTCTGAAGTTGCAGAAAGTAACCCTCGTAGTTTTACTACCATCCGAACAGAACTAGGATTACCTGAGAGATCATCTCCTGTATCTCATGAAGTTCTTAGATTGAGAGGAGGAGGCCCAAAATCGAAATTTTCTTCATCTACTGAGGCTCTCAAATCTACTGGAGATAGTGATGATGAACCTGATGAAGAATCTTCGGATACAAACCAGTATCTTAAAAATGAAATTTGTGATAATATTTATGCTGCGTGTCTAGCTAAAGTGACTAAGATATCGCTTCGTGAACGTGAGGCGGCGCAGGGAGGTCAAGGTGTACTAAATAGTGACTCTGCAGAGGTCCAAGAATGGGCGGCGGCAGAAAGAGCCGCTGTTTTAGATCATAAAAAAGCTGAATTTAAATTAAACCAAGCTAAAGAAGAAACTATCGAAGCTAAAGAAGCTGCTGTAGAAGCTAAGAAAGTAGCTGATGAAATAGAAAAGAGGAAATCAGATGGGACGGATTCCTTCAATGATATGGAGCTTCGCATTGCCTACGAGAAAGCACGTATGGCTTACACTGCGAGTGATTATAAAGCTAAAAGACTTGCGCAGAAATTTTCCGAAGCACGCGTTGAAACAGCACTTGCTGTTATAAAAGCTATTTCTGTGAGAAATAGCGCTCATAGTGCAGAGGCAGAAATTGAGCTTGCCGATGCTAAAGAAACTGAGATGCAGGCATTGGAAGCTGTTGACGCTGCAAAAGCTGATGTTGCCGTTAAGGCT
>DATEBV010000222.1:0-13425 GCA_035287205.1 Chthoniobacterales bacterium | reverse complement strand
GGGACAGTATGAAACATACAGCCACGGCAGTAAAATCCTTCGTCCGCCTTGTCTCATCAAGTTTTGCACTACGTTTCATAACGATGTGTATGAAATATCCGGGTTAATGAACTTTTTTCCAAAATTGAGCGGCAAAGAGTGGTATCTTAGATTGATGGAGGCGTAGTCTTCCACTCAAGCCAATGGACATCCAGTAACGTGCATAGTCAATAGAGAGGACTTTTTTGCTTGCTGTGTCATATTGTTTGCGAAGATCCATGAGGTGCCAGCCATTGTGAGCATCTCCTTCAATGTGGCGCCATTTTTTGTCGCCAACAGCCCAGCCATAAAGTAGCATTTCAGAGTTCATGGCAATAATTTTTCCCACCAATTCACCTTCTTCCCATTCTACTTGGATAAGACAGCCTGCAAAATTATCACCAACTCTTTCCCAGATGCCCTCTAGGTCACTACGATCGGTTGGGTTTCTAAGCCCTAGAAAAAATTGAAAAATTCCCATAAGCGTGCTACCAACGTCACTTTATTTCGTAACTACCAACACCACTTAGTATTTCTGCGAAATAAAGTGGCGTTGGTAAAATTGGCCTAATATGTAATCCAAGATTCAATTTAATACAATAATACTTTTCATCTTTAACTGGACTTTTGTCATTTTTATATGAGTGACATGATTGGCATTAGTTTTTAATATCATCAAAAAAATAGAATGGGTAATTTCAGAAAAACAGTCGATACACCTTAACCGTCATTCCAGCGGACGCTGGAATCCAGGAGACTGTCGATCTTTATTCCTGGTTTCATAAAGAATTTTTAACGCTACTACCCAAATCAGAATTGACCTTCTTCTGGATTTCCGCGTCCGCGCGAATGGCGAGAAGGAGTATTATTTTTTAAAGTCTGCAAAAAGTGAGAACTTCCAAAAATTCTTTTTGTGTAAAGGCAGTAAGGGATCACCAAATTAATGATGCATTAACATGATTACTCCGCAATCCGATTACTTAATTCAGATTCTTCCTCCGCAGGAGGGAACTCTGAATGCCTGCCTGGAAGGAATAGCTTCTTATTATGGTGTGGAGTTTTCTCGTGATCATCATGAAAGCCATCCTGAAGAGGGAGCTGGTTTATCTTCAGGGTTTCTTGAATTTAGCAAGAGCAATGGGAATGGGATGAGGTTTATTTTGGAGCAGGAGGAAGGGGAGGCTTGGTCCAGTATACGTGCCACAGCTATTTTTGGAGACAATACTGAGGAAAAAACATGGGGTGATCATCCTGAGTTCTTAGAAGCATTCTTACTCGGGTGGATTGTTCCTGGCAGTCTGTTGCCGGTAGCACCTGCGCTTCTTCCAGATGGAACATTGCAATTTCAGCTTGTAGCACCATGGAGTGAACAAACTCAAGAACTTCTTATTTCTTTTATTTCAATAGTTAGTTCTTTTTATCAAAAAGCAGTGGAATTTTTACGTGAGGTTTCCTTTGGACAAGAATTTACGAGGAATCTGAAAGAAGTATTTTCTGTAGCGGGAGCTGTCTGGTCGTTAGGGGAATGGGAACGCCAAAAGACACTTGTTTCTGATGCTCAGGAAAACTATTCGGAGCAAGGTCACTATTATCGTTTGATTTCATCAACAGCAGTAAATCCAGGAATGCTAGCTGTTAATTTAGGTAACATTTCTGAATTTATAGGATTTAAGAAAATAATTCCTCAACTTCTTAATGTGAATGCATTTAGCTTTTTGAGTGATAACTATTATATTGGAGTAGATGATCGACAAGGAGTCTTGCTGATGGCTCTGTTGCCGCCTTCGGAAGAGCGTGAGAGAAAACAACGTATTGACCAACTCTTGCAGCGCTCAGTAGCCGTCCGTGATTTTATTAATAAAATAACCAATCAGTTAGAAGCTATACATATCCAAGAGGCATTGAAAGATGTTACAGAAGTTGAAAGTCTTCTTCTTCCGTGACTACCACCGTTACTTTATTTCTGCGAAATAAAGTGACGGTGATAAAATTGGCAACACTTGTAACCTAACCATCATTATCCTATGAATAACGTAAGCGCTCGTTCCCCCTCTCAGCAAACGATCCCATTGAATCGTACTACTGGTACACAGTCGGATCATTTCATTCAGAGCACGCCTCCGCAGGAGGTGGGCTCTGAACGGTTACTGAATAGCGGGGTCTCATGGCGCTCTATTAAGGAAAAAGCCTTGGAGAATGAAAATCTGACCTCAGATATTAGGGTAGGAGATAATTCTATTAGGGTGAAGAGAGGGATCTGGGAAAAGATCAAAATCTTTTGTGGTTATCGAACAGTAGCAAGTAGGGATGAGACGCTTCAAAATTTAAAGGATCATCTCATGGCTAGTTTCCATACACATTTAATGTACGCTATTGATGAGATGGGGATTGGAGAGAAACACGCAATACGCGAAAATTTTATAACTGAAGCGCAGAAAAAGTTAGATGAAATTACAACACAGCTTGAAACGAGTTTTAAAGATACACGTCTGTCCTCAAGCCAAGTAATTCAACAAACGAACAAAGCGGCGGTGAGTTCGCTGTTCTTACTTAGACAAAAAAATTCAACACCTGATCTCACACCTCAGTTTATTAAAACAAGCGCAGGGGATTGGTGCGTTATCAGGCCAGCACCTCATCCAGAAAATATGGTGCTTTCAGGAGGAGGGGTGAAAGGAGTTGGCTATATTGGTGCGTATCAAGCAATGGAAAAGACAGAAATGCTTAAACATCTCCGCTGTATAGCAGGAAGTTCTGCAGGAGCAATGACGGCAGCTTTAATAGCCTCAGGAATGAATTCCGAAGCATTGCAACAGGCTAGTGATCGAGTCAGTTTTTTTAATATACTGATTGGAAAATCGAAAAATTCTAATATTCAACAAAGTATGCAATTTGCTAAGAGTGGTTATTTTGAAGGGAGCTATGCGGTTGAAACAATTAATAAAGAAATGGTAGGTTCTGTAACAGAATTTTTACAATCTGCGGATGCTGTTAATTTTGAGAAGAGGGTAAGTCAATTAGTTGAAGCAGGACATCTTTCAGAAGGGGAAAAAAAGGTTCTTCTTCAATTAAAAAAAGATCTTCTTCCTGTGAACCAAAAACATTTTCCTTTGACTCTTTTTTCTAAAAAGAATCAGAGTTTTACTCATCTTCTAACTTTTGAAGAGCTGGCACTTCTTCAGAAAGTAGATCCTCAGGCGCCCTCACGCTTTAAGGAACTGACTATTACAGGATTTGATGAGACGCAGAAGAAAGAGATTTATTACAACGCTAAAGATCATCCTAAGATGTCTATTGCTTCTGCTGTGCGTGTATCGATGTCACTTCCTTCAATTTTTAGAGCTATCAAATCAGCTTCAGGAGATATTATGGAAGATGGTGGTGTTGGTTCTAATCTTGCTACAGAAGTTTATGGTAACGAGAATCGAGCTAAGACCTTAGTTTTGGGATTTGATCAAGATGGGCATTTTTATGACATCGCGAATAGAGGAGGTACAAAAATAAAGAAAGCAACATTGGAGACTTCCTTGGAAACAAATCTTGAAGAATGGATTACTCAAAATCCCAATTTAGAAGCTAATGCTGCTCAAGATCGTAAAAAACTTTATGAAGCTGGCCCTAATGCACTCGATGTCTATCATGGCAATTTAGGGACTATCAGTTTTCTGGCCTCTCCAGATGAAATTCATGCGGCACAGCTTCAAGCAGAAGTACGGATGTGGGAACAGTTATCCTTGCGCCAAAATCAGGCGGTCTCTGAGATTGTGGATAAAGATAAATTATCCGATGCCATGAAGGGAATGGCTTCTTCAGAGTTAGAAAATATTGCAAAATTCTACGGTGCATCTTCTCCAGATTTACAGCAGGGGAAAGGCCTTTCATTGGAAGATCGACTTATAATTTCTCAAGCTGCAGGGGCGGAGTTAGAGCAAAGGAAACAAGGAAAAGCGGTATATACCTATATAGAATGAATTTTAGGAAATTTTACTGGTTCTTTTTGGCGCTAGCGGCGTTGTCATCGCTACTGTTACCTCAGTAGCAGGCACGCTCTGACGTCTGGCTAGCCTCAAAAAATCCTGCGTAAAAAACTCCTAAAATTCATCCGACAAAGGTATAACAGAAAATAAAAAGGAGATTATGAATATTGTTAAACTAATAAAGAAAAAAATCTCATGGGAAGATATTGCCAATAAGGCTCTCGAGAATCAAAATCTTATCTCCGATATCAGAGTTAATGCTTATTCTGTCAGTGTTATGAGGGAGGGATGGTGGGAATGGATCAAAGCTTTTTGTGGCTATGGCACAAAGCAGGTTGATCCAGGAAAAGTAGAGACTCTTAAAAACTTAAAAGACCACCTTGCTGCTTATTTTTCTAAAGTGCTTCATCGCTTTCTTGCTGAATTAGAAATTCATGAAGAGAGTGGCGTTGAGGAGGATCTTAGGATTGCTGCTAAGGAATCTTTAGCTCAAATTATCCAACAACTTGAGAAAAATATTAAGGATACTACTCTGCCAACAAGCCAAGCCATTCAAATAGCTCATAGTCATACGATCAAGTCGCTGATTCATTTAAGACATCAATTTCTACCCCGTAATCCAACCCCTCATTTTTTTAAAATAAAAGCAAAAGAGGGAATAAGAGGTGAAAAATGGGGAGTGATGAAACCTGCTCCTTATGCAGAAAATATGGTTCTTTCAGGAGGAGGCGTTAAAGGAGTGGGATATGTTGGGGCTTATCGAGCAATGGAAGGAGCAGGGACGTTGAGTCATTTGCGTCGTGTTGCTGGAAGTTCTGCGGGAGCAGTTCCCGCCACATTAGTCGCTTCAGGAATGGATGCTGAGGCCTTACAAAATGCGAGTGAGAGGTTTAGCTATCTGAAAATACTGGTTGGTCAATCGAAGGATTCTCTCATTGGACAAGGTGAAACTTTTGGTAAAGAAGGTTATTTTAAAGGGACATACCTTATTGATGAACTGAATCAAGAAATTATAGGATCCATAAGGTGTTTTTTTGAGCAATTTTCTGAAGAGCAATTGAGCGAAAAAATTAATACTTTAAAAAAAGATCAACAATTGACAGAAGCTGAAGAAAGAGAAATTCTCAATTTAAGAGAGGCGTTGAAGAAAAAAGAAAATCATGGGTTAAAAGAGATTCCTTCGTTATTAGAAGAGGAGAAATTAAGTCTTCTTATCACTTTTCACCATTTAGCGCTTCTTAGAAAAATAGATTCTTCAAAGTTCAAAGAACTCACAGTGACTGGATTTGATATCACGAAAAATAAAGAGCAATATTTTAATGCGGAAAAAACACCTGAAATGCATATAGCTAGGGCGGTGCGTATTTCTATCTCAATACCATGGGTCTATCGATCAATAACAACGGATCAGGGAGATGCCTATGAAGATGGTGCTGTAGGGTCTCGTATTCCTACAGAAATTTATCCTAATTTATCAAAGACATTAGTCCTTGGCTTTGATGATAATGGTCATTTTTATAAAGTAGTTCATCACGAAAGAATCGAAGAAACCCCTTCCATGAAGGATCGTTTAATCAACTCTCTGGAAGAATGCATTAGTGAAAATAAAAATATTCTGAAAGATATTATAAGAGATGAAAGAAAATTACGTAGGGCAGGTGCTAATGCTTATGATGTTTATCATGGTGATCTACAGATGATGAGTTTTTTAGCATCGCCAAAGCACATTCATGCTGCAGAACTTCAGGCAGAGGCACGAATGTGGGAGCAATTAGCCGCACGGCAAAATCATGTGACCTATGATGTTTTTGATGCTTTGGAACAAGCCATGGAGCAAATGACTCCTTTAGAGCTCGAGCATATAGTGCTAGAATACAATAAACCTCCAAAAGCAAACGATAAACTTATTGAGTTAGATCGAAAGGGTATTGTATTAGCAGCGCAGAGAGAGTTAGCTCAGAGGAGTATTTATTAGTGCTCTTATCTTACTTCCCATCGTTCATAGAGGTGAGTTGGCAATTCTGCTAGAAAGCGAGAGGGGCGTTGGAAGGCCTCTCCATAGTTGGCATTGAGTCGTAGTTCGGGATAGGTGAGGTAGAGCTCTTCTTTGCAGCGAGTCACCGCAACGTAGAAGAGACGTCGTTCTTCTTCAATGGCTTCTTCATCATCCGCGGATTTGGGACTTGGAAACATTCCTTCGGTAAGCCATGCCAGAAAGACCACCTGCCATTCGAGTCCTTTTGCTTGATGGATACTAGAAAGAGTGAGTCGATCTTCTTCTTCAAAAGATTGTGAATTGCGTTGCTCTTCACTCTCTCCAAGAAGGGCAAGTTGTGCTAGAAATTCTGAAGTATCTGAGAATTGTTTGGCATAGTTCAGGAGGGTTGTAAGATCGTCTCGACGTGCCTCGTAGTTCGTGAATTTATTTTTCATGATCTCATCATAAAAGGCGAACATGATGATGGTAATCATGGTTGCAGGAGGAACTATTCCATCTACTGCGACTTGCGGGAGGGGCGATGAATCCTCTGTTGGACTTGAGAACCTGTCTTCAAAGCCTACTGAAGCTGCGAATGGCTTCGTCGCGCCGGTGCTCGAAGTATCGAGTAGCTTCTGTACACTCAACTTCTGTGCGCCGTCGACTCCTTGCCCTTCATCAGCCTCAGCGACTTTGAAAACAGGTTCTTCATTTTGGGTTACCAATTCGGAAAGTGTATGAACGAGTTGTTTCCACTCTTTTTCTGCCTTGGTTGGAGGCTTGCAACGGTCGAGTTGTGAAAAGTTGCGAGTTCCTTTTAGGGTATCGGTCGTCTGATTCCAGAGAGACTCTGCTGTCTTTTTTCCAATGCCAGGAAGGAGTTGGATGAGGCGTTTGAAGGCAACTTCATCATTGGGATTAAGGGCGAATTTCATGGCAGCTGCCACATCTTTAATATGAGCCTGTTCAAAAAAACGCAGTCCACTGGTAATATTAAAGGGAATGCCGCGGCGGGTCAGTTCCAACTGAATTTCCATGGAATGGTAATGAGCACGGTAGAGAACCGCCATTTCTTGAAAAGGAATTCCTTCCTCATGGAGTTCAAGAATACGTTGTGCAATGAAGGAAGCTTGAGCGTTATTAGTCGCTAAAGGAACTAAGGCTGGCTGGGTAACATAAGGGGGACGAACTGCTTTGAGGTCTTTAGGGAATTGACGAGAATTACAAAGGATGGAGCTGTTGGCTAACTCAAGAATTTGAGGGACACTCCGATAGTTTGTTTCAATCGGAAAGAGCTGAGCATTAGGGTAACGGTTGGGGAATTCTAAAATATTGGCTACCTTAGCACCGCGCCAGGAGTAGATTGACTGGGCATCATCACCCACAACCATTAAATGCCCATGCGTAGCAGCAAGCGTATCGATTAAGGACGCTTGGATAGAGTTAGTATCTTGATATTCATCAACCAAGAGCGCCCTAAACTGCTTTTGGTAGAGGGTGGCAATTTCAGGATGAGTTAAGAAGAGCTCATGGGTCTTTGTTAGAAGGTCATCAAAGTCCATCGCATTAGTAAATTTTTTACGCTCTTCATAAGCAACGATAATTCGCTCAATGCTCTCTTCCAGATTAATAAAGTAACGATAACGTCTTAGAAGAAGGGCGCGGAGAGCTTCTCCAGTATTACTGCAAAGACTGATAATTTCAGCTAAGACATTCGCTTTAGGAAAGCGCTTGTCCGCGGTGCGTAATCCCTCACGTGCAACGATTGCTTCTAGGAGTTCTTCCTGATCATCGCGATCCATGATGGTAAAACTTTTTTGAAAACCAATAATTTCAGCGTGGCGACGTAAGATACGATGCCCAATGGAGTGAAAAGTTCCTCCCCAGAGTCCTGCGGCTTGCCCTGGGAGAAGGTTGTTGACGCGTTCGAGCATTTCACGTGCTGCCTTATTAGTGAAAGTTAGGAGGAGTATCTCTTCAGGGTCGTATCCCTGTTCCAAGAGCCAGCTAACGCGGTAGATGAGTGTTCGTGTTTTGCCGCTTCCTGCACCAGCAATAACAAGGGAGGCTCCTGGCTCCGAAGTAACTGCTGCATACTGTTGCTCATTCAGTGCAGTTCTAAAATCAATGCCGGTTGCTCCTCCGGAGGGAGGGGTGAGTTGGTAGGGGCGACTCATATAGAAGATAGAAGATGGAAGATAGAAGGTATCTATCCGACTAACAGGACGAATGTAAGTTTAAGTTAATTTAATGGATTAAGGTAACTACCAACCTGCCTGAAAAAAAGAAATTAACAGGGATGGAAGGGATGGAAGGGATAGCAACAATTAAGTAAGCACAACAAGGTATTAAATCTTAGAATAATTTGATAAGAACTCTGATGACTTGTTTTCTTTATTTTACCTTCTGTTATCCCTTCTATCCCTTTCATCCCTGTTAATTTTCTGCAATTTGACGTTGGTCGTTACGGATTAAGAAGAAACTCTTTTTTTTCTCCGGTGTTTTTTAGCCGGTGCTTTTTTAGGGCAGGTATGATGGTGTTGTACAAAGGGATTGAGGTTTGTTTGTCCAGGAGGAAGGTCAAGGGCCCAACGGAGCATTTCTGCAGAGTCTTTAAAGAGTTGATTGCGATCAGTGCTTCCTAAGATAACTGTAATGGCATCGTGTCCCTCATAACAGCCGCTAGTGACAAGGCAATGCTTGCTCTTATCCGTATAGCCAGTTTTCATGCCATTGCAGAAGGTGTTTTCTCGCATGGTACGGTTCGTATTTTTGAGGAGATTAACATTCCCGTTAGCATAACGAAAGGAGTAGTATTTGAGGGCAATGATCGAGCGAAGTGTTGGGTTGTGGTAAACTGCCATGGCTACTTTTGCCATATCTGAGGCTGTGGAATATTGATTCTCTGCAGGAAGTCCATTCGGATTCACGAAGTGAGAAGAATTCATTCCTAACTCAGCAGCTTTGCTATTCATCATGGAAGCAAAGTTTTCAACCGATCCAGCTTGATCACGAGCCAGAGCACGAGCGACATCATTAGGGCTTTTAACTAAGAGAGCCGTGAGAAGTTCTTCTCGTGAGTAGCTATCACCCGGACGAAGGTTCAACATGGTAGGTTCTGTTGTTTCATCAACCTTTTCAATGGTAACACGACGTTTCAGGTTGTCATGTTCAGCAACAATAAGAGCCGTCATAAGTTTTTGTGTGCTTCCTACAGGACGCTGTTCATTAGGATTTCGCGAAAAAAGAACATTGCCATTGTGTGCATCGACCACCACAACAGAAACTCCTTTCACATTCGGTGGAGGTGTGGCTCCATGAGCAGAAAGAACAAGAAGGAAAATAAGGAAAAGAGGGCGAAATTTCATGAACAAGGGACGTTGTGAAACAACGCTGTAACGAGTAATAAATAAAGAGTAACGAGTTCTGAGGCGTAATGTAACTATCAACCTCACTTTATTTCTGTAAAATAAAGTGACGTTGATAAAATTGACCGCGCGAAGTATATAAAATCCAAGACTCGATTTTATGCATAGTACAAGACTATTGCAAGCAAGCAAAATCCCTTGAAAGTTTTTTAGTTTGTGAATAATAATTCAACCCAACCTAAATTCTGGTTTCGTTGATCTCTTGATATTTTCTGCCGTAGAAGCAGTCTCTCCTACCTATCACTATTCGTCCTGTTGGCTGAATAATTACAAAAACACTATGAAAATTAGTCATTTAAAAACTATTATTGTTTCCTTTGGTCTATTGAGCCTTCCTACTCTTCTTGCCCAGCATGAAAATGAATTGAATGCTTTTGATAACCAATCATCCTTCTTAGCAAACGACTCTACCCCAATCTCCCATTTGGGCGTTACGCCCAAATTGATGATGAACCCATCTTTTGAAGAGGGAACTAAAGCTGTTGGAGAAGCCTTAGGGATTTTTGGAAGAGGAGAAGGCCTGGAAGAAATATCATCAGTAAGAGTGGGGGCAGAAGGCAGTGATGGTGTAGGAGCCGTCTCCCTCAGTTCTTCTGCCAACCAAGTTTTGAGATTAAGAGGAGGAGGGCCTAAGTCAAAAAACAAACCCACGGGAGGACTTAAGAGTACTGGGGATAGTAGTGATGAAGAGGAGGACAAAGATGATACTGATATAACAGGAGATCAAGCGGAGGCTCAAGAGGTCCAGTCTGCGAGTACATATCTTAAAAAAGAAATCTGTAATAATATTTATGAAGAGTGCGTTGCCAAAGTAGCCTCAATGTCACTCAATAGAAGCCGCTTTATTGGAGGTGAGCTTGAAGAGGATGTTCAAGAAGCGAAAGCATGGGCTGCGGCAGAGACAGAGGCTACTTTTAATGTAGAGAAAGCTGAAAGAAACTTGGAGATAGCGCGGAGAGAAACTGAAGAGGCAGGGAAAAACAATCCTACAACTTCTGCTGTCCATGAAGTGAAGCGACTGGCAGAGAAGTTTGCTGAGGCTAAAGTTGAAATGGCTTATGCGACGCGTCATGCTATCGAAGTGAGAAATTCTGCACAAAGTGAAGCTGCTGAGGCAAAAATTGCTAAAGCAAAAACTGCAGAGATTTCCGCATCGATTGGTTTGCAAAAAGCGCTAAAGACCCTTAGGGCTGAAAAAATAACGGACGGTGGAAGTGCTTATGCGGCAGCTATTGTTGCTACCTTTAGTGCTGCAGATGCACTTTGGCAAGAAGGTGACCAAAAAACAACAGAATCCTATAATAAAAATGCAACTGATGTTGAAAGAAACGCAGCTAAGAGTGCGGCTCAAGCTGTCTATAATAAGGCTAAGATAGAGGAGAATGCTGCAAGAGAGGTCTATAAAAATGCAGTAATGGCAGAAGTCAATGAGGTCGTGAGCATAGGAGGAGAAGCGTCTAAAGAAGAGTGGGATGCTCGTGTTGCTGCATTGGAACAAGAAGCTCGGAGTGCTAGAGTTCAGGCAGAAACAACCAAAAAACAGAAAGATAAACGCATTGCAGAACGAACAGAGGCAATTGCTGCTGCAAATAGAGCGGCAAGAGATGCTGCTGAGTGGGATAAAAATATAGCCTGGCCTGCTGCAAAGGCAACGACGCCCGTCAAAAATTTACACCGCCTCCAACCCTCAACAACTTCTTTATCTCCTATTGCTGCCAAAAGTAGTATCAAAAAAGAAAAACGAGAATTTCTCAAAGAACTACCTTCTCCTCAAGGGACTCAAACAGAGGAGAAGCAAGAAAGCTTCGTAGCTCAGTTTTCAAAAGAAATATTTAGAGCTGCCGATCAAGCTTGGGGAAAAAATAGCAAAGATTGTTTTGATGCAAAGAAAGCCCCTGAAGGACCGTTGAAAGAAGCTATTGAGATTCGTCGTAAGAACTCTTTTAACGAAGCACGTGATGCAGAGGCTGGTGCAAGGGCAGCTTGTGGTGTAGCTATGAGCAAGAAACTTGATGGAATAGTACAAACACAGGAGGCTACTGCTCAAGAAGTTTGGAATGCAATTATTGTCGAGGCAGAACAAGCTGTAGAGCAGGCGAAGAGGGATGTTGAGGAGAAAGATTCTGCCAAAAATAAAACCGCTTTAGAGCGCGCTGTAATAATTATTGAGGCAATGAAAGCCGCATATGATTCCAAATGGACTACTGCAAAGACTGTTGTTTCTAAAGTAGCCAAGAATGTTCAAGTTCCTTCCTTTCGCCCTATTCCTCCTTCTGATCATGCTGCCATTGCAAAACCAGCTCGAGTTCCTAGAAAAGATCAAGTAACTCTTCAACAGAACCAAGTTGAAGAAAAAGTTCATACTGTTGTTGAGGTTGCGAAGAAAATCTTTAAGGATGCTGATGAAGCTTGGTGGCAGCAAGGTAAAGCTTGGAAACAGTATAAAGAAGCAATTGGAGCTGCTAAGAATACTGCTAACATGGCACAGAAAACGGCTACAGATGCTGCTCAAAAAGCAGAGGCTTCTGCTAGAGCCGCTTATCCTTCTGCAGTTATGGTGGAAGCAATGGAACTGCTGAAAACAAAAGGACCTTCCGCTCAAGAACTATGGAATTCCCGAGTTGCTGAGGCGAAGCAAGCTCTTGTACAAGCTCAAGCAGAAGTGAGTGAAGCCGATAAATCAAAAGCGATCAAGGCTCAACGAGTTTTAGAACGAGCTGAAATAATCGTTGCAGCTGAACGAGATGCTCTCAATGCTATAGTTGTTGAAATAAGAGCAGAGGTAGCTTTTAATAATGCCGAAACAGCTCAAACAGAAAGTGCATGGATTGATGCTGAAAACAACGCTCAAGCAGCCGAGGCGATCTGGAGTCAAGTTATAGCTAATCTTCAGTGGATTGCTCATCTTCCCCATAATCTAATGGCAGAGGAAGAAAGGAATCGACTCAATGAATACGTCAACGTGCAAAAAGCCAAATGGGCTGATAAAACAGCTTTAGCCAATTTTAAGATGGCTTTTCTGAAAAAAGATCAGGCATGTGCTAAGGCTGCTAATGAGACGACAGCAGCTTTAGCTGATGAAAGAGCAGCAGAGGCTGAAAAAACAGAAGCTGCGTGGACAACTGCTAGAAATAGTGCTCAGTTAGCAGAAGCTTCCTGGAATGAAGTACTCAAACTCAGAGAGTACCTTGCTCAGATGGTTCCAGCAGAAGAAAAGGAGAAGCTCATCTCAGAGGTGGAACAAACTAAAGCCAAAAAAGCCATATGGGCAGAGAAAACAGTTCAGGCAAACTTCAACATGCTCTCAGTCAAAAAAGATCAGGTATGTGCTGAGGTCGAGCGCGCTTCTGCTACAGCTTTAGCTAGTATCAAAGCGGCAGAAACAGCCAAGACAGAGGCTGCTTGGGCAACGGCACTTAATCATGCTCAAGTAGTAGAGGGAGCATGGGATCAAGCGATTAAAACGAGCGAACAACTTTTGTCGAATGCTCCAGGAGAAGAGAAGGAAAAGCTTGAAACCGCAATAGAACATGTCAAGGTTCAAAAAACCACATGGGCAGAGAAAATAGTTCTGGCAAACTTCAACATGCTCTCAGTCAAAAAAGATCAGATATATGCTGAGGCAGAGTATGCTTCTGCTACAGCTTTAGCTAGTATCAAAGCAGCAGAAGGAGCAAAGACAGAAGCCGCTTGGGCAACGGCACTCAATCATGCTCAAGCAGTAGAGGGAGCATGGAATCAAGCGATTAAAACGAGCGAACAACTTTTGTCGAATGCTCCAGGAGAAGAGAAGGAAAAGCTTAAAATCGCAATAGAACATGCCAAGGTTCAAAAGTCCACATGGATAGAGAAAACGGCTTTGGCTAACTTTAAGATGGCCTCGGTCAAAAAAGATCAAGCATGTGCAGAGGCAGAGAGTGCTTCTGCTACAGCTTTAGCTAGTATAAAAGCAGGAGAAGGAGCAAAGACAGAAGCCGCTTGGATCACGGCACTCAATCATGCTCAAGCAGTAGAGGGAGCATGG
>DATEBV010000221.1:0-2683 GCA_035287205.1 Chthoniobacterales bacterium | reverse complement strand
GACCTATTTTGAGGGATCAGCAAAGGCAGGTTCAAAAAACAAGCGAAGGTCAATACCCTATGGGAGTTATTCTCAGCTGCATTGATAGTCGTGCTCCTGTTGAAATGATTTTTGATGCTGGGCTAGGGGACTTTTTTAGTGTTCGCATCGCTGGTAATGTGGCTAATGATAAAGAGCTAGGAAGTATTGAGTATGCATGCTTAGTCGCAGGAGCAAAACTGATTCTCGTCTTAGGTCATTCTTCCTGTGGAGCTGTTGGAGCAGCCGTTGATTTTTTTCAACGTGGCATTACTGCGAAAGAAGCCACAGGATGTGAGCATTTAGATCCTTTGCTCTTGGAAATTCAAAAATTTATTGATTCTTCTTCCGCTTTACCTAAGACCTTCTCCTCCGAAGCCGAGAGAAAAAATTATGTCGATAGCTTAGCAAAACGTAACGTGCAGGGAACCATACGTTTTATTCGTGAACAGAGTCCTTCTCTCCGTCGTCTTGAAAACGAAGGAAAGATTGCTATTGCTGGAGCATTTTATGATATGATGACGGGTAAAGTGGAGTTTTATTTGGGCAATAGGCCGAATAATAGTTAGTAGTTGTTAGTTCGTAGTTCGTAGTTGACTTTTTCGCTTGCGCTTAAAGTCCATGCTAACTAGTGGAGTTGTTATCTGCTAAGTTTTTTTGCTCTCGATCCCTTTCTAATAAAGGATTTAAAGGAAATTTAAATGATGGATTAAGCAAATATTTACAGAATTTTTATAAAAATTCTTTCTTTTTTGTGTTTTTTGTGTAATCTTTTGTGCCCTTTGTGGTGAATTTCTTTCTTTTTGAGAAATGTTAGCAAAACTGAGTCACTTTCTGAAAGTTCTAGAAGATGCTATAACTCTTTCACTACTCCACCTCTTACTTCCCACTGTTCAACACTGTTCGGCCTATTGGCCGATTATTTCAATGATGAAAATCTCCCTCTTTTTAACAACCTTCTTATTCACTTCTTCTCTTACGTACGCAGAGGGTAAATATTCGATGAATTCGTCTGTAGAATGTGCTGCAACAAATCATCAGAGTGATCTCAATGATGCTTACAGCAGTGAGCCTCGACTTCCATCTTCCATCTCCTATCTTCCATCTCCTACCGCAGCAGCGGTATCTCCTGCCTCTATTCAGCCAATTGCTGAAATAGTTAACCCAGAGGTTTCTGCGGACGATACGAATATTGCTCTTATTGGTATAGAATGGGCTCCCGTTGGCGATCCTGCTAATGATCCTGATATTGTTCCTGGCCGAGATGCTTGTGGTGCTGTAGAAAAACCTTTTCAGATCGGAAAATATGAAGTGACGGCAGCTCAGTACAACATCTTTCTTAATGCTGTAGCCGCGAAGAAAGATCCTCATGGGCTTTACAAGGAGGCAATGGCTTCTGATCAAAAAGTGGCTTGCATTACGCGTATAGCATTGCCTGAAGGTGGGTATTCCTATGCTGTTATTCCAGGAAGAGAGAAGCTTCCAATCACCTATGTGAGCTTGTATGATGCAGAGAGATTTTGTAATTGGTTGACGAATGGCTCTCCAACAAGTGCAGCTGGAAAGAACATTGTTGCTGCAAGCACAGAACATGGAGCGTATAATTTCAAAAAAGAAGGTGATCAGGAAATTGTAGAAATCAATCCTGAGGCTCCTTACCACCTTCCTAGCGATAATGAATGGGTAAAAGCTGCCTATTACAAAGGAAAGGGAACTCATTCTGGCTATTGGGCGTATCCGGCTCAATACGACTTTGCTCCTAACAGTGGTCAAGGAGATGAGACCAACCAAGCCAATTATAAAACATATGCTGCGACAACCTGGTATAACTTTGGTGGTGAAAAGACAGTGATTACACCTGTCGATCATTTTAGTAAATCGGTTGGCCCTTATGGAACTTATGATATGGGAGGGAATGTTGCTGAATGGACCAGTAGTGTGGATGCCTCATCGCATGCGATTGTACGTGGTGGCTCCTGGAAGTCTGAGTATAGCATCTACTGGAACAACGAGCTCATGAGAACAGCAGTTCCTAAGAGCTACGATCCTTCTCAAGGAACTAATTTTATTGGATTTCGTGTGGTAAGTGAAGAGAGAATAATGACTTCAGATACGACAACATTGGATGATAATAATATAACTCCTGTTTCTATAGATATTTCTCATACTGACTCTGAAACAGGATTTTTAGGCTCTCTTTCAGCAGGGGCAACACTAGCAGCGATTTTGATTATTGGTCCATTGCCTGTTACGGAGTTTGTAGTACCATTCATAGCAGCCAAGACAGCATCTTTAATAGCTAGAGGGATATCACCAACCGTAGCTGCAGCAACCGCAACAGGAATGGGGCTGGCTGGTGTCTTGGGACTTGGGGTAGTATTAACAGTAGGATTGACTGGAGTGTTCTACTTTAATCCTCTACTGCCTCCTTCTGTGGTTACAGATGCTATTATGCAGGGATTATATGTGGTAGGAAATCCACTGTACTCAGCAGGAAAAGCAGTTTGGAATTTATTCGGATAGTTAGAGTCTTATATGTTGAGTGGAAATCTTAAGGCCCTGCTGGTAGGCTCCTCCGAGAATGGGTATCCAAAACTCGTCGGAGGAGGATGTCTACCAGCGGGCCTTAAGAAAAAGATGGGCTGTTAGTCTATCAAATAATTGA
>DATEBV010000220.1:0-4939 GCA_035287205.1 Chthoniobacterales bacterium | reverse complement strand
AAAATTCAGTTTCAAAAGCGGTGGTAGCTTTCTCTTTTTCAGCCAAGGCTACGGCTTTTTCTTTGGCAACCTTTTCTTCTGATGTTTTGATCTGATTGAGAGGTTCACCAAAATTACTGCCAGAAGGCACAGCAACGGCCTCTACAAGAGGTATCGATGAGTTTACAAAAATTTGTTCTGTTCCTATGGTGTTAAGATCAGACGCAGGTAGCTTGCTGGGCACCGGAGAAAGTGGTCTTTGAGGAGCCACAGGTAAATTAATGGCGCCTTGGGAAAAGTTTACACCCTCTGCGTCCATCGAATTCCTCCTAGGAGTGTATTGAGCTACTTGATTTTGTTTGCCACTGGGTGAAGAGGTTGATGATTGGGTTTCTTCACCAAAAGTTTTAGAAGTTGCTGCCTCAAGAGCTTGGGATGCCTTATACTCCATCGCTATTGCTTCGTTGAGTCTGGCTTCTGACTTAACTCGCTGTGCGGTATTTCGAAACTTGATCGCATTTAGGGTAGCATGTGATGTTGTTACGCGTGCTTCAGCAAGTTTCTCTGCAAGCTCTTTTACCTGCCAATTATAATAAGCCTCATCCGCATAGGCTTTCCCATGCAGAATAGCATTAGCAGAATCGAATTTCTTTTGAGCGGCAAGAGTTTCTCCCTTCGCTCTTTCCAATATGATCTTAAGTTCTGCTTCTTCCTCCATTGCCATGTCCTTGGCAGCCTCCCATTCTTCCTTTTCTTGAATCATACCTTCAGCGGTTTTGCGTTGAGCAAGTGACATTGTTGCTACCTCAGCAAGACAAGCCATATAAATGTTATCGCAAATTTCATTTTTAAGGTATGCTTTAGTAGAATCCCCTTCACCTGTCTCGTCGACAGTCAACGTCGCCGCTGCATCGGAGTCTCTTGCCTCTAAAATCGCTGCACTTGATGAGCTATTCCCAACAGGAGAATGTGCAGCTGTACTAACGCTGAGGCCCGCTTTTCCTGGAGATCCTAAGACTTCTTTTAAATCCTCTATTCCTCCTTCAATATTTTTCAACTCTGCGGGGTCCATCATCAGGTAACAATCAAGGTCATTATCTTGATTGTTACAGTTCGCAGTTGGCAGTTCGCAGTTCGTAGTAGTTTCAGTTCGCTGCCTAATCTGATCTTCTAATGGTAATTCTGTTCTTCTTCTACCTACAGTCTGGTCTGCAGCTTGACTTGCTCCTACAACCTGTAACCTACAACCTATAACCTGATTAGTTGCCTGTAGTCTGTAATCTGTAGCCTGCTTTTCACTTTGCGCTAGAAGAAGGCTAGAGCTTGTTAAGGTAGCAAGGAATAATGAAGGGATAATTTTTTTCATAAGATTAATACTTTGATATTCGACTAACAGCCCGAATGTGAGTTTATCTTGAAAGTTTAGGTTTAAATTGATTCTATGTTTCAATCTTTCAATTGTGCTTGCAACAGCAGATTTCGACTTCTATTTTCCATCTGCTATCTTCTATCTCCTGCCGCTAGTAGCAGCATCTCTAGCCGTTAGCCTATAGTTCAGAGTTCACCTCCGAAGGAGGGAAATCTGAACGATTATTTTTAAGTTAATTTTTGGTCATTTCGTGACAAGATGAAAATAAAAACCTACTGCTGCAGACAGTATTGGAAGAACCCTGATGATTTGTTGGAGCACATTCTTCAGCTGGGTTAACCGGATGTTTACAATCTTTTTAGGCTTTTTTAAGAATGAAGGCAAGAAAAAAATGTTCTACTAAAATAACGACTCAACAACTATTGATCTCTGCTTAAAACTTTTAATTCAGTTTGCAGTCATTAAAATTAAGCAGTCGATCACAAGTTAGGCTTGTTGTATCAACGTCATTTTTATTTCGCAGAAATAAAATGACGTTGGTAGTCTCACTAAGGCTGCGAAGCAGTCTTTGAAGCCTCTTGCGTTCTTTTAAAGGCTGCAAGAGCTCGAGAAAATTCTGCAATCTCACGTGTTATCGTCTCAGACCAATCGAGATTTTTTTGCGTTGCAGCATCAATATTGTCCTCTTTTTCTTGTGCTGCTGCAACAGAATATATCTTGACAAAGATTTCGGCAGTTTCGAGTGCTTCTTCTGCTTCAGAGGAGCTCATGGCTATTGCAAGAGACTTACCAGTAGCTCGAAGCGTCATTTCACTTGGATGTGCTATAAATTCTTTCATTGCAGGTGATACTGGTGATCCAAATTTTTCGCGGGTCATCTTTGAGACGGCATTAGCTCGATCGTAGCTGTCAGCGAAATGGCTATCTGCCAGTGCTTTAACTTCTGCAAGCTTTCCTTGTTCTATTCGACGGTTCTGTTCTCGTACTTCTTCTTCTTCACTATTCTTCCTACCTTCCATCTTCCATCTTCCATCTCCTGCCGGAACGGCCGCTTCTTGTTCTTTCTTAAACGCTATCACAGCACGAGCAAAATCGGCTGTTTCGCGTGAGATCTGAAGAGACCAAGCAATGTTTTCTTTTCTAGCATCTGTAAAAAGAGAGTAATATTTTTTTGTCATCTTAAGAACAAGAGTATTACTTGTTTCTACGGCTTTAAAAATTTGTGCAGAATCTTCCGCTTCAGCACTCGATTCTTCACAAATTTTTGAAGCCGTAGAAGCATAAGCATAAGCATAAGCATAAGCAGAAACATAAGCAGAAACATAAGCAGAAGCAGAACCAGAAGGAGAACGATAAGAAGAAGCAACAGAAGCACGAACAGAAGCAGGAGCATAAGCAGAAGCACAAACAGAAGCAGAAGCATAAGCAGAAGCAGAAACATAAGCAAAATTATAAGTATAAGAACGAGCAGAAACAGATGCAGATGCAGATGCAGATGCAGATGCAAATGCAGAAGCACAAGCAGAAGCATGACGCATCCTCGCTTCGCTTGGAAAAGCAATGAATGCTTTCATCGCGTCTGATACAGTTGGCCAAACCTTATTTCTAATCATTGTTATCATTACATCCGCTCTATCGCATTTTTCCCTGCAATCATCACTACAAGGAGTTGCTCCCAGTGCTTTGATCTCAGCGACACCGGATTTTTCTAACAGGTAATCTCTTTGGAAAGTTGCTTCCTCTTGGCTTAAGGATAGAGTGTTTTTCCCTGCTTTGATCGACTCGACAATTCCATTCCAATAATTTGAGGCAGCCAGAGCTGCTGATTTGGCTTCATTCCATCCTCTTTCGTTCTTTGCTACTCTGGCTTGAGCAAAAGCGGATTCTACAGTTCCGAGTTTCTTTACCATGATAGGCTGCTCTTGAGCTAGTACTTTTTCTTGAGCAGTTTTTGCCTTCTGGATGTATTCTTCTCTTTGCGCTATTGCTTCTGACTCCGTCAAAGAGAGGGAGCTTTTTCCTGCTTTTGTTTCCTCTATAACCTTATTCCAATAGACTGAAACCTCTTCAGCAAGTCTAACGGCTTCACCCCATATGTTTTCACTCTCATTTTTCTGTGCTTGGACAAAGATGTTTTCTACTTCTTTCCTCTTATCTGTTATTATAAATTGTGTTTTCGCTTGTATCGCTTCCTTTTCTTTCTGAATAGCATTATTAAGAGAAGTTGTTAAGTCTACGTATTTCAAATTAGACTTCATAGCTGTTTCAATGGCCATTTTATATCCCTCGGCAGCATGAGCCCAAGCTAGCTCCGCATTTTTCAATTGATCACAAAAACTCCCTTGAGGTATAGTTGCTTGCTGTCTTCTTCCTCCATAAGCAGGTTGATTTTGTTGGCCTCTAGCCGAAGCTTCTCTAAAGGTAAGAACAGCTTGATCTGCTTGTCTGGCTTTGACCCAACGCGCATCAGCTCTCCACGCTGCTTGTCGAACTTCTGCATTGGCTAAAGCAAAAACCAATTCCTCATCATTGATACCAGCTTCTTCTGCATGAATTAATGCATTTTTAAAACCTTCTACGGATTCTCCCCATGCTTCTTCAGCTTCATGGTAAGTTTGCAATTCAGCTTTAAAATTCATTTCATAAATCTTTGTCTTCATCCTATTGGCTGCTATTTCTGCTTTTTTAGCTTTTGCTCTCACCTCCTCAGCAGCTGCTTTATCTTGCTCTATTTCGCGCAAAGCAACTCTCTGCGCTGCTGTCATGGGAGAAGCAATTGGTGTATTGCTACCTCCACTGGATGTATTGCTTCCCTGCACTGATTGTTTTACATTGTCAAGCGTAGCTTCTGCGCTCTTCATAACACCTTCCTTATTATCAACGTCTTTCTTTGAAGTCTCTACAGCTTCTAAAGCTTCCGCTTCTGCTTCTTTAGCCGTTTCTAATTCGGATTCAGCGGCTGTCACATGCTGAGCACTTTTACGCACGCCGATAGCATGGAGAACTGCACTCGCAGTTTCTACCCGTGCTTCTGCTAATTCTACAACAAGTTTCTTAGCTTTATAATTACTAGCAGCATATGCTGCTACGGCTTTTTCATAGGTAATCGTAGCGGTTGCCACTGCTTGACCTGCTGTATTTTCTGGCTTAGGCGCTCTCTCAAGTTCTCGGATATTACGCTTGGAGTCGTCAGCAATACGCCTAGCTTCTTCTGTTTCTATCCTAATTTTTTCCAAAAATCTTTCCGCTTTACTTTTTGCAAACTCAGCTGCTTTTTCAGCTGCATTCCATTCCGCTGCTTCTTTAGAAGTACTTTCAGAGGTCACATGAGTACCTATAGACATATTGGCAACCTCTGCTAAACACTCTTCGTAAATATTATTGATAATCTCTTTTCTAAGGTATTTGCTCACCTCAGAACTCATGGGTTGGATATCTTCCGATTCTAAGTCAGGGACATTCTCTTCATCATCACTATCTCCAGTAGATTTGAGAGCCTCAGTAGATGAAGAAAATTTCGATTTTGGGCCTCCTCCTCTCAATCTAAGAACTTCATGAGATACAGGAGATGATCTCTCAGGTAATCCTAGT
>DATEBV010000219.1:0-5377 GCA_035287205.1 Chthoniobacterales bacterium | reverse complement strand
CAACAAAAAAATAACAAAATATTTTAAATGATTCTTAGTGGATACTAATTTTATAAAAAAAAGCAAAATATTTTAAATATCTTGCTTTTTATAAGAAAGTTATGGAAAATTATTGGAATTTGGAACCCCGAAGATCCGTTACACGATTTTTTTTCTGCACACACCATCGTTTTCTTTACAGCATAATCAGCAGAAACATTAGTACCTTTAGTTTTTTTCTTTTTCCCTTTTACCCCAAGACCACTTCTAACCCTCATAATGTTCTTGTTAATTTTAAACCCTTTCTTTTTCATCTTTTCAAGAGCCATTTCTAATAGTTGAGCTGACTTTTCTGGATCATCAGCGGTCAAGATAGACTGAACAGCCTGCTTTCTCTCTCCAATCGACTGAGTACGCTCCTCTTCACTGTTCATCCAGCGAATACCCAACTTTCGAACCATTGTCACTTTAGCTTCTCTGTCTGCCTTTCTTTTATTTTCTCCAATAGCCTTAGCCATCTCAACCATCCTCGTTATTTTTTTTTTTTGCGCAGTATAAGCTTTGACAGTCATTATCTCCTTGGGCTGAGTATCTTTCTTAAAATCAATATACTGACGTAAGAATTTATTTTCAAAATTATTGGCAAAAAATGACCCATTCACTTTGTTTGACAGGTCACATTTTCTTTGAGCTTCAAATTTTTTAATATTTTCATGCCGAAGGTTATACCAAGGAAGTGTAGAAATTTCTATTCTGGAATCCTCCGTTATCTTAGCCTCAAAACACTTAGCAAGCCGTTTGTTGTAAGAAAAGCAGGGTTCAACTTCCTCACTATTCTCATTCTCTACATCTTCCTGAAAATTTTCTGAAAAATCTTCTCGAAAAGTGGTTTGATTCTTTGAGGAGAAACCACAATGCTTCTTTCTGGCATAATAAATATTGCTCTCTTCAAAATAGCTCTGTTGTTGCCTGTCTTGTACTTTCCTCTCTTTTCGAATTACTGTAATGACAATACCATTATTTTTAGTAATAACGCTAACATCTGTTGTCCCAGGATTCGCTATTTCTGCTTCCACCTCCGAAGGAAGAACACCTCGTGGGTGAGGGCCATATTGATTCCACCATAGTTTAAAAGGATCGACCACTCCTTGTTCTTTTGAACAATGAACCTTCCACCAAGCTTTTAAATCAGCTGGTTGATGAGCACAGCTCTGAAATGAATCCACATCAAATTTAAAGCCTTTTCTCTGTGCGCTTTTAATTGCACGAGATACAAGCATCTTCATGATTTCTGAGGTCTCCGGAGCCATTCGTTCCAAAGCATGTTGCGCATAACGTCGTCCGTTATAGATTCCACCACCAATACTAGGAAACAAATATCCCCCTTCCATCGTCATCAAATCACCTCGTGGATTAGGAGTATATTGGTTCCAATCAGAATCCTTAAGTTTCTTCGAAACCATCTCCTCTAAAACAGGTTTCATATACCACTGCCCGTTATAGTTTTGATTCTGAGCTTCATCAAGAGCAGCTTGAGCAGCAACTGATACTTCTTCACTCTTCTGACAGATATCATCTATCTCAGCTTCTTCAGAAGATTGTTCTTCCTGGAGAGTATCATCTGCACCATGCTCAGAATTAGTTAACTCCGTAGCACATTCTACGGATGGATTCACCGAATGTTCAGAAGATACATTAGTAACTAAAGAACATGGGAAACCTCTGACATCTTGACTTACTATGCTAGTAACACTAATGGAATTCTCTCTCTTCGTTATTCCCAACACTCTTTTTAACGTCGATACACTTTCTTCAATTGATGAAGGGTTCATCATCAATTGGGGATCAAAGCCCAAATCAGAGCTAGAAGATGAGAGATAGAAGATAGGAGCTAACTTCTCTTCTGATGATGATACTGTCTTTTTATCACTCTGTGCAAAAAGATGACTAAAACTAAAAATGACTACGAATAAAAAAAGAAAAAGGGGATTCATATACCAATTAATTTAATAAACTAAAAAACTACGAACTGTCACCTGTGAACTGCTCTCTAATTAGGAGATTTCTTACCTTTCTTACGAGATGAAGGGGCAGGCTTCTGATCCTTCTTGTTTTTGCTATCTGATCCCTTTTTGGCATTTTTTTCCTGTGCTGCTTGAACCGACTTGTTCTTGCCCTTTTTCTTTTTCCCCTTAACTGTTTTCTTAGGCTTTTGATTTTTAGCGCTAGGTCCTGTTGGAAGAGTTTCTTCATCATCAATCGATGAAAGAATTTTTTCTAAGTACAATTTCCTCTCATTTCCAAGGAGTGATATTCCTGTTTCATTGTACTTTCTTAATTCCTCTTTAGCATAAGGTGTAATCCATCTCTTAAACAAACTCCCATTAGAATATTTGTCAAAACGATTGGTTCGCAACGCTACTATTTTTCTTTTGCTTCCTAAACTTGGAGAAATAAGAATTTTTGTAGATACTTCGGGCGTATCTGAACCATGGTTAGCAATCTGCATACTACGCCTTGCTCTAGTTACCTGAACAATTTTACCCTGCTTCTCCTCCTTGTTGATTTCTTCTAGGGCAATCTTAAATACGTGCATAGAATTAGCAGCCAAAGCAGCCTGACGAGCCTTTTTCCTAGCCACTTGAGCATGCATTATCCAATTATTAACTAAATCACAATCAGCAACTTTAGAAGATCTATCCGCATGCCTTTCCACTTCTCTAACGGCTTGTGTCATCTTAACCATTCTATCTATTTTTCTTTTTTGCGCATCATGAATAGCTGAACGCAATGACTTATCAGCAAGTTCTATGCCATCATAATAAAGTGGAGGAAGTTCCCACTTTGTTATCTCAGAAGTACTTTCTTCATTAAAATCACTCATGAACTGTTCAGTTGCTGGCTGATTTTCTTTTCTGTAAACTGTGATAACCCTCTTTTTTTTACTAGTAATTACTTTGACATCCGTTGCACCAGGATGAGTTATTTCAGCTTCTACTTCAGAAGGAAAAATTCCTCGTGCTTGAGGACCATGTTTGTTCCACCATTCATTGAATGCTGCTGCGTTACAATCTACCTTTTCTCTTTCTACTCTTTTTATAGCACGACATTGGAGCATACTCATGATTTTTGTTGTCTCTGGAGCCATCCGCTCCAAGGCATGTTCTGTATACCTTCGACCGTTATAAATTCGGGCACCACGACTTGGAAATAGATATCCATCTCGCATCTCTTTTGCAAAACGTCGAGATAATATTGTCTCATCTTTAATTTTAGATTTTATTCTAGAAAAAAACCTTGCTTCTTTCCTAGCTAGCTTATCATCAGTTACTCCTTCCTCCAACGCCGCTTCTTCGTAAAGAGCAGCTTTAGCTGCGCTTAATATTTCTTCATTTTCTTCAAAAGCAATATCTGCTTTGACTTCTTCAGAAGATCGTTCCTCCAAGATAGCATCATCGGGAGCAATTTCAGAAAGCACTTTATTTGCTTGATCTGCTTGATACTCTCTCGTTTTTTTCAATCTTTCAACCTGATCTTGAATTTTCTCTTCGTTTGGCTTGCATCCAGCACCATGCTCTACAAAAAAACTATTCTGATGAGTTGTTCGTATTACGCTCTCTAACGCGCTATTTTGTTGTCCTGAACTAGCAACCTCAACAAAAGTTTTTCTTCCTGAAATTCCCAACACTTTTTTTAAAATTTTTGTACTCTCTTCAATTGATGAAGGATTCATCATCAATTGGGGCGCAGAGCCAAAATGGGAACTAGGAAATAGTAGATGAAAGATACAAGCCTCCTTGTCTTCTGATGATGAAGCTTGGGTCAAAAGATAATAATCGATCCCCTGATTGACCGCCACAACTTCATCGTTATCGTCATCCTGATCATCTTGAATATCAAAAGTATCTCCTGAGGAAAGCTCTTCTGTCTCACATGACTCAACAACTAAACTCTCTTTATCCGATAGGTTCTGGGCAAAAAGAGTGCTTGCACTAAAGATCACTACAAATAAACACAGAAAAAATGATGCCATGATTTGATAAATAAAATGAAAAACAAACTATACTAAAACAAGAGGCTATAAAAATAAAAAGATGAAAAAAGAGGCGCTTTTTAGACGATTGTTCTGTAATCTGTAGTCTGCAAGCTGTTCCCTAAACTCTGTACCCTGATTCCTATGAGATCTCCCTCCGCCTTCCTTCAACCTCTCAACCCCAATCTTTCTTTAGCTTTTCTCGGTGCAGGCCGTATTACCAAAGCACTTATTCGTGGACTTCTTGACTCAGGACGTGTAACACCTCAACAGATTATTGTCTCTTCAAAAAGTGGAAACTCTGCAGAAGCTCTTGCCAAGGAGTATGGGGTTATGGCTGCTCCTGATAATCTTTCAGCTATTACTACAGCATCTGTTGTTTTTCTTTGCACGAAACCCACACAAGCCCTTGCTGTTCTTTTGGAAGGTCAACATCTACTTGCCAACAAACTGATTATTTCTGTTGTTACAGGAATACGCTCTGAAGATCTTTTTGTAGCGTCGGGTAGACATGCTCACATTATTCGTTCCATGCCTAATACGGCGATACGTTTACGCAAAGGAGTCACCTCCTTATCACCTCACTCTTCAGCAACACCTGAAGATAACACTCTTGCAACCCAACTTTTTTCTTCTGTGGGCATGGTCTACCATGTCCAAGAAGAACAACAAGATGCTATCACGGCAATCAGTGGCAGCGGGCCTGCCTTTTTTCTTCTTTTTATAGAATCTCTAATCCAAGGAGGCATCGAAGCTGGGCTTGACCCTACACTGGCACAAGCCCTCTCTGCTCACGCTGCTGCAGCAGCCGCAGCACTTATTTTGGAAACAAACAATTCTCCAGAATCCCTCCGCGCCGAAATCACAAGTCCACAAGGAACGACTGAAGCTGGGATTTCAGCACTCCAAAAAGCAGGACTACCTCAGGCAGTTAAAGCCGCGGTACACGCTGCAACAGAACGCGCAAAGCAGCTGGCAACCTACCAACGTCTATAAAGACGTTGGTAATAGAAGATGGTAGATAGAAGATAGAAGATAGGAGGTTAGGCCAAAGGCCAAAAATACAAGATGTAAAACATGGATCTAAAAAAAATTAAACGTCAATAAAAGCTATACTTATCACTATTCGCCTGCTTTAGCAGGCCTCTCCCCCATCTTCTATCTTCTATCTTCTATCTCCTATCTTCTAATGCCCATTCTTCCATCCTTGTTCGTTTTCGCTCTTAGTATAACTGCTACTGCCGAACCTTCTAAGGCAACCGTTCAGCCCCCCTCTCAACAAACAATACAATTGAATCGTACTACTGGTGCACAGTCGGATCATTTCATTCAGAGCGCGCCTCCGCAGGAGGTGGGCTCTGAACG
>DATEBV010000218.1:0-2209 GCA_035287205.1 Chthoniobacterales bacterium | reverse complement strand
CTCGAGCTCTCTGAGTTTGCGGTAGTAAAGCATCTGCCGCCAGATAGTGATCCTGCGTTTTTAGAGCAACTTGAGAAAAGATTTTTGAAATCTCTCTCTGCTCTGGATCTTCCATATGCACTGCATCACGTGCTGGAGATGGAAGTAGCCATGCCGTCTTATCCACAGCCTTGCTTTCTCCCAAAATCCACTTTTCGAAGGATTCTTCACCAATGATAGGATCCATCATCAATTGAGGTATAATATTTAAATGAGGGTTGGAAGAGAAAAGAGAAAAGATAGTAAATCCATTCTCATCGCTCTTTAAAAAATATGTAGCATTCGGATTAACAGCTACAACCTCATCATTATTTATCGTGTACACTCCCTCTTCGGTTGTTTCTGGACCTTGGAGACCGGTAGGTTGGCCATTCTCCAGCCAATTGCAATAACGCTCTTTGTTCAGCAAGTTGACTTGGGTAATAGGTAAATCCCCTCTCCCTTCAATCACGGAAGTGTAATTGCCAGGAGTTCCTGCACGTTTAATACAAGCTCTCTCACGATCTGATCCCATCTGCTCATCGTAAAGATGGTTAGGATCATCAGCCGCTACAGCATTAAGAAAATCACAGGCCTAACAGTAACGTTGGAGAGCATTGGAACAAAGTCCCCTTCTCCACCCTCATCAATGCCTTTCAAACAGGTTCCAATATTAGAGTAATTCCCTCGTCCATTATTTTGATTACCTTCATCGGATTGGCTTGGCGTCTCGGCTAGAAGATAATGAGCACTAAGTAAAACAGCTAAAAAACACAACAGTCTTTTCATTTTGGTTTTAGTAATAGAAAGGCATTAATTGAATCAATTCTTAGAAAAGCGTCAATTGTGCCACTAAAATATAAAAAGTGAAGAAAAAAATGTTGACGTTATTTAAAAAAATGGTAATTTCGACATTAGGAAAAATCCTCTCATACCTCGATTGGCTTTTCTGAATGAATTGTATGCCTGATGCTTCTAAACAAATAACTCAACAACCCGTTTCTTGGAAGGAGCCAAAAAATCCAAGAAAGAAGACCGATGGGCCATGGAAAGATGCACTCGAAGATTTCTTGGAGCAATTCATGGATCTCTTTTTCCCTAACTGGAGCAAGAAGATCAATTGGGGAAAAAAGCCCAAGGCTTTGACCCCCGATTTTCCTGATCAATTTGCTACGGAAATAAGCGATAGGATTTTTGAAGTGGAACTACTCAATGGAGAAAAAGAAATTATTTTTCTCCATTTGGAAATTCAGGGACAAAAACTGAAAGAATTGCCTTATCGTATGATGAGCTACAATTTTGCCACTCATAAGAAACATAGCAAACCGGTAGTAAGTATAGCTATCGCTCTCGACAAAAATCTTGTATGCTCCACCGGTTTATTTGAACAGATTCATCCTTTTAAAAATGAACCATACCTTCAATTTTGGTATGATATGATTAAGATTTGGAGTTATAAAGGAAGAGAAGAAGAGCTCAAAAAAAAGGATAACATTTTTGCCTTGATCGTACTTGCTCAATTAGCGATAATGGGTGATAAGAATGATCAAGAGTTAAGAAAACATAACAAAACTGCTCTCTTTAGAGAACTTTTCACAAGAGGAATTGAAAGAAAAACTATTAGAAAACTGCACAAAATTATCGACTGGTTAATACCATTAGACCCAAAACATATGATCGCATTTCAAGAAGAAATTCAACAAACAGCTCAAACAGAAAACTGGCCAGGTTGGGATCCTGTCTACGTTAACACTTTTGAACAAGTGGGAATAATAAAAGGAAGAGAAGAAGGTCGTCACGAAGGAGAATCCTCGTTACTCGCTAAGTTATTAAAGAGGCGCTTCCCTCGTGAATTCAATGCAGAACATCTCCATCTTTTAGAGGGAGCTGATAGCAACACTCTTTCCATGTGGGCCGAAAATTTTGTGGATGCCAAAAACATCGATGAAGTTTTTGCTACGACATGCTTGGCCAACAGCTAAAAGCTGAGACTCATCGGCAAGGTTTATTTTGAGCCATTGTGAGTAAAACAATAGTATAGTATTTCTCTGCTTTAGAGAATACAGCGTTCCTTTCACGCTTTGAATGGGCCATCGCGATCTGTTTAATGGTTTTCTCAGATCGAGTAACGGTGGCCCATTCTTTTTTACGTAAGCAACTGCAGGATAGCATGCGAGTTAATATCTAGAGT
>DATEBV010000217.1:0-9059 GCA_035287205.1 Chthoniobacterales bacterium | reverse complement strand
GCCACAAAAGAACACAAAAAACACAAAAAAAAGAAACCTAACGGTGAACTTAATTGATTATTTTCAACATAGTCGCATTGCATCTAAAAGCCGTTGGATCGTTCGTTCGCGGCCGAGGATTTCAAAAGTTTCGTAGAGGCCTGCTCCTACCGAGCGTCCACTAACAGCCACTCGTGCAGGATGGACGAGCTCTCCTGTTTTAACACCAAGAGTTGTAGCGGTTTCTTTAAGACGAGTCTCAATAGTTGAAGCTTCCCATGGTTCAACAGTAGCCATCGCTTCAGCAAGCGCTTTGAGACGTTCTGCAGCACCAGCAACACGGAGGCTTTTTGCAACAGATGCTTCATCAAAGGAAAATTCTTCGGTGAAGAAATAACTGACCCATTCAGGAAGGTCGTGTAGCATTTTAATTTTAGGTTTTACAATGGCTAACACCTTTTCAAGGATTTCCCAGTTCTCCCAGGTGATGCCTGCTTTTTCTAAGAAAGGAACGGCTAGTTCTGCATAACGTGCTAGATCCATGTGGAGTAAATATTGTCCATTCATCCAAAAACATTTGTCCGGATCAAAGGCAGCACTACGGCGGTTAATTTGACTCAATTCAAAGAGCTGAATAATTTCAGCCATATCGAGGAGTTCTCGATTATCTTTAGGAGACCATCCTAGTAGGCAGAGATAGTTGCGTAGAGCTTCAGGAGCATATCCTTGTTCTGGGTAAGTCGCGATGCTGGCTCCCGTATCACGTTTGCTCATTTTGCTTCCATCGCGATTAAGAATCAAAGGCATGTGAGCAAAACGAGGTGGCTCGGCACCGAGAGCACGGTAAAGCTCAATATGTTTTGGTGTATTGGATAGATGATCCTCTCCACGAATCACATGACTGATTTGCATTTCAATATCATCAACAACATTGACAAAGTGAAAAATCCAAGAGCCATCAGCACGGCGGAGGGTGATGTCAGGGTGAGTTCCTGGGTTGGTGAGATCAAATTCAATTTTTCCACAGATAAGGTCATCGACGATTACTTTCTCTCGTGGAGAACGAAAGCGAATAGCCCCCATGTCTTCATAGAGATGACCTGTCTTTTCAAGTCGAGATAGATAATCTTCATAAATAGCATTGCGTTCGCTTTGGTAGTAAGGACCATAAGAGCCTCCTTTTTGAGGGCCTTCATCCCAGTCGAGACCCAACCAATGAAGTCCATCGAAGATGATTTTTTCTGCTTCAACAGTATTACGACTATGATCGGTATCTTCAATCCGTAGGACAAAAGTTCCTGCATGCTTGCGAGCATAGATCCAGTTAAAAAGAGCTGTGCGAGCTCCGCCAACGTGGAGAAGGCCAGTGGGAGAAGGGGCAAATCGTGTGCGAATGGGGCGTTGAGACGTCATGGGAAATAGGTAAATATTCGGCCAACAGGGCAAATATAAGTTTAAGTTTAAGTTTAAAATTTAAGTTAATTTTTAGTCACTTCGTGACAAGGTGAAAAAATAAAGCGAGATTTTTATTCACCTTTAATTTTTGCTTGCGCAATCGCTTCAGCAAAGCGATTCTAGCACACCTACACAAATTTTACCAACTGGGTTAACCGAATACTTACATTTTTTTAAAAAGTTCAGAACTTTTTTATATGTCACCGATTTTTAAAAAAATGCTTGACTCTTTTAGTTTATCCAAAAAGTAGTCATGGTTAAGTCACTTAGATAGGCCTTAAGGCCTATCGTAAATAATTGCTCAAAATCCTTTAGCAGCTCTTGCTGAGCAAGAGAGTTGCTGTCAAACTCTAAATAACGGTTGAATTACAACTGTTGCCAATTTTACCAACGTCACTTTGTTTCGCAGAAATAAAGTGACGTTGGTAGCACTACTATGACTATTACGGAACAAATTGATCACGATCTTAAAGAAGCAATGAAAGCACGCGATGCTTTTAAGTTAGGCGTCTTGCGTATGGTCAAATCAGCGCTCAAATATAGTGCTATAGAACAAGGAGGAGCTGCTGTTGTGATTGCTGAAGGTGATGCTTTGGCTGTGCTTCGTAAACAGATTAAGCAGAGAGAAGATTCTGTTGCTAGTTTTGAACAAGGAGGACGACCTGAACTTGCCGAGAAAGAGAAGGCTGAAATTATGATTCTTGCAGCTTACCTTCCTCAAGGACTCTCAGAAGAAGAACTCAAAGCGCTCGTGCAGGAGGCCATTGTTGAAGCTGGAGCAACTTCAAAGGCTCAGATGGGTGCAGTGATTAAGGCGGCTCAAGTTAAGGCCGCAGGACGTGTTGATGGACGTAGTCTTAGTGCTGAGGTACAAAAACAGCTAGGATAAGAAGAAGAAATTAACAGGGATGGAAGCGATGGAGGGATAACAGAGAATAAAATCAAGAAAACAAATTAATTTTATTTTTTATCAAACTGTTGTAAGCGTTCGACACCTCGTTTTGCCTGCTTAGTTATATCTATCCTTTCCATCGCATTTTTTTTGCTACATTAAATAGATAAAGGAACTAATTAAAAACTCACAAGAACGAATGCGATGGAAGGGATGGTGGAGGTTTAAATTAAAAATGGCGTGAATAAAATTCATGAATGTACAAAATCAAATAACAATCAGATCGCTAGAAATTAGTATTCTTTTTCTGTCATCCCTTTCATCGCTTCCATCCTTGTTAATTTTTTAATCTAATGAATTCTCCAGAAAGTGCTGTTCTTATCGTAGCTGCAGGCTCGAGTATGCGTTTTGGGCAAGATAAATTAACCGCACTAGTTCATGGAAAGCCGCTCATAACCTATAGCCTTAGAGCATTTGCTGAGACGCCATCCATTGCTTCTATTATTCTTGTGGTGCCTTCTTCACGTGAGGAGGAGTTTCGTCAAATTGTGGAGGCGTTAGAGCTTCCTGAATTAACGGCAATGATCAAGGTGGTGAGTGGAGGAGGTAGCCGTCATCAATCAGTACAACGAGGCATGGCTGCACTTCCTCCCTCAATTCGCTTTGTTGCGATTCATGATGGAGCGCGTCCTTTGATTACTCCTGGGATTATTGAAGACGTTTTCTCTGCGGCTTATCGTTATGGAGCAGCTTGTTTGGCTCTTCCTGTGACAGATACTCTTCATCGTGCTGATGTCGATGGATATGCTGAAGAGACCATCGATCGCAAAAGCCTTTGGGCGATGCAAACACCTCAAGTTTTTCGTGTGGTCGATCTGATTAACTGCCTTACAGTGACAGAGGACGAAGAAGCTAGAGCATTTGAACAACCTCTTCCGACGGATGAAGTGTCTGTGCTAGTGCAACGAGGGACTAAAGTTTATCTTGTTGAAAATAGCGAACCCAATATGAAGGTAACCTATCCATCCGATCTCAAGATGGTTTCAGCGTATTTGGAAAAATAGCCACAATAGCAGTGGCTATTTTCTTTCTTCTGCCATCTCCAATCTTCTAACTGATTCTTTCACATGCAGTGACGGTATTTTGCATTAGCATCGCAATCGTCATGGGGCCAACTCCTCCTGGTACGGGAGTGATGGCTTTGCAATGTTCTGCAACAGCATCAAAATTGACATCACCTACAAGTCGATAGCCTGATGGGGTTGTTATATCAGGAATGCGATTGATGCCGACATCAATTACTACGGTTCCTTCACGTATATGTTCTTTGCCTAGCGTATGAGGCCTTCCTAAGGCAGCAATGACAATATCAGCACTTCGAGTTATTGTTGTAAGATCGCGTGTTTGAGAATGAGCGATGGTTACGGTGGCATCTCCTCCGAGGCCTTTGCGAAGGAGCAAAAGAGCCATAGGTTTACCGACAATAAGACTGCGGCCGACGATAACGACATGAGCTCCTTGAGTCGGAATATTATGAGCAGTCAATAAGCGTTGGCATCCAAGAGGAGTGCAGGGAATAAAACCACTAGGATCATCCATGGCAAGCTTAGCAACATTCACCGGATGGAAACCATCCACATCTTTGCGAGGATCAAGTGCCAAGGTAATAGCTTGTTCATCGATGTGAGCTGGAGGAGGAGATTGAACAAGGATTCCATGAATACTCGGATCGTGATTGAGTTGTTCGACAATCTGAAGAAGCTCTTCTTGAGTTGTACTACTAGGAAGCTCGAGCTTGCGAGAGTACATACCTAGTTTGGCGCAAGTCCGATCTTTATTACGAACATAAGCTTGCGAGGCAGGATTCTCGCCAACGAGAACAACTGCAAGTCCAGGTGTTATGCCTCGTTCTTTAAGGGAAGCAATACGTTTTAATAATTCGCTTTCTATTTCAGTAGCGAGTTTTTTTCCATCAAGAAGCTTCATAAGAATACAAGTTTGTGGTTCGTGTTTGGTGGTTATGAACTATATTGCTTGGCAACGCAAAAGTTGTTCTATTCGGAGACGTTCTGGTTCTAGGTTGGTGAGTGTTGAATCAATAGTTATATAAGGATCTGTTGTAATATCGATGCGAGAAAAAGGAAGAGGGATAGCAAAAGAATCCCATGTTTTTAAGCGAAAAGCACAATGATAACGAGCGTGAAGGAGCAGGATAGGAAATCCTGTCTTTTGTGCTAGAAAAACGGTACCAGGTCCAAGAGAGTATTTTGGACCACGAGGACCATCAGGAGTAATGGCCAGATCATATCCTTCCTCAAGCTTTGCTGAGAGTTCTCGCAAGGCTGTGGAGCCACGTCGAGAACTAGAGCCCCGAATAGAGCTCATACCAAGGCGTGCCATAACGCCAGAGAGAATGTCGCCATCTTTGCTAGGACTTGTTAAGACGATGACTCCCTTGCGAGAATGGTGGTGATATTTGCGTAAAAAACCGACGGCAATGGCAGGAATACGATTGTGCCAAAAAGCCATGATTACCGGACCCTTGAGAGGGGTTGTAAGAAAACCAGCATGGTCGATCACACGGAGGCGTATGGTCCCAAAGAGCAGTCGAGCTAAGGTTGCAGCAAAAAACGCCAGGCATTCTTCGCGATTGCCTAAAATAGTTCTTAGTTCTTGTTTCTTGATTTTTAGAAAATTTAAGATCGACACGATGGAACTATTCGACCAATAGGTCGAATGTAAGTTTAAGTTTAAGTTGATTTTACTTTCTTCTTTTTGTGTTTTTTTGTGGTTAATTTCTTCATTTCTTATTTAGTCGTTCCACCGATAAGCGTTTGGCATTGGGATGCCAAGTTGATCCAGAATACGAAAGACGACTGTATCGGCTAGTTCGTCAAAGTTTTTAGGATGACTATAGAAAGAGGGCATGGCAGGAAGAATCATGGCTCCAGCCTCCATAACAGTAACAACATTGCGCGCTTGGATGAGGTTCCATGGGGTTTCGCGAACAACAAGGATCAGCTTGCGACGTTCTTTGAGAAAAACATCAGCTGCACGAAGAATAAGCGAATCACTGGTGCCTGAGGCAATGCGACCCACCGTTCCCATAGTGCAAGGAATTACAACCATGGCATCAAAAAGAGTGGAGCCACTAGCAAAAGGAGCTGACATCGATTTTTCCTGATATTTTTTTGTTTCAGGAGGAAGGTGTAGTTCACCAATTTCTTCTTGAACCACTTGTTTTGCATAACTACTCATGACAAGGTGTAACTCATGTCCTTTTCCTTCCAAGTGATAAAAAAGACGTTGAAGATAGAGAGCACCACTGGCTCCAGTAACAGCAATAACAAGACGCATGCAGACAGGTTACAGGAATTTTTTGTAACTACCAGTCTCCTCTAAAAAAATTAAGATTAATTAACGCTTTAACGTTATCACGTCGTTTGTTGATTTTTTTATATTTAATTCTTGCAAGAGTGAAGAGAATAGGGCACTCTGACGAACCAATTTTCCGGACATGACTATTTTAGAAACCATCGAAAAAGAGCAATTTAAATCAGACCTAACTTCTTTTGAAGTTGGTGATAGCATTCGCGTACACACCCGAGTTATTGAGGGTGAAAAAGAGCGTGTTCAAATTTATGCAGGCATTGTGATTGGTCGCAAGGGGACTGGTATCAATGCTAATTTTACTGTCCGTCGTGTTTCTTATGGTGAAGGTGTAGAACGAGTATTCCCTATTCATTCTCCTCGTATTGCTAAGATAGAAGTTGAAAAGCGCGGATCAGTCCGTCGCGCAAAGCTCAATTATCTTCGTACTCGCAAGGGTAAATCCGCTACTACGGTTAAAGAGAAAGCGGCAGAAACTGTAAAAAAATAAAAGATGCTATATTTCGCGCGGTCATAAATTGATATTTTTTGCACTTCAATTTTTGACTCTAGCAAGGCGGAAGACTGCAGCGCTATGCAAGCATAACGTAATCGATGGCAACGCAGCTAGAGTTAAAAAGGGCTTGTAAAAATCTCAATTTATGACCGCGTGCAGTATAAGGCAAGGATCTCTCTCTTGCCGTCCGACACTGCAGTCAGAGGTGTTGCTGTTTTCTCAAGGAATCCGTCCTGTTGCAGGTGTTGATGAGGCAGGACGTGGGCCGTTGGCTGGACCTGTTGTCGCCGCTGCTGTTATTTTGCCAGAGAATCTCGGTGGAGAATTACTCAAGGCGTTAGAACGGCTTGATGATTCTAAAAAGTTAAGACCTCGTGTTAGGGAAGAACTGTTTGTCATCATTACAAACCATCCAGAAATCAGCTGGGCTCTGGGAGAGGGAAGTGTTGAAGAGATTGGAGATCTTAATATTTTGCGTGCGACACATCTTGCCATGCGACGCGCAGTTGAAGCTTTGCAGATAAAGCCAGCGCATGCCCTCATTGATGGATTGCCTGTGCGAGGGTTCCCCCTGCCTCAGACAGCTCTTGTTGGGGGTGATGGATTGTCGTTGAGTATTGCCGCAGCGAGTGTGGTTGCTAAGGTAACGCGTGATCGTATGATGGAACAGCTCCATGAAGAATTTCCTCAGTATGGATTTGCTAAACATTCTGGCTATGCGACGGCCGAACATAAGGCTATGCTCTGTAAGCATGGGCCTTGTAAACATCATCGCCGTGGTTTTGCTCCAGTGGATCAAGCCTCCTTCGATTTCCAAAGGAGAGAAGGTTCTTGGTCATTGGGGTGAGCGTGTTGCTGCCTGGGAGCTCCGCCGCCGCGGTTTCAAAATTCTCTATCGTAACTACCGTGCTCCTCATGGGGGAGAAATCGATTTGATCTGTCGTGATCAGGAGACACTTGTTTTTGTTGAAGTCAAGACACGTCGTTGTGAAGAGCTCTTTCGTCCATTGGATGCGGTGAACAGGGCAAAGAGAAAATTAATCCAACGTGGTGCTTTATCATGGCTTCGCTTACTGGGAAGACCTGATTTGACTTTTCGTTTTGATGTCGTGGAGGTGATTGCTACAGCACCTCCGGAAGTTCGTTTAATAGAAAATGCTTTTGTGCTACCGGAGCCTTTTCAATATTAAGGAAATGAAATAGCCACAAAAGAACACAAAGAAACACAAAAGGAGAAGTAAAGGGTGGAGTAGTATGAGAGAAAAAGCTCAAAAAAGAAATTGGTTTTGGATTGGTTTGTGTATCTAATACTCAAAATTTAAAATTCCATGAAAGCCCTTTTTCCCCTTTTTCTAGTTGCTTTAACAAGTTTCGGTAATCTTTTAGCGAAGGATGAATATAATCAGGTTACAGGGTACAGGTTGAAAGATAGGCTAAAGGCTGAAGGCTATAGGTTGGAAGAAACTGAAAAGAATCTTCTTTGCTGCATTACTACCAACTACGAACTGCCAACTACCAACTGCGACAATTCAGCGGAAAGCTTGAATTGTCGCTTGATTTGGCAACACGCTAAACCTACTACGAACCACGAACTACGAACTACGAACCGTAACAATTCAAGTGAAAACTTGAATTGTTACCTCATGATGGATCCTGTAGAGGGTGAAAAAATAGTAGAGTCTTTCGAAGGAGTTTTGGGAGTTTTGGGTAAAAGATCTAATAACTTTCTTGGTATAGAAGCGATAGATCATGCTCAAGAGATAAAAGAAGCAGAAGAGGCCCACACTCATGCATTACAGGATAAACAAAGTTCCATAGCCGCTACAGGTATGGGTAAAAGTGTGAATGCTACGACTGCGATTGAAGCAGCTGAAAATGCGTGTAATAACAAGATTGCTTGGAGAGAAAAAGCGAAACAATTTTTTAACAAAGCTACCACTGCTGATCCAGAACATGCTCTCCAACTGACTCGGCTTGCTCAAACTTACACACGTGCTGCTGAAGAGACTTGGCTTGCTGAGAATGTTTGGAGGGCTCGAGCTAAGAAAAAAATAATCCCTCGACCTTCTCGAATAGCCGTTCTTACAAGGACTTTTTCTTCTCAAGAGGAATCCACTCATTTAAGAAAACAAGCTGAACAAGAGATTCAGAAAGCTATTACATGGGCCGCTAAGCCTAAAGGAGTACCACTTTCTGCTTGGGCTGAAAGGATGCGCTTATTGGATCAGGAACTGCCGATGGGAGAGTGGGAGAGAGATGAAAAAGGAGAGGCTGGAGATAAGGTGAAACAAACTGATACTTTAGAAACTAACTCTATTGTTGTTCCTGAAACTCCAAGAGAAGAACTTTCCATAAGGAATGTATTAAGTTCCATAGCGCCCATTGTTTCAGAAGATCACAATGTAAGTGATTTCTCTCGATCACAGGCAGTCGTAGACAATCAAGATGCAAGTGATATTAACGAGGATTTTCCTCTTTCTTCACTCACGCTGGATCATTTTAAGAAGGCTGTAGAGGCTTATCCTAAGGCTTCACGATTAGTCATTGTTGAAGGTGGAGAAACGGTGTCGATTCAGCCGGGCGAAGAAGATGCTCCTTCTAGTAGTAAAAACAGAAGTGAAAATAGACAGGTCATGAAAGCTCTTCGGGCCTGTCTTCCTTTAGAAATTGCTGATTTGGAATTTCCTCAAGCCACGTTAGAGAGTGGTTCCTATGTTTTAAGTGCTCAACGACTCCATGAATTACTGGATGTCATCGAGAGGCTCGAGTTTCTAGATCAGCTCGATATTGGTGAAAGATATTCGAATCGTTCTCAGAGTAGCGACTCCTTTGGAGATTTTGAAACAG
>DATEBV010000216.1:0-20869 GCA_035287205.1 Chthoniobacterales bacterium | reverse complement strand
CCTTTATTTTGGAGGTGTTCGAAGGTACAAACTTCTCTGCAGTTAATGCGATGGAATCATGTTTTGGTCAAGATTGCGAACCCTGACCCCAATTTTCCTATGCCTCCTCAGTCGCTGTAGCAAAGGATTTCAACATGGTTTAGACAAAATTTACTGACTGGATTAACCGAATACTTACCTTCCAACTTATACTGACTGCATGGTGCATTTACCCGTTACTCGTTACTCGTTACTCATTACTTATCTTCATGCTTTATTAGAGCTTTTCTATCCACTGCATTGTGCTGGGTGTGGATGCTATCTTTTGGGAAAGAAAAGTCTCTGTGAAGAGTGTTGGGATAAGGCAAAGCCGCTCTCGGATTATATTTGTTCGATTTGTTCACATCAACTGAATATCCCACAGGAAGATTTTACATGTTGTGAAAATTGTGGTGATCGCAATCTTCATTTTGTTGCAGGAGTGAGTGCTTTTCGTCACGACGGGTTGGTAAGCCAATTACTCTACCAATTTAAATATGGAGGAGATCAAAGTCTCAAAAAAGTGATGGGAGAGTTTATTGATGTAGCATTAAACGAGGAGCGATTGCAGGGAGTTCTTTTTTCTGCAGTTGTTCCTGTGCCGCTCTATCGTCTTCGTGAACGAGAGCGAGAGTTTAATCAAGCTAGATTAATTGCCGAAGAGGTTGCAGGACGATTACTATGCCCTGTAGAAAATTTGCTCCAACGAGTAAAACCGACGTCAATGCAAGCACTCTCTGATCGTAAACAGCGAATACAAAATTTAAAAGGAGCCTTTGCTATTAAGTCTCATCAGCTTCTTTCAGGTAACTACCTTCTTGTGGATGATGTGCTAACTACTGGGTCAACACTTGATGAATGTGCTAAAGTACTTCTGCAAGCTGGCGCTAGTAAGGTTTGGGCTGTTACTGTGGCGAGGGGATAGAGGCGTTGTGGAACAACGCCAGTTCGTAGTTGTTAGTTCGTAGACTTCAGCGCGTAAGTTTTTATGCAATACTTGTAACTACCAACGTCTATGAAGACGTTGACAGTGTTTAAAGGTTTAAATGTTTAGGGAAAATTTTTTCTATAGCTCTCGCATTTTACCCCCTAAACTCCTCACCTCCTAAACTCCTAAACAACTACCAAGGTATCTACCTTGGTAGTTACCAATACTTATTAAAAATTTTGCCGTTAACACAAATAATAATCAAAATAGAGATAACAATTTAAACGTTAAAAAAACCTAATTTTTATTCGTGATGAGTATATTATATTCTTGCAGTGCCGATCATTTGGCTCAGATCATTCCTTCGAAGAAAGGGGAACGCTTCTAAACTTGTCACGAAGTGGCCAAAAATTAACTTGAACTTAAACTAACTATTCGGCCTGTTGGTCGAATAGTTACAGAATAAGGTGGTGTAAAAAAATTAATTGTGGAGATGAATTTCCTTTAGCCTTTAGCCTTTAGCCTTTAGTCTTATTGCATGACCATTTTTAAACGACCTTCTTTAAAATTTAGTTCTAAAAGAAAACGAGAGATGCCCGAGGGACTTTGGACGAAATGTCCAGGGTGCGGTGAAATGATTCATCATCTGGCATTGGAAGAGAATCTTCGTGTTTGTCCTCGTTGTGAATATCATTTTGCTTTTTCAGCGCGTGAACGTATCGCTAGTCTTGTTGATGAGGGATCTTTTCGTGAGCATGATGCGTTGATGGCTTCTGTTGATGCACTCAAATTTAAAGGTGTTGCTACCTATGAAGAACGTCTTCGGACATATCAGAAAAAAACAGGTCTTATTGATGCGGTTATGACAGGACATGCACAGATTGATGGACGTCCTTTTGGTATTGCCGCCATGGATTTTCAGTTCTTAGCTGCAACCATGGGATCAGTTGTAGGAGAAAAAATTACGCGGATGATTGAAGAGTCAACATCAGCAGGCGAACCCATAGTTATTGTTGCAGCTTCAGGAGGAGCACGTATGTATGAAGGGATGCTCAGTCTTATGCAACTTGCTAAGACCAGTGGTGCTCTTGCTCGTCATAGTGAGGCACGCCTTCCTTATATCTCCGTGCTGACAAATCCTACCACGGCGGGAGTCATGGCAAGCTTTGCCACACTAGGTGATATTATTTTAGCAGAACCCAAGAGTATGATTGGATTTGCTGGTCCACGAGTGATTCGTGAAACCACCCATCAAGAACTTCCTGCAGGATTTCAGACGGCAGAGTTTCTGTTAGAGCATGGTCTCATTGATGAGATTGTTCCTCGTTCTAGGCTTCGTGGGACATTGATTGCCTTGTTGAATACACTTATGTCGCCGGTGGGGAATTAGGAGATAGAAGATAGAAGATAGGAGTTGAGGCCTTCGGCAGGAATACAAGATGCAAAGCACAGATCGGGGAAAATTAAAAAATCTCAATAGAAGATGATCTCACCTGTAATTGTCTGCGATAGCAGACCTCGACTTCCATCTTCCATCTCCCATCTTCCCTCTTCTCTTTCGCTTTCAGCGAAAGCTTGGCTCTTCCAAACTCAGCACAGTGGTATTTCTCTAGGATTAGATTCGGTGGTACGACTCTTGGCTGCACTAGGGCATCCTGAAAAAAATTTGAAGTGCTTGCATGTAGCTGGTACTAACGGGAAAGGTTCTGTTTCTGCTATAGCAGAATCGCTTTTACGAGCTTCAGGTTTGCGTACAGGTCTCTACACGTCACCTCATTTGGTTGATTTTAAGGAGCGGATTCGCCTTCAGGGAGAATGTATTGATGAGGTTACGTTGGATGAAGGAATTAGACATTTGCAAGAAGCTACTAAGGGATGGGAAAGACTCCCAACTTTTTTTGAATTAACAACAGCATTGGCTCTCTCTATTTTTGCACAGAAGGAATGTGATGTTGTTGTTTTAGAGACAGGCCTTGGTGGCCGTCTTGATGCGACCAACCTTGCTCCCAAAGTTGCCTGTGCCATCACTCCTATTGACCTAGATCATACAGAATGGTTGGGCCCTACATTGCGTGATATTGCTCGAGAAAAAGCAGGGATTATGCGTGCAGGAGTTCCTGTTGTTTCTGCGCCTCAATCTCCTGAAGTTCTTGAGGTGCTTCGAGAGGAGGTTGAAAGGGTAGGAGCACCTTTGGATATTATTACGGAGCCAATTTCTACTGCGATTCCACTTGGCTTAGTCGGATCGTATCAACGATGGAATGCAGCCTTAGCGCTTGCCCTAGTTGATCGAGGTGGATTTAAGATTTCTTCGGAGGCCAAGAAAGATGGCTTGGCGACGGTTTCCTGGCCAGGTCGATTTCAACGTCTCTCATTGGATAATCAAATCCTTATTCTCGATGGCGCCCACAATCCCGCTGCTGTTCATCAGTTGCTCCAAACATGGAAGGAAGAATATCCTAACCAGAAATATGAATTAATTTTTGGTTCTTTGGCTGACAAAGAAGGAGAAACGATGCTTAAGCTGTTAGAGCCTCTTGCTGCCGAAATTTTTCTTGTTCCTATTTCTTCTCCTCGGAGTAATAATCCTAGAGAGCTGCTTCCTTTGGTGCCTAAGGCAAAAATTTTCACTTCTTTAGAAGCTTTTCTTGACAGAAAAAGAAAACAAAAGGGATTAAACAATACCCCTATTTTACTTACGGGGTCACTCTTTCTGGTTGGTGAAGCCCTTGCTCTCTTGGAAGGGAGAGTATATCGTCCTTCGAAGCAGTAGAGAACAACTCCTCAAAGGAGTAAGGAAGGAGTCAACTTTTTTAATTTCATAAAAGTGATTTCTTCTGCTTGCGGATGTTTGCCAAGAGTGCAAAATTAGTGCTCACAAAATATACTGGGTGCGGTCAATTTTTGGTATTTTAACATACCCTTTTTAACTTTAGCAGCGTTGTCATCGCTTACGTTATGTTGACATAGCGCCTCGCTCTTTCGCCTTGCTAGAGTTAAAAATTGAAGTGTTAAAACATCAAATCTTTCCCGCTCACAGTATAGAATTCTTTATTGAAAGAGCTTCGAGAGTATACAATAAGGGCGAATAAAAATCTCGTTTTGCTTTTCCTTCTGTCACGCAGTGACCAAAAATCAACTTAAACTTAAACTTTCAACTTAAACTTATATTCGGACTGTTGGCCGAATATATTCATCTACCCCTATGACAGATAAAAAATTTAACGTCCGCAAACGTGATGGACGCACCGAATTGTTTAATGAAGAGCGTATTCGTCTCGCTATTGAACGTGCTTTTAAGGCAGAACGAGATATTGCTTCTGACGCATACCTCTCTCCTGAGGATCAGAATGCTGTGACATTGATTAGTCATGATGTTGTTCAGCGACTTCTCTCTCGTGCTGTTTTTGGTGGAGGATTAGAGATTGAATTAGTTCAAGATGCCGTTGAAGTGGCTTTAATGAAGCAAGGGTATCATGAGATAGCACGTCGATATATTATTTACCGTGAAAATCGACGTAAGGCACGTATTCTTCGTGGAGATCATCAAGGTAGTGATCATGCCCATATAGGGGTGTATGTTACTCTGCGTGATGGGAAGCGCGAATTGTTAGAACCAGAGCGTATTCGTCGTACGATGATTCGCGCTTGTCGTGGATTTGAGAATCGTTGTGAGATTCGAGAAATGACTGATGAGACGATGAGTAATCTTTATGATGGGGTGCGTCTTGATGAGATAGAAAAGGCAATGATCTTTGCTGCAAAGACACGTATTGAAATTGACCCTGCCTATGGTTATGTGACCGCTCGGCTTCTTCTCGAATCGATTTACCGTGAAGTGATACCAGGTTTTAAGCACTATCATGATCTTTCTGAAGCTCATATTTCTCATTTTTCAGTATACCTCCAAGAAGGAGTTAAAGAAGGGCGATTGACTCCAAAACTGCTGGAGTTTGATTTAAATCGTCTAGCTTCTGCCATGGATCCTGAGCGTGATCTTCAGTTTAATTATATGGGACTTCAAACGATCTATGATCGTTACCTGCTTCATGTTCGAGGACGACGTATTGAGACGCCTCAATACTTTTGGATGCGTGTTTCTATGGGCTTGTCCCTTCATGAAGGAGATGCAAAAAATGAACGTGCCATCGAGTTCTACCAACTGCTTTCCTCTTTCCTCTTCACGTCATCAACACCGACGCTTTTCAATGCAGGGACCCTTCATCCTCAGTTGAGCTCTTGTTATTTGACAACGGTGATGGATGATCTTGATCATATATTTAAGTGCATTAGTGATGATGCTCGACTTTCGAAATGGGCAGGAGGTCTTGGTAATGATTGGACTAATGTGCGTGCCAGTGGATCCTTAATTAAAGGAACAAATGGTGAAAGTCAGGGAGTTATTCCTTTCTTAAAAGTAGCCAATGATACTGCTGTTGCCGTAAATCAGGGAGGTAAGCGTAAAGGAGCCATGTGTGCTTATCTTGAGACCTGGCATCTTGATATAGAGGACTTTTTAGAACTTCGTAAGAATGTAGGTGATGAGCGTCGTCGTACGCACGACATGAATACAGCAAACTGGATTCCTGATCTCTTTATGAAGAGGATTCGTCAGAATGCTTCCTGGACGCTTTTTAGTCCTAACGATGTTCCTGATCTTCACGATCTTTATGGTTCTGCCTTTGAAAAACGCTACGAAGAATATGAGCAAATGGCTCAAGAAGGTAAAATTACTCATTTTAAGCAGCTCGAGGCTCTGACTCTTTGGCGTAAAATGTTATCGATGCTTTTTGAAACAGGACATCCTTGGGTCACTTTCAAAGATCCCTCCAATCTTCGATCTCCTCAAGATCATGTGGGCGTCGTTCATAGCTCTAATCTGTGTACTGAAATCTTACTCAATACCTCTGAAGATGAGACCGCTGTCTGTAATCTGGGATCCATTAACCTTCCGCTGCATACGACGGAAAATGGTCTTAATCTTCCTTTGCTAGAGAAAACCATTACAACAGCTTTACGCATGTTGGATAATGTTATTGATATTAATTATTATCCAACACCTGAGGCTAAGAATGCCAATATGCGCCATCGTCCTGTAGGTCTTGGGCTCATGGGCTTCCAAGATGCTCTCTATAAGATGAAGGTGAGTTATGCTAGTAATGAGGCTGTCAAATTTGCTGATCGTAGCATGGAAGCAATTTCTTACTATGCAATCTTGGCTTCCACAAAACTTTCAGAAGAACGTGGTGCTTATGCATCATTTAAAGGTTCCAAATGGGATCGAGGACTCCTTCCTATCGATACAATTGATCTTCTTGAACAAGAACGTGGTCTTCCTGTAACGATGGATCGTTCTTCAACTCTTGATTGGAGTGTTGTAAGACAATCTATTCATCAACATGGAATGCGCAATAGTAACTGCATGGCCATTGCTCCGACAGCGACTATTTCCAATATTACAGGTATTTCTCAGTCGATTGAGCCAACATTTAAAAATCTCTTTGCTAAAGGAAACCTTAGTGGTGATTTTACCGTGATCAATGGTTATCTTGTAGAAGATCTCAAAGCTCTTGGCCTTTGGGATCGCTCAATGATTGAAGAACTCAAGTATATGGATGGTTCCATTCAGGAGATCGAACGTGTTCCTCTTCCGATTAAAGAAATCTACCGTACTGCTTTTGAAATTGATCCTATATGGTATGTTGAATGTGCTAGCCGTCGTCAGAAATGGCTTGATATGGGACAATCACTGAACCTCTATATTGCAGCTCCGAATGGTCGTAAGCTTCATGACATGTACATGCATGCCTGGGAATGTGGTTTAAAAACAACTTATTATCTACGTTCTGTAGCAGCCAATACGGTTGAAAAAACTACCCTCCAATCACGCCCTCGTTGGGTTAATGAAGAACGCGGTGATGAAATAGTTACAGAAGAGGTTCAAGCTTGCAGTCTGGAAGCCAGAATGCGTGGCGAAGAGTGTGAGGCGTGTCAATGAGCCGCGTCAAGCGGCTCGTTTAGGAGTTTAAACGTTTAGGGGTTTACAGAAAAGTTTTCCTGTAGCTCCTACATTTCATCTCCTAAACAACAACCAAGGTATCTACCTTAGTAGTTTTATACTACTCTTCCTCAAATCTCGATTAGCGCATCGATCAATCTATAGCCTATAAAAGCTACAACCACTATTAGGTCTTTTGGCCGAATAGTGGTTGTAGCGTTTTGTGGCTACTGCAAAACAGCATGTAGAAAACGGGGATTCGCAATCTTGGCAAAAAGTAACTACTAATGTAGTTCAAGCAGGAAGCAATTCACCACAAAGATCACAAAACTGCTAAAGCGGCACACAAAGAACGTCCAGAAAAGTAAAGAGTGACGAGTAACGAGTAGCGAGTCCAGAGACAAAACTTTCTACAGTTAGTTTTATATGAAAAATAAGTCCTGTTAAAATAAGGATGACGAAGAACTGATTTGATTATGATATTGAATACTCGCCACCCGTTACTCTTTACCCGTTACTTGTTTCTACGTTCTTTGTGTAATTTGTGTTCTTTGTGTGGTGAATTCTTTTTTGAGACGTTGGTAGTTACGCAAAAAATGGAAGTTCTCATTTTCGGTGGATTTAATTTATTGCGTTGGTCTACAGATTATAGAAATCGAGTCTGTTATCTTTGTAGCAGCGTTTGAAAGTTTGAATGACAGCTATTCTTGAATAATAATAATCAAGCGGTAGGAAAGTCTCCTTTCAACCTCTCAACCTTTCAACTTTTCAACACGACCAAGGTTTCTACCTTGGGAGTATTTATTGCTATGACTCTTTCCTATCGCTTTTCCTTCTTCTTACTCTTGCTCTCTTTCTTACAGCCATGGAGGTTGGTAGCTTGAACTCCAGGCGGAGAGGAGTTTTTAAAACATGTCTTTGAAGATGGAAAGCTTCTTGTTAAGGAGGTTACTGGAGAGGACCGTGTCATCAATGAGCTTTCTCTTAACGCAGCGCAGGTAGCACCTAATGTAGCAGAAGAAAGCGCGCTTATAGAAACTTTTCCTATGGATGCTGATTCTATAGTCGAACCTACATCTTCATAGCCTGAACTAGAGGAACTAGTCTTACAAGAAAAGCAGAGAGTTGTTTCTCTAGATGATTCCTTGGTTGCTCTGAGTCAAGCAATGAAAATCATGGAAGATGCCATATCCTATACATATTATCTAACAACTGCCTGGGAAAAATATGATCAGAATACAAGAACAGAAGAAGAAAGAAAAGCCGCGGCAAGGGCAAAAATTATTTTGTTAACACAAATTAATATTATTAATAACAATATATATTCAAGCACTTTAAACTACTCAAACAGCTTTCCCTGAAGGAGATGGTATCGAGGTAAAGGCAAAGAATTTTTTAAAAGCAGGCTGCTATACTGGCAATGTTGCAGAGCAACTTGAAAAAGCAACTCAAGCAAGGAGTGAGGGCCAATTAGAAGCTGCAATAGCTTTTAAACAAGCAGCGCAGTATTCTTTTCAAGCTACTCAAGCCTTCCTTAAAGGAAATGGTATCGAGGCCGAGTGTTTTTTAAAAGCAGCATTTTCTATTGTCCGTGCAGCAGAGCAGCTTGGAAAAGCAACTCAAGCAAGAAATGAGGAGTAATTGGAAGCTGTAATAGCTTTAATCAAGCAGCGTACTATCATTTTCAAGCTGCTCAAGCTGCTCTTAATGGAGATCTCACCAAGGCAAAGAGCTTTTCAACTGCAGGCTTGAGGGCTACCGATGCTGCAGGGAAATTGAAAAGATCACTTCAAGCAAGGAATGAGAATAATATACAAGCTACGCGTGATGAAACGCCTTACTATTATCTTAGACTTGCAGAGGTCTATGTACAAGAGGGGCAAGAAAAAGGTGATGCTTTGTATAATAAGAGTGGCAATGAATTGAGGCAAGCTCTTGATGAAGTTGAAGCAGAGAGAAGAGAGAAATATTAGGACAAACGTAACTATTCGGCCTGTTGGCCAAATAGAGGTGAGAGGTGGGAGGTGGGAGGTGGGAGATGCTGCTGCTGCGGCAGGAGATGGAAGATAGGAGATAGAAGATGGAAGTCGAGGCTTACTACAGCCAGCACAATTGGAAAAATTCTTCTGATTAAGATTTGAAGACTCACTCTGATGACTTGTTGGGAGCTAAATTACTTGAAGAAAGAAACAATTTTTTGAACCGAACTCTTTTAATCATAGATGAATTTATAAATTGACCTTCGAATTAAATTTTCTGACCTTAGCCTTTAGCCGCCAGCTTTTGAATGCAGCAATCTTGCCTCTCAATCAAAATTAAAAATCTTTTCAAAAATTGTTCGCTCTTGGAAAGTCCTAATTGGAGTCTGTCCGGAAGTGACCCAGTTTTAAAATGGACTTTTATTTTTGCTTGGCACCTGGTTTAGTTAGGCATATAATCCTAGAAACGTGATTAGAGAATAGCGATTTTTCGCAATAATATAGAAATTTTTTTATGAAATTCATAACGTCGCATTATTTATTTTTTTGTCTTCTTATTTCGAGCCAACTTAGTGCAATTTCCTTATCAAATATTGAGGACAACAGACAGGATGATGTTTTTCATTCTCCATCTTCTGTCTATAAAATAAGCCAACGAACTATAAATACTGCAAGTAAAGCATCTCAAATTGCTCCTAAGCTGCAAATGAATCCTGCAACACTTGAAGCAGTGACAGAGGGTATAGCAACTTTAAAAAAAGGATTAGGATGTTCTGAAGTTTTAGAAGATGGCTTTCTTGGGGATAAAGGTAGTTGTACAGCATTAGCTGCTTCTTCCCCTAGTAAGGTTTTTAAATTAAAAGATGAAGTGCTTCCAGCAAAAACAATAACTCAAAGTCTCAAGGTTAAGAGAGAAAATGATGGCGAGGATGAGGAAGAGGTAGAGGATGATATAAACGAATATTTTAAGAAAGAAATTTGTGATAATATCTATGCAACCTGCTTAGCTAAAGTTGCAGCTATGTCTTTTCATGAAAGAGAGTTTGTTGAAGGTGCTTTAGAAATAAGTTCAGCAGAAGCTTATGAATGGGCTGCTGCAGAGAAAGCAGCTGACTTTAGCAAAAGAAAAGCAGAGAGAGCATTGGAGAAGGTCAGGCAAAAAATAGAAGAAGCCCGAAGAAATCATGATGAGGCAAAACGGAGTTTAAAAGAAGCTTTAAGAGTCCCGCACCAAGAAAAGGAGGCCGACCAATCAGTAGCCATGGCCAATATTAATTATGAAAAAGCACGTGTTGCTCATATTGCTAGTAACTATGAAGCCACAAAACTTGCGGGAGTTGTTGCTGAAGCTAAAGTTGAAATGGCTGATGCTGTTTTTTACGCAATTAGTGTTCGTAATAGTTCTTCTCATAGCGCTGCTGAAGCTGAGATTGATGAGATTAAGAAAACAGAAGAAGAAGCCTTAGATGCATTTGAAATCGCAAAAGCTGATGTTATGGCAAAGGCTGATCTTCTTAAAATTGCTGAGGAAAATTTGAATGCTGCCAAAAAGGCAGCTCAAGGAGTAGCTCAGGTTCACCCTTTATCACCTCATCCGATAACAGCAGCACAAAAATCTGCATTGAAAGATATTATAGAAGATCAAACATTGGCTGAAACAGGTAGAACAAATGCTAAAAAAACAAGTTTTACAGCTACTACTTATAAAATAAAAGTTGACAAAGGAGAGATAGAAGAAAATAGTGAAAATTTAACAAAAGAGCTAGAACTCTATGAAGCAGCTAAAAGTGCGTGGGAAGATACCGTAAGATGGTACAAAGCGGCTTATGAGAAAGCAGAAAGAGTTGCTTTCGATACAGCAGAGTTCACAGAAGCTTTAAATCATGCTGAGAAAGAGAGTGCTCTATGGAAAGAGAATATGCGTTGGGTTCAAGAACGCAAGATTGCAGCTGCCACAGAAGCAAGTAGAATAGAAGAAGCCAGAATCCAAGAAGAAATTAACATAAAGGCTAGACATAAAGAGGAAGCAGAAGCAAAGGTACGAGCTGCTCAAGCAAAGGAACAAGGGAATGCTGCAAAAGTTGCCTCAGAAGCATCTAACTATTCAGAAAAGGAAGCATGGAATAAAGTAGTAGAAAAAACAGAACAAGCTTCAGAAAGTTGGCTTAATGTAAGTGAAGCACTTAGCCAAGGCAATAGGGAAAGAGCTCTCTCATGGAAAACAGTGGCTGAACAATTAGAGAAATCTCTAGAAGAATGGAAAAAAGTAGCTCAACATTGTGCTTCCAACTATTCTAATTCGATTCGCGGATTAGAAGATTTTGAGACAGAGGCTTTTATTGGTGATCAATTATCTCATGTTGAGAGAAGTAGATTACAATCAAAAGAAGCTTTGGAACAAGGTAATGCATCTGTAGCAACACTCTGGCAGAAAGCAGCCGAACAATATCAAGATGCTGCAGAATATTATCGACAAGTTAATGTTGTTGACCGATGTGATCAAGAATTGACTTTCTGCTGTAGTAATACAACAGCTATTTCAGCTAGGCTTCGTGCTGATCAGTTAGAAAAAGCGGCGAAGGGTCTCGCGAAATCTCTAGAAATAACCAAAGCAGGGAATACATCTGTAGTAACTCTTTGGCAGAAAATTTCATCACAACATCAAGTAGCTTCAGAATATTATAAAAAACACCTTGAAGCTTCTCTAGCTTGGTTTAGTGATTATCAGTTAAAAAAAACGGATGTGAATTTTAAGAAATCTCTTAAAGCAGTAAAAAAAGAAAATAATCACTTTAAAGAAGAAAGTTACTCTGAAGAAGAAAATTATTTCGAAAAAGAAGATGATTCTGAAGAAGAAAATTACTTTGGAAGAGAAGATGATTATGAAAGAGAAGATGATTATGGAAGGGATAGCCTCTTCGAAAAAGAAAATAGTGACTCTGAAAAAACAAGTGACTCTTATTCTTATGGAGAAGCTTTCTACGAAGAATTAGCACTTGACCGCTTCTATCAAGAAATAAGTCTTTTTAAAGAAGCTGGTGATTCTGCTGCCTCTCATGCTAATCAATTAGAAAAGGCAGTTATAAATCTTGAGAAATCGCAGAAGGCATCCCAAGAAGGAAATGAGCCTATTGCAACGCTCTTAGGAAAAAGTGTCGAGCAATATCAAAATGCCGTTGAATATGGAATAAAATCAGTTGAAGCTATTATTAAAAGAAACAAGAAAGAGTCTACTCGTTTTAATAGCACAAGCATGTATACTAGAATAAGTGGGGATGCATTAGAAAAGGCTGCTACCAATCTTGAAAAATTGCAACAAGTAATCAAGGAGGGAAATGCTTCCATAGCAACGCTTCTGGAGAAAAGTGTTGATCAATGTAAAGTTGCTTCCGAATATTATCAAAAAAGTGCTGAGGCTACCGTTAAAGAGAAAGAGAAAGAAATATATCGTTTTGGGAATGCTGGCGACTCTGCTATGTATAGTGTTTATAGGTTAGATAAGAGTGTTGAGAGTCTTGAAAAAGCACAGCAAGCAACCAAAGAAGAAAATTTTCCTTTGGCAATGCTCTTGGAAAAAGCAGCTGAACAATATCAAGTTGCAGCTGAGTATAGTAAAAAACTGACGGAAGCGATTATTAAAGGAAAAACAGAACAATCGCTCCTCTTCGAAAAAGTTAGTGAGCTTTCTGATTGTAGTTCTGATGGGTTAGAAAACGCAATTTCGAGTCTCGATCAATCTTATAAAGTAGGCAAAGAAGGGGATGCTCTTGTAGCAGCTCTTTGGGCAAGAACAACCGCCCAATATCAACTTCTTGCAGATCATTATCAAAAAAAAGTTAAAGTTGCTATTAAAGAAAAACCAGCAAAACATAAAAACTTTGATGCTGAAGATGATGGTAGTTCAGATGAGAAAGTTAGTGAATCTGATCTGATAAGGTCTGGTGCTGATAACTTTAAAAAAGCTGCCGAAAGTCTTTATAAATCGCATAAAGTAGCAAAAGAAGGAAATCAATCGATAGCGACACTCTGGGAGAAAAACGCAGAGCAATATCAGTATTTTGCCGTGTATTATCAAAAAGCTGTTGAAGATATTAATCAAGGCAATAAAGAAGAATCTACTGACTTTAAGAAGCTGGTTCGTGCTGCTACATTCAGTACAGAGCAATTAGAACAAACCGGCGAATGTCTTGAAGAATCGCGAAAAGCAACAAAAGATGGGAATTCGTTAGTGGCAATACTTTGGAAGAAGAATGCAGAGCAATATCAATATCTCGCTGAGTATGGGAAAAAAAATATTGAGGCGATTATCAAAGGAAATGAACAAGAAATGACCTCCTTTGAAGAGACGGATGAATTTGTGAGAAAAAGTACTGATAAATTAGAAGAAGCTTCTAAGAATCTTAAAAAAGCTCAGAAAGTAACTAAAAAAGGAGATGATTCCATGGTAGCGCTTTTTGGAAAAAATGCGGAGCAGTATCAACATCTTGCTGAATATTGGCGAGAAGGTGCCGAAACTAACATTGCAGGAAATCAAGAGAAAATAGAGTGTTTCAATAAATCAAATAGTTCTTCTGAAGTTAGTTGTGATAAATTAAGAGAAGCTGCTGAAATTCTTGAGACAGCTCAGCAAAAAAGCCAAGAAGGTAATCAGTACTTAGTAATGCTTTTGAGGGAAAGTGCCGAGCAAAATCAACTTCTAGCAGAATATTGGAGGAAATTTGCTGAGGCTGAAGCGACTGATGACAAAGAAAAAGTTCTCCTATTTGAACACACAACTCATGCTATTTGGGATAGTTCTATGCATTTAAGCAAAGCCCTTAAGAGTATAAAACGATCTCAAGAAATAACTAAAGAGAGAAATGAATCCATAGCAATGTGTTGGGGCAAAGGAGCAGAAAAATGGCAGCTTCTTGCTGAGCATGCGAGAAAAAGTGCTGAAGCTAAGCTTGCAGGAGATCAAGAAGAAGTTAAGCATTTAGAATTATCAGAAGATGTTACTAATTATAGTGTTGATCGATTAGAACAAGCAGCTAAGAGCCTTGAAGAATCTCTCGAAGCAGTAAGAGAAGGTAATACACCGCTATCAATACTTTGGCAGCAAAATGCAGAGCAGTATTATTTGCTTGATGAGTATTTTCAAGCACATTCTAAAGTTACTACTACAAAAAATGCAGAAGATTTTTCCTATGAATCAGAAGCCTCTATAAGATTTAGTGTAGATCAGTTAAAACAAGCTGTTCAAAGTCTTGAAAAATCTCTAGAAGCAAGCGAAGAGGAGCTTCCCTCCGTAGCGGTTCTCTGGCAGAAAGCAGCGGAACAATATCAAGTAGCTGCCGAGCATTACCGAAAGGGAGCGGAAGCTTATACTCAAGGACATAAAAAAGAAGCTGATCGCTTAGGAGGTGCATATTGTATTGAGGCGAGTGTCGCTAGTTCTGCAAAATCTACTGCTGAAGAATTAGAAAAAGCAGCTGAGAGTCTTACAAAATCTTTAGAAGCAACTGCAGAAGAAAATGATTCTGTGGCAAACCTTTGGAAAAAAACAGAAGAACAGTATCAAATAGCTGCGGAGTATAGTAAAAAATCCGCTGAAGCTCAGATTTCTGGAAATAAAAAAGAACCTTACTTTAATGATCTCATGAATTCTGCTAGGTGGATTGCTGATCAATTAGAAAATGCTGCTAAGACTTTTGAACAATCCATAAAAGAAGCTAAAAATAATAATAAGTCGGTAGCAGAATTCTGGAAGAAAAGCTCAGAACAACATCTACTTCTTTCTGAGTATTGGAGAAGAAGTATGGAAGTCTATATAAAAAGAAATAAAAAAGAAACTGCCTGTTTTACAGAAGCAGCTGATATTGCGGCAGATAGTGCTAATTGCTTGGAAAAAGCCGCTGAGAGCCTTGAGAAATACAAGCAAGCAAGTGGTAAAAAGGGGAATGAAGCCCTAACAGTTCTCTGGCAGAAAATAACCGAACACTATCAAATTGCTGCTGAGCATTATCGCAAAGGAGCTGAAGCCATTGCAGGGGGAGTCAAAGGGAGAATGCTCTGTTTGAGTGAAGCATCTTTCTTGAAAAATAATGCTGATAAGTTAATAAAAGTGGCTGAGAGTACCAAAGAGTCTTTAGAAGCAGCCTCAGAAGGACATGAATTGGTATCTGCACTCTGGAGGAAAGCAGCAGAACAATACCAAATTGCTATTGAGTATAATAGAAAACAGAAAGAAACTGAATCTATAGAAGACCAAGAAAGTATGAGTCTATTTAGTGAAGGAATAAGCACCTGTCTCTATAAAGCAGTTAGTGCTGCAGAGTCAAGCGCTTACCAATTAGAAAATGCTGCTCAAAGTCTTAAAAAATCCGTTGAAGCAACCGAAGAAGAAAATGCCTCTGCGTCTGCTCTCTGGCAAAAAATAGCAGAGCAATATAAGGTAGCAGCTGAGTATTATAGAAAAGGGGCTGAAGCCTTTGCCCAAGGTAATGAAGAAGAAGGTTGCCGTTTAGGATACACAAGTAATTATTATGAACAAGCAACAAGAAGTGCAGGTGAATGTGCTGTATTGAGTGCTTGTGAATTAAAAAATTCTATTGAACATCTTGAAAAATCTCTAGAAGTAACCGAAGAAAAGAGTTCCTCCGAGAGGCGTCTCTGGCAAAAAACAGCGGAACAATGTCAAATAGCAGCTGAGTATTATAGAAAAGGGGCTGAAGCCTTTGCTCAAGGTAATGAAGAAGAAGGAAAAAAATTAGCTAAAAGGGGAAAAGAAGTGAAGAAAGAAGCATATACTCATGACGATTGAAAATCAGTTAAAAACTAGCACTGATTATATTTAGGAAATTACCATGATTTTCACCACCCCAGGGCGTTACTGAACGGGCAGAATTGAAATAATATATTTTACAAATAATCTTCATCCTATTCTTATGAGTTTGCTTTCGCGCTTTTTACTCTGCCTTCTCTTGCTCGCTTTCCTGCAACCATGGAGGCTAGTAGCTTCAACTCCAGCTGCAGATGGAGTTTTAAAATATGTCGCTGAAGAAGAAACTTTTCTTGTTGAGGAGGTTACTGGAGAAGAAGGTTTCATCAATGAACTCCCTCTTAACGCCGCGCAGACAGGACTTCATGCAATAGAAGAAGGAGCATTCATAGCAGCGCCCGCATTTTCCTCTTCATTTACTGAAGTTCCAGCGACAGGCGTCCTAGTAGAACCGCCTGTTAGCTCTCTAGATGAGATTGTTATGGACCAAGTTTCATTAATGGAAAGGGCTAACAAGAGTACTCCTCAAGCTTCCAATTTGGGAGATCATACGCTTAAACTTCCACAAGGACTCATTGCAAATTTTCTGAGATCACTTGAAGCAAAACAAGCTGTGTACAAGGCGGAACATCAACAGACAGCTCAAGAGCTCCAAACAAAATATCCCGAGTTAGTTCAACAGATTGATGCTTGGAAATGGGTTGTTGATGCATGGAATGGATGTTCCACTCCAGAAGCAAAAGCGGCCTGCTATCAAAATGTAGCTGGAATGACTTTCTCTATGCCCTCTGAATTATACCGATTGGTTGCTCTTAGCCAGGCGATGAAAATAATGGAAGATGCTATAGCCTATATACATCATCTGTCTTCTGTATTGAAAGAAGATGGGACTAATCCTTTTTTCACGGAGATAAATGTTGTTAATAGTGATGTTCAACACCTAGAAAAAGCAGTTGATGCTATTATGAGACTTTCAGAGCAAAGAAACCGTTGTCTTACTTTGGCTGCTAAAACAGACATTAAGTTTAAAGAGGCAGCAGTAACGGCTCAAGAAGCAATAGCTTCTTATTCTCAATTTGCTCAGGAAATGAAAGAAGGAGATGCTCCTGCAGCCTTTCTTTTTTATGTTAACGGGTTTTCTTTAGAGTTTAAGGCTTTAAAGAGTGAGCTTGAAGCTCAAGGTGCTACTAAAGGATATAAGAGTTATCAGTTTATGATAAATGATTTAAAGCCCGATAGGATAAATGACATAGAAAAATTACCTGAAAAAGCAGCTCAAGCGAGAAGAGAAGATGCAATAGAAGCAGCCGATGCATTTGAGCAAGCTGCTTGCTATTATCTCCAAGCAGTTCAAGCTGCTGTTAATGAACCAAAAACTGACCATGTATGCAGTTTTATCTCGAAGATAGGGGGGGATTTTTCGCTGGCAGCTTTTTATACTAGTATTGCAGCAAAGACACTTCAACAAGCAGCTTTAGCAAAACATCAAGGCTATGAAGAAGCTATGAAGATGTTTGAGAAAGCAGCGGATTATCAACTTCAAGCCGCTCAAGTTCATTCGCAAGCAGCTAAAACTGCTGCTTCTGCAGATTCGAAGAAAGCAGATAGTTTTTTTAGTATAGCTTGGCATATTCGTGATGCAGCAGGATCATTTGAAAAAGCAGCAGAAGTAAAAAGAGAAGGTTTAGGAGAAGTTGCCACCGTGTTTGAACAAGCGGCCAACTATTATCTTCAAGCAGCCAAGACCTGCTCTAAAGAGGGTGCTTGGGAAGGTGGTGATTTTTCACAAGCAGGAGAGTATGCTAATCATGCAGCACGGTCCCTTAAACAAGCTGCTCAAGCAAGAAGTGAGGGTAAAGCAGAAGCTGTAAGTGAGTTTGATCAAGCAGTGCAGGCTTTTTTTCAAGCCGTCCAATCATCAATAAATGGTGGAAAATACGACAGTATCAGAATTCATTATCAGGATGCCTACTACCATCAATGGAGGGCTGAGATCTACAGACAAGAGGGTGTAGAACAAGGTGATGCTTTTTCTCGTCAGATTTTTGATGATTTTGAAAAACTTTACGAAAAGATAATCGAAAGAAGATCTACCTTTAACATTGAAGACTATAAAGGCCTTTTTTATGAACTCTGTTGCGCAGGAGAGGAGTATAAGTTAGCACTTCGGGCAGTAGTAGACGATGGGGACCTGGAAGCTGCAAGAGCGCATCAACAGAAGGCTTATGAGCATTATGAGCGAGGTGAAATCTTGTATGGCAAGTGGCATTAAATTTTTAATTTTTTCTTAAAAGTCTGTGTTTATCGGAACTAATAAATATCATCTAATTTTTCATCCTATTCTTATGATTGTGTATCATCGTCTTTTACTTTTCTTATTCCTACTCTCTTTTCCTTCAGCTATGAAGGCAGGTGGCTTTGGCTCTAAGTATAGAGGTAGTGGGGTAAAGCATGTCTGCGAAGAAGGAGCTCGTCTAGGGGATGAGGTCGCCAGAGAAGAAGGTTTTATTAATGAACTCCCTCTTAACGCAGCACAGGTAGCACCTCATGTAACAGAAGAAAGTGCATTCATAGGCCCCTCTTCTATGGATGTTGATTCTATAGTCGAACCTAGGTCTTCATTGCCTGAACCAGAGGAATTAGGTTCACAAAAAAAACAGAGACTTGCTTCTCTAGATGAAATTTTCATGGATGATATTTCAACAGAAACAAGGAATAACAATACACCCATTACTGCTAACTTAGGAAATCGTATTTTAAGCTTTTCTCCAGATATTATTTTTCAATTTCTAAAATCACCTGAAGCGAAGCAAGCTGACTACAAGCAAAAGTATCAACAAACCGTTGAAGAGCTTCAGGAAAAATATCCTAACTTGGCTAACGAGATTGCTGTTTGGAAAGATGCCGTTGAGGAGTGGAGTGAATGTTGTATTTCTCAAAAAAAAGAAGCCTTGTATCAAAGTATGACAGCATTAGTCACATCAATGCTTCCTGAACTTTATCAATTAGTCGCTTTAGCTCAGGCGATGAAAATCATGGAGGATGCCATAGCCTATACCCATTATCTACCATTTGCTTGGGAAAAGTATGACCAGAATACAAACACAGAAGAAGCAAAAATAGCAGGAGCAAGAGCAAAAATTATTTTGCTATCACAACTTGATACCATTAATAGCAATATTGAACACCTAGAAAAAGCAGCTGATGCTGTGATGAGGTTTTCAGAGCAAAGAAATCGTTGTCTTACTTCAGCAGCTTCGGCAAAGGTTATTGCCACAACAGAAACTAATCGATATATGATAACAAGCAATAATAAAATAGCTATTATGTTTGAAGAGGCGGCGGCAACAGCTCAAGAAGCCATTATGAGTTTTTATCAATTTGCTCAGTACATGAAAGAAGGAGATGTTCCTGCTGCCTTTCCTTTTTATGTTAAAGGGTTTTCTTTAGAGCTTAAGGCTGTGACGAGTGAGCTTGAAGCTAAGGGATTTCCGAATACTGCTGTTCCATATTATTTAAAAGATAATGTAGAAAAATTACCTGAAGAAGCAGCTCAAGCAAGGAGAGAAGGTGCACTAGAAGCTGCTAATGCATTTGAACAAGCTGCTGACTATTATCTCCAAGCACTTCAAGCTGCTGTTAATGAACGAAAAACTGGAGATATGCACCGTTTTTTTTCAAAGAAAGAGGATGATTTTTCACGGGCAGCTTGTTATACCGGTATGGCGGCAAAGACATTAAAACAAGCAGCTCACGCAAAACGTCAAGGCTACGAAAAAGCTGTGAAGATGTTTGAAAAAACAGCTAGCTATGAATTTCAAGCAGCGGGAGTTTATTTGCAAGCAATCCAAACCGCTAGTTCTGCAGATAAGGAGAAAGCAGAAAAATTTTCAGATATAGCTTTCTATATGAGTGATGCAGCAGGATCATTTGAAAAAGCAGGAGAAGCAAAAAGAGAGGGTTTTGGAGAAGCGGTTGAGGCGTTTGAACAAGCTGCCCACTATTATCTCCAAGCAGCTAATATCTCTACTAAAAAGAGCGCTTGGGAAACCGGTGCTTTTCGAAGAGCAGGAATAGATGCTAAAGGTGCAGCATTGTCTCTTAAACAAGCAGCTCAAGCGAAAAGAGAAGGTGCAATAGAAGCTGCCAATGTATTTGAGCAATCTGCTGACTATTATTTCCAAGCAGTTCAAGCAGCTCTTAACGAACCAAAAACTGGCGAGGTATGTAGTTTTATTTCGAAGAGAGGAGATAATTTTTCGAAGGCTGCTTCTTATACTAGTAGGGGAGCAGAGACATTAAAACAAGCAACTCGAGCAAAAAATCAAGGCTACGAAGAAGCCGTTAAGATGTTTGAGAAAGCAGCTAGTTATGAGGTTCAAGCGGGTCAAGTTTATTTGAAAGCAGCTCAAGCCGCCTTTTCTGCAGATGATGAGGAGGCTCGTGGATTTAGTGACATAGCTTGTCTTATTCGTAATGCAGCGGGATCATTTGAAAAAGCAGCTCAAACCAAAAATGAAGGTTTTCTAGACGTGACTAAAGTGTTCGAACAAGCTGCTCACTATTATCTCCAAGCAGCTGGAGTTCGTCCTAAAGAGGCTGGCTGGAAAAAGGGTAGTTTTTCAGGTGCAGGAGGGTATGCTAATCGTGCAGCATGGTCTCTTAAACAAGCTGCTCAAGCAAGAAATGAGAATAAAATAGAAGCTGCAAAGGAGTATGATCAAGCGGTACAAGCTTTTAATCAAGTCGCCCAATCAGCACTAAATGGTGAGGAATATGATAGTTGGAGAGTTCATGAACAGAATGCCTATTACCATCAATGGAGGGCTGAAATATATAGACAAGAGGGAGTAGAACAAGGTGATGCCTTTTCGCGTCAGATTTTTGATGAATTTGAAAATTTTGAAAAAAAGCTATGGAAAAGCAGATCTGGTTATGACATTCATGACTATGGCGACGTTTTTTCAGAATTATCTTCCGCAGATACGGAGTATCGCTTAGCACATCGTGCAGCAGTCGCTGATGGAGATCTGGAAGCTGCAAGAGCTCATCAAAAGAAGGCTTATGAGCATTATGAGAGAGCAAAAATTTTGTATGCCAAGCATGGCAGAAGCTTTCATGTTTAGACTACATTGACCAAGAATAGATTCATAAGAAAATATAAATATATAGAGTTCTAGAATGAA
>DATEBV010000215.1:0-3289 GCA_035287205.1 Chthoniobacterales bacterium | reverse complement strand
GGAACAGACAACAGAAAGGCAGCGCTACCATCAGGAGAGATTAGCCAACAAGCTGAAACTGCTACGAACTACGAACTACCAACTACCAACTGTGACAATAATCAGGTTATAGGTTGTAGGTTGCAGGTTGTAGCTACCAATCAGACTGTAAACTACAGACTACAGATTGCAGATAACAGCAACGCAGAATTACCATCAGAAGAGCAAATTGGGCAACGAATTGAACTCACTACGAACTACAATAATCAGGTTACAGGTTTCAGGTTACAAGTTGCAGGTACCAATCAGACTACAGAAAATCAGATTAAGCAACAGGCTGAACCAACTACGAACTGTGACAACTCAGGTGAAAACCTGAGTTGTCACATGATGATGAATCCTACTGAAATTAAGGAAGGTGAGGAAATTTTAGACAAATTGATTTTTAATGGACGTTCCAATGGAAGAAAACGGATAAAACCAAAATTATTTATAAACACGCCGAAATTCTGCAATACAGTAGTAATAACGCAACAAAAAAACCAAACTCCTACCACATGCAGTTTGGAACTATTTTCGCCTACAGCATTAGAAGTTAAAAATGAAGATTATGATGAAAAGGAAGCGGATGATTTCTTTCCTGTAGCATCTTTGACCCTTGATAAGGTTCCAACTGATCGACCTCTTATTTCAGATAAAGAACTAGAAAAAATTGGTAAAGCACTGTTGATAACAGGAAGGAGAGATGCAATAATATATGGGGAAAAAGAATGTGACATCTGGGAAGATAATCCGTTGGAAGAAGAAAGCGAGACACAATATCGAATGAAAAATGTAGCAATGAGGTTTGAAGAAAATCCTAATAATTGGTTTGTGCTATCTTCGAAAAGAAGAGATTCTTATAATAACGCTGTTCTCATGAGCAATATGGCTAGAGATAAAGCTGTTGAAAGAAAAATTCAGAATGCTCAAATGATAACTGAAAAAGCTTATCGTGATATTGAAAATAATAATAATTTTTGGACATCTTGTTTAACGACAAGTTCCTTTAAAAAAAGCCTTATCGAAGCTGCAAAGAAAGCTGAATATGAATTAATGAGATTAGAATTAGAAGCCGTTGAAAGAAAAAAAGCTATCCGATGGGCAAAATTTACGCCTGACCAAAGAAGCAAAGAGAGAAAAATTAAAGCAATAGAAGCAAAACAGGCGACAAAAGTAGCTGAAGAAAAAGAAACTCAACAAGAAACTGCTAATTCTTGGGAAAAAACTTTTTGGAAACAAGCAAGTAAATATTGGACTCTAGCAGTACAGGAACAAAGAAAAGATGAAAAGGAAGCATTTTTTTGGCAACAAATTGCAGAAGAATGCGAAAAATCCCTATTAATCTATCAACAAATCATAGAGCGACATATTAGGAGAAACGGAAAGAGTAAAGATGTTGTTAATCATTTAAAAGAAGCTGAATCTCTTGCTAGTGAGGTAAATAGAGTTTTTACTAAGGGGATTTCTTGGGAAGCCAAAGAGAGTGAAGCAAGAAATAATGGAAGAGAAGAAGAAGCTAACTTATGGCATCATGCTATCCAAGCATCAGAAAAAGCGATTTTATTTTATCAAGGAATTTCAACAAGGAGGGCTAGAGGGGAGGACCATCGGGAAAGTAATTTAAAAAAAGCTGCAGATGTTACTTTAAAAACAGCCAAAGTAATAGCACAAACGATACCTCAAAGGATTGATTGGAAAGCTAAAGAGAACGAAGCAGAAAGTAATGGAAAAGTAGAAGAAGCAAACTTATGGAATCAGGCTATTCAAGAAGTTGAGAAAGCTATAGCATTCTATCGACAGTCTGCGGAACAATATGCTCAAGAAAAGGATGATCGTCAAGGTAGAGGATATAATTTAGAACAAGCTGCAGATATCACTATAGAGACAACCAAAGTCATGAAAGAAATGATTCATCAAAGAATTGATTGGGAAGTTAAGGAGAATGAAGCAGCAAGTAATGGAAAAATAGAAGAAGCAAATTTATGGCATCAGGCTATCCAAGAGCATGAGAAAGCTATAGCACTTTATCAACGAGCAGAAGAATATTATAAAAAAAGACAATATACACTAAAAGATAGATATGGCAAAGATAAAGGGTATTATTTGGAGCAAGCTGCAGATATGAGTGTAAGAGCAACCAAAGTAATAGCACAAACGATACCTCGAAGAATTCATTGGAAAGCTCAAGAGAATGAAGCAAGAAGTAATGGAAGAGAAGAAATAGCTGATTCCTGGTATGCGGCTATCCAAGAAGATGAAAAATCTATTGAATGTTATCAACGAAAAGCAGAACAATATGAGCAAGGAAATTACCGTGGTGAAGGAGAGTTGGTAACTATTCGGCCAACAGGCCGAATAGAGGCTGTAGACTGTAGGCTATAGGCTGTAGATACCGCTGCTGCGGTAGAAGATAGAAGATGGGAGATAGAAGATGAAAGTTGAGGATCACCACTGCGAACACGATCGGAAAAACTTGGTGAAGAAAACGCTTGCCTTTAGGATCGAATTGCTATTAGTATCTCTTTCATTACCATGCCCCTCTTTCAATTACATCAAATAACACTTTCTTATGGTGCGTTGCCTCTTCTTGATCACGTTGATCTCCAAATAGAAGCGGGTGAACGAATCTGTCTTGTTGGACGGAATGGTGCCGGGAAAACGAGCCTTATGCGTGTGATGACTGGTGAAGAGACACCGAAGGAAGGAGAGATCCTTTGCTCTCCAGGGGCTGTCGTCACGTACCTGACTCAAGAGATTCCAGAAAATATAACTGGCACGGTCATAGAAGTGCTTCGTTCAGGTTTACACCCGAAACATAACGAAGAGGAATGGGAGAGTGATGTTCGTCTTGAGGCTTTGGCTGAAACAATGAAACTTCCTGTTGATGAACCATTTGAATCTCTTTCCGGAGGCTTAAAACGCCGTACGCTTTTAGCACGTGCCCTTGCAGGAAAGCCAGACCTTCTTCTTCTTGATGAGCCGACAAATCATCTTGATCTCGAATCCATCGTATGGCTGGAGGAATTTTTACTGACAACCCCGATCACCCTCTTTTTTGTCACACACGATCGTGCTTTTTTAAAAAAATTAGCAACTCGAATCGTAGAATTAGATAGAGGATCTCTTTTGAGCTGGAATTGCAACTACGATACCTATCTTGAACGAAAAACTGCTCGATTGGATGCAGAAGAGAAAGGATGGTCTACTTTTGACAAGAAACTTGCACAAGAAGAGGCATGGCTACGACAAGGAGTGAAGGCTCGAAGAA
>DATEBV010000214.1:0-2176 GCA_035287205.1 Chthoniobacterales bacterium | reverse complement strand
TTGTGAGCTCGAACTGAACTGAAGTGTTTTCATACCAACGTCATCGTAACAGGCAGAAGGAATAGCCACGAAAGAACACAAAAAAACACAAAAAAAAGAAACTTAACGGCGAACTTGATTGATCAGTTTGGCTAAGCTCTTTCGCTGCTATTGGAGGTCTATGTGTCCGCAAGATTTCAATTCCTGCCCATCTTATTTTTCACGATATCGAACATTTCTTATCTTGAGTTATTAAAATCGTTAAAGAATTTTTATAAAAATTCTTTTTTTGTGTTCTGGTGCTTTGTGCTTCTTTGTGTTCTTTTGTGGCTATTTTCTTCCTTCTTCTTGTTACTTCAATTCAATTTAAGCTCACAAGTTAATAATAGACTTCTTTCAAAACTCGCTTATGCTGATGAAGTGCAAGGAGTCGACGGCGCGCAGAAGTTGAGTGTACAGAAGCTACTCGATGCTTCGAGCACCGGCGCGACGAAGCAATTTGCAGCAGAAGTAGAGTTTGGAAAGAAGTCTAATGACTGTGATCAAACCGCCACATGGTACCTGTTAATGAATCGACGATGAATAGGGCAGGAATAATTATTCCTCAAGAAACGAGATCGCCGAAACACCAACCGCTGTTGCTCGCCTACAACGGAATACTCTGGGCAACCCCTTGGCAGGTAAAGTCGATGATATACCCTTGCTGGTTGAAAGTAGCCGAAAGAAGGGGGAAGCGTGATTATGTTGGGAGTTATTCCTTGCGAGATCACCATTCTATTAGTCTTCTTGATAATGAAGGTAGGAGGAGGAGGATTACTCAAAATGGTGACTGGATATTGCGCCTCGCTCATCATGCTGGCACAAGCCGTAAGTCCTAAACAAATAGAGCCAAAGGCCAGAAACACTAAAGGTCCTCTCATAATAGGGAGAAAGGATGAAGGTCTAAGAATGAAGATTTTCATGAAAAAAAGAACGTTATGGGTTATGTCGTATTAGACATAGCCATGGGAGATTCGTTCAAAATTTTTTTGTATAGTACAAATCACATGAGTCCAAAACTGAATTAAAGGAAGAAAATAGCCACAAAAGAACACAAAGAAACACAAAGAAACAGAACACACACACAAAAAATTTATAAAAATTCTTTAACACATTTAAGAACTCAAGATAAAGAATGTTCGCTATCGTAAAAAATAAGGACGGTAAGAATTAAGATCTCGCTTCAACTTAGAGCACCAACAGCTGCGGAACAGCTTAACCTAACTAATCAATCAAGTTCACTGCTAAGTTTCTTTTTTTTGTGTTTCTTTGTGTTCTTTTGTGGCTATTCCTTCTGCCTGTTACGGTGACGTTGGTATAAAAATACTTCAGTTTAGTTTGAGCTCACAAAATCACGATTTAAACCTAAAAAATTCTTTAAGAGTTCATGTCCATACGTTGTTAAAATCGATTCAGGATGAAACTGAACGCCCCAAAGTAGAAACTCTCGATGGCGCAAACCCATAATTTCTCCTTCAGCTGTCTCTGCAGTAATTTCTAAGCAGAGAGGAAGTGTTTCTCGGCGTACTAAAAGACTATGGTAGCGCGTTGCCTCAAAGGGATTAGTCAGTCCATAAAAAAGACCACGTTCATCATGCTGAATAGGAGAAGTCTTTCCATGCATGAGTCGCTCTGCACGCACAACTTCTCCTCCAAAGCATGTCGCAATACATTGATGCCCTAAACAAACTCCTAAAATAGGAAGTTTCCCTGCATAGATCTTAATAACCTCCTCGCTAATTCCAGCTTGATCAGGACGGCCAGGACCAGGCGAAATGCAAATCCTCTCTGGTTTTAATTTTGCAACATCCTTCACACTAATTTCATCATTGTGATATACCACAATTTCCTCCCCTAACTCCCCAAAATATTGAACAAGATTATAGGTAAAAGAATCGTAGTTATCGATGAGAAGAAGCATGTTGGCATTCAGTCCCCGCTATGCAGTGACTGAAGTAAAATAAGGGTTTGATCGTTGTCTTTCTATACTGCGCGCGGGAAAGATTTGAGGTTTTTACATTAGACTTCTTTCAAAACTAGACATTATTAAAATTAGATGATATGTAAAGTTCCTTTAGAAAGAATATCTATGAAATATAACCAAATAGAACAACTTGATGAAGAAAAATTTCGTCGTTTAACAGGCTTGAAAAGAAAG
>DATEBV010000213.1:0-4207 GCA_035287205.1 Chthoniobacterales bacterium | reverse complement strand
TTCAGGAGTGGATGTTTTATTACCATCTTTAAGTCCGATAAAACAATTCATGAACAGAAATAGAATTTCGAAAGAACTCTAAAAACCTGTCTTTAAACTCGCTGAGGCTGATGAAGAACAAGGAGTGACGGCACGCAGAAGTTGAGTGTACAGACGTCCTCGATGCTTCGAGTACCGGCACGACGCAGTTCTTCGCAGCCTCAGTAGAGTTTAAAGATAGGTTTAGAAGACTACGCCTATTTGAGCGCCCAGTACTACAGCATTAGGAATATGTCCGGTACCGCCAGGGTTAATGATCCATTGAAGGTCGGGTTGGATATAAGCAAATTTTGTCATGTTAACACGGTATCCAAATTCATAGACAAGTTCGTACGTTGGGTTGCCTTTGCCGGTCTTTTGTTGAATATTTGCGTAATTACTACTGAATTCTCCATAAGTAAAACCAGCGATGGTAAAGTCATTGCGCCGTGTTGGAATAAGTCCTGTGTAGATGGCGCCACCGTTGATTTGTAATGGTAGTAAGGAGATGTTTTCTTGAGGGCAGAGAGTCGTAACAGTCCAAAGGACAAGACCCGTATTATTTGTTGGATGAGGCCGATAGACTGTTTGATCAGCGTGCCAATAGAAACCAAAAGCATCAGGTCTTAATGCTTTACTGTTAAACTGAGTGTATTCATAGGTTGAGTAGTAGCCACCCATCCAGTAGTGGCCCATGAGTCCTTTGGAGGTATCAGGTGATGCTGGTAGTCTTGCTTTATTGAAAGCATGCTCTCTAGGGAGAGACGATTCAGTTGGCTTGTTGATACTGCTAGAGGGCAAAGATGTTTCTGTGGGCTTGAAGAACTCTGGATCCCATTCATATTGAGCCAAGAGCATCACTCCATCATGAGGATAAAAATTCCAATTAAGTCCATTGACAGAGTTTTGGGTCATTTGATAAGCACCGATACGAGCAGAAGTTGAGGAGGGAAGTTCAATTTTGAATCGACTAGCCCAGGAAGCATTGGGTGGTACGGTGAAATTTCCATTGGCGCCAAGAGATAAAGGGCGTCCATTGATCCCTTTACCCATATAAAGCCAATAGAGAGGAGAGGAGTCAAAGTCATCTCCTGCAATAAAACGACCTGATTTTATGCTGGCATGGTCATGATAAAATCTTTGTTCATAGTCGAGTTCATAAAAATGGAATGTTTCTCCGGTCCCTGTTCCTGGCATCTGAACCTGTTGGACAGGAAATTGGTTGCCAATATTTTTTTGAGAAAGGCTAATACCATCACGTTGGATGGCGCTGACCATCAAATAGCCTCCATGCCATCCGAAGAGCTTTTCTGTATTAAAGAGGCAGTTAAAAGCAATATTATCCATATAAGTTCCCCCTTTGGGATGGATGCCTCCCACAGGATTCCCTGCAATATCTGAGGTGTACGTGATGGATGGTTCAATTCCACGAGCAGTCAGTATATCGTGTCCACCAAACAAACTTTGTGAAGCATATTCATATTCAAAGATATTATGGGGTATCTTGGCTATGGCTTCATAAGGAGAGAGAGAGCCTTGAGGAGAGGGCTCTTGTTGGGTCAAGAATTCTAATAAGGTCTTACTTTTCTTAAAAGCGTGCTCTTCTGTAGATATGGTTGATGGGTTTTCTTTTGCTATATTGGCTATAGGGGATTGAGTGGTTTCATTAGTACCACCGAAGAAAGGTATAGCGATTGCTATGATATAGCAGCAAGGGAAGAGCATATGTAACCATTCGGGCAACAGGCCGAATGGAAGTTTAAGTTATAAGTTTAAGTTTAAGTTGATTTTTGGTCACTTCGTGACGAGGTGAAAAAGTTAAGCGAGATTTTTTATTCGATCTTAATTTTTGCTTTCGAAATCGCTTCAGTAAAGGATCCTAAGACACCTAAACAAATTTTACCGACTGGGTTAACCGAACATTTACTTAAAAACAGACTTCTTTCGAAACTCTACTGATGCCTTGAATTGTGGTGTTGCGCCGGTGTTGGAGCATCGAGTATGATTACATGTTAGGCTGATTTTACCAACGTCACTTTATTTCGTAGAAATAAAGAGACGTTGGTAATTACGCTAAAACGGGAAAGTGCGTTGACCAAGTTGAAGAGTGATCCATTTTAGTTCTGTCATTTCTTCAATCGAAGAATGTCCACCTTCGCGACCAAAGCCGCTATTTTTGATGCCACCAAAGGAAGCATTAGGTTCATCCAATACGGTGCAATCATTAATATGGACCATGCCGGCTTCGAGGCGGAGTGATAAATCAAAAGCCTTTTGAAGATCATTTGTGATCAATGAAGAAGAGAGTCCATAAGAACTATCATTGGCAACAGCTAGCGCTTCTTCTGAATTAGCTACGCAGATGAGTGAGGTGATGGGGCCAAAAGATTCCTTATTAAAAATTTCCATTTCACGTGTTACCCCAGCCAATATGGTTGGTTGATAGAGTGGACCAACATGTGTTCCTCCATAGAGTAAACGTGCGCCCTTGCTGACAGCATCTTGAACATGTTGATCGATTATTTCGCAGTGAGAGGCTTCGATTAGTGGCCCAATGACCGTTGCTGGATCACGAGGATCACCAACTTTTAATGTTTTAGCCTTAGCAACGAATTTTTCGCAAAAAATATCGAACAAAGGAGCTTCAATAATGATGCGTGAGCTAGCCATGCATACTTGCCCTTGATGAAAGAAAATACCAAAGGTAGCAGCATTCACAGCATAATCGATATTGGCATCCTGTAATATGATGAATGGGTTTTTACCACCCAATTCAAGTGTCAAGCGCTTCATATAGTGACCAGCCTGAGCTCCAAGGTTCAGACCAACACCGACCGAGCCAGTAAAGGTGATCATCTTTACGCGTGGATCAGCCATTAAGGTGTTTCCAATAGCTTCTGCTGGTCCTGGGATAACATTTAAGACGCCTGGTGGCAGACCTGCCTCTTCAAATATTTCAGCAATCTTTAATCCTATTACTGGTGTTAGCTGTGACGGCTTAAGGACAAAGGTATTGCCAGTGGCTAATGCGAAAGCGACTTTCTTTAGAGCAAGTATGAAAGGAGCATTGAATGGAGAAATACCAGCAATGACGCCGAGAGGTTGGCGAATAGTCATACCAATCTGTCCTGGCATGGTCATGGGAAGCATCTCACCACAAACTTGAAGAACCATAGCTGCTGCAGTGCGTAGCAGATTGACGCAGTAAGAGATTTCAAACATAGCCTTGCTTCTTATGGAACCCGTTTCATCAATGAGCACATCACAGATTTCATCCGTCCGGGCTATGATGACATCGGCAGCCTTCAGTAAAATGGCTTCACGTTCTGATGCGAGCATTTTCTGCCAGTCCTTTCGAGCACGATGAGCAGAAGCAATAGCATCTTCAACATCACTTGCTGAAGCTTGTGCAACACGTGCATAGAGTTCTCCTGTCATAGGATTGAAATCTTCAGCCACCTCCTTTTCAGATCCCATGCGCCATACACCGTTAATAAATAAAGGGAATGTTTTAATGTTCATATGTAGAGAGAGTTTGATTTTTTAAATGGATTTTTATTTTTGCTTGGTACCTGGCTTCACAACAGAAAAGTAAAGAGTAAAGGGTAAAGGGTAAAGGGTAACGAGTTTATTTTGTTGCCTGGGGCAATAGAGTTAAAAAGCTTAAAATTCAAGTTTGGCGAAACAATTTACGAGTAGAAATAGAATTTCGAAAGAACTCTAAAAACCTGTTTTTAAACTCGCTGAGACTGCGAAGAACAAGGAGTGACGGCACGCAGAAGTTAACCTGGTTATTTCATCCCCATCTACTACGACTTGCAAAAAATGACTACTAACATTTCTTAAGCAGGAAGAAATTCACCACAAGGAGCACAAAGGATTACACAAGGAGCACAAAAAAAGAAAAAAGAATTTTTATAAAAATTCTTTAACAGGGATTAAGAAAAATTAAATAAGTTATTTGGAATTAATGAGTAGAGTTTTAAAGAATGTTAAGAAGCGGCATTCAAGCTCGCTGAGGCTGATGAAGAGCAAGGAGTGGCAGCGCGCAAAAGTTGAGTGTACAGACGTACTCGATGCTTTGAGCACTGACGCGACGAAGCTCTTCGCTGCCTCAGTAGAGCTTCAATGCCGCTTCTAGAAGACTACTCCCATTTGAGCTCCAAGTACCACAGCATTTGGAATATTT
>DATEBV010000212.1:0-6269 GCA_035287205.1 Chthoniobacterales bacterium | reverse complement strand
GAAACTTTTGCTGAAGGTAAAGATAGTGAAGCTTTGCTTGCTTTTTTGTAAAATTCCCCTGCTTCATCCATTTTTTCTACAACTGCCTTAAATTTTACTCCAAGGAAGTCTTTTCCATCATCTTTAACTTCACTGGCTTTAAGACTATATTCCATGGAAGAAGCCGCTGATCTGGTTAACATACCACGACAAACTAATGGCCAAGCTTCACTATCTTTACCTTCAGCAAAAGTTTCGGCAGCTTTTGCAATTTTATCAGCAGCAGCTTGGTGTTTTTCTGATAATTTGTCATATTTTTCCGCTAAGAAGTTGTTTCTTATAGCAAGTATTTCACTCGCTTGAATCATCGTAGTAGTACTTGATTGGGTACTTTTGCCTGCCTCATACCAACAAACACCCTCTTGAAGCTTTGCTGCTTCGCAAGCTTGAGCAGCTTGTGTAAATAGCTTCACGGCTTTTTCAGATTGCTCTGCGACTTTAGTATACTTTTCTACGAGTATTTTATTTCCTTCAATGTGTGCTTCTGCTATTTTTGTCCAATAGAGCGCGACCTTTTCAAGTGAGTCAGCAATGCTATTTTGATATCGAGCACTATTTCCTATGGTAGCTTTGGCTTTTTCTCGGGCAGCTTGGGCTAATTTTGTTACTTCTAAAACTTTTTCTAAAGCTTCTGCTTTCATAATTTTCGCTTCCAAAGCAGCAATTTTTTCTTCAGTTTGACGTTGAATTTCTAAAGCAGATGCTTTCCCCATTTCTGCCTGTTGTGCTTGTTCTTCACTCATCTTAACTGCTATAGCATTTTTAGCAGTCTGTTCTTCTGCCTGTTTGAGAGTGGCTTCTATCATCTGGGCTTTCTGGTGGGCTTCTAAGGCTTTGCTGTTAGCCTCCTCTTCTGCTGCATGGGCTTTTTTGGCTTCAGTTTCCAATCTTTTGAGGGTTGCTTCGGCTTCAGCTTTAGTTTTTAAGGCTTCTTCTTTTTCATGCTCTTCTTGGTTTGCTTTCTGAGATAATTCTAACGCTTCTTTTTTAGCATTGTCTTCTGCAATGTGTGCTTTTATTACTTCAGTTTCAGTAAGCTTTTGGGATGTTTCTATTTGATGCATTCGTTCTTCAGCCTGGTGTTGAGCTTGTAAAGCAAGATTTTTTTCTTTTTCTGCTTGGTGTGCTTTTTCTTCAGCCTCATAAGCTGCTATAGTCTGTTGATTAGCTTTTTCTTCAGCTTGTTTAAGAGCGGCTTCTACTATTTGAGCTTTTTGATGAACTTCTAAAGCTTTGCTTTGAGCCTCTTCTTCCGCCATATGGGCTTTTTCAGCTTCTTCTTCTAATTTCTTTTGAGCTTCTTCAGCTATAGCCTTGGCTTGTAAGGCCTCTTCTTCTTTTTGATGGAGTGTTTCTCTTAATTTTCTAATGTTTTCGGCTTCTTGGGCAACAGCTTCTTTTTCTTCCGCTAATTCTTTTTCTCGAGTATCAAGATCTGTTTCTTTTTGTGCTAAATCCTCTTTAATTTGGGCTAAGGTCACTTCTTTATTATCTAAATCTGCTAATTGTTTTTTCAACTCTGCTTCTTGCGCACCTATATCCTTTTGTTGTTTTAGCAAATCGTCTATCTGTATCTTCAAAACTCGTTTTTGCTCCTCTGAAGCAGTTTGCTGCTTTGTTTCTAAATCTTTTTGTTTTTGGAATAATGTGATCTTTTCAGTTTCTAAATCCGCCATTTTTTGATCCAAGCCTTCTTTAGTAATTCTTAATTTATTTTCTTGTTCGCTTAAGCTCTTTTGTTCTTGAGCTAATTTGTTTTTCTCAGACTCCAAAAATTGGATAGCCCTATTTCTTTCTTGTTCAAAAGCTACTTCTTTAGCTGTTAACTCTATTTCTCTTTTATTTAGGTCTTCCCTTGTTTTATTGACGCCTTCTTCTTCAATTTTCCATGATGCTATTTTCTCATCTAATTTTACTCGTTCTTGAATAATAATCTCTTGTCTATCTAGTAAAGCTTGCATTTCTTTTTGCAGTTGTTCCGCTGCAGTTTGCTGATGTTGAATAGAAGCGGCTTCTAAAGAATCTTTTAAATTTTTGTGTTCTTTTGCCAAATTTTCTTCTCGTAATTCTAATTGTGCTTTCTGTGCCATTAAATCTTCTTTTTCAATATTAATATTATTTTCTCTTTCTTTCAATCCTAATTGCGCTATGGTTAAATTAATCATCCTTTTATTACAATAGAGTTTGCGATCATCGCTAACATTACTAAGTATGATCTTAAGGGTGTTTACATTTTTTTGCTTTTGCGTTGGAGAGGTATCTCCTTTTTCAAGCTCTTCTTGTTCTTTATGATAAATATTACGTAGCATATTTTCACGTTGTTGCATCTCTTGAAGATTTTTTTCAGCTTGAGTACTATATGAAGTGTCTCTTACTACAATAGTAGTATAATAAGCATCAGCTACCCCAACTTTAGCAGCCGCCACATATTCGTCTATTTTTTTATTTTGAAAAAAGTTGTTAGCATTTTCTTTCTGATTTTTATTCGTCTTCTCTAGGGCTCTTTTCGCCTCATCTGTTTCTTTTTGAGCCTTTATTAAATTATTTTCTGCATCTGCAATGTTATTCTTTGCTACCTTCTGTTCTTCTATTTTTTTAGTCCTCGCTTCAGAAGTATTTTCAATACTAGTAATCCTCGTTGGACTCAATCGACTTGTACTCGGCATACCTTCTTTAGGAGAAGCTACTACTGAACGTAAATTAGAAGATTTAGCTTGCTGTTCAGCATCAAGATTTTTAAAAAACTTAAAAGCATTAGATGATTGAGGAGTTGCAACAATTCCAAGTCCTTTTTCTACAAATTGTTCAGCAACTTCAATTGCAGGATCCATCATCAAGTAACAACTCAGATTTGTTCCTAAATCATTACCGTTAGCTGTTCGCTGTTCACTGCTCGCAGTAGGCTCAATTCGTTGGTCAATCAGATAACAATTCAAGCTTCCAGCTGAATTACCACAGTTCGCAGTTTGCAGTTCGTAGGTCATAGTAGGTTCAACTTCTTGGGTAATCTGATCTCCTGATAGTAATGCTAACCTTCTGCAAACTGTAGTCTGATTAGTTATCTCTAACCTATTTTCAGCTTGCGCGAAAAGTATAGGAGTGCTTAACGGATCTAGCACAAGAGCAAGAGCAAATAATAAAGTAATTTTCATAATGTTGATTAAATAGTTATAGATTTTGTTAAATAAATTTGCATTGAAAGACCACATTTAAATATTTTTTCCATACGGCTTTTCTCATTAATTTTTACTCTTTTCCTTTCTCTAACATGGCTTCTGCTGTTTCGATCATATCATTTCCATCTTGCTCAAACCTACTAACTATTGGAAAACTATCACCTTTTGCATACCACTCTGCTGCACGCCTAAACCTCAATGATGCTTGTTTATACTTGATGGCAGCATCACCCGATTTTTCAAGTGCACGCAAACAACTAAGAGCAGCTTTATACCAATTTCTACCTTCGTTTGTTTTATATTCGCTATCTGCTATGGCAGCATTAGTATAAAACTTGCTAATTTCATCTCTGAATTCAGCTTGAAATTTAGATTTTGCTTCTATAACTTTTTCTAACTGTTCAGCTGCACATAAGTAAGCAAACCCTGAATTATACTGACTATTTTCTTGCTTTGTTGGCCAAGTAGCGAAATCTGAAACTGCCATAGTAAAACATTTACCAGCAAGTTGATTTAATAGAGCTGCATTACGCCACAGGTGAACTTTCTCATAATCACGTAATGGATAGGATAAAACATTAATATTCATAAAATTAAAACTTTTCTCAATTGATTTATAATTAATTGGTTGCGATTCCAAATAAAATCCTTTTGCATTATTACCACAAGACCGAGTTGCCCTATTTCTAGTAAATTCTGCCGTAATAGCATTTTCTAATTGCTCTGCTGCACGCTGATAAACAAGCCCTGCATACTTTAAGCTATCACTTTCATTTACTTTTCTTTCAGCATATGCTAAGGCTGCCTTCGTAAAAGACTCGCTGGCAAGCTGGTTTTGATTAGCTGCACAACGCCAAAAAGCTGCTACAAAATGGTCATCACTAATATCTGGTTCGATAGCTTTTTTAAGTTGTTCACCAGAATACTGATAAGAAAGAGCTGCTTTATTTAAGCTATCATCTTCACTCGTTTTTCCTGCATCACCTGCTTTAGTATAACACTCACTAGCAAGATGCATTTGTTGTGCTATTTCATGCCAAACTTTGGCAATATCAGGTTTTCTATTTGCTTCTGCTTCAGTAGCTTTTATTATTGATTCATTTTTAATATCATCAACAAGTTTATTATTATAACTAGCACTTTCATCTGTTTTCTTTAAGGCAGGTTTTATGGCTCCTTTGATAGAATGCTCTTTCTCTATTACTTCAGGTTGCACTTGAGTTATAAGTGGTTTTTTATTTACTTCTACCTCAATAGCTTTTTCTAGGTTTTCAGCTGCTTCACTAAGATCATAGCCTAGATTACTCCAACTCAAGCATTCAACAGCTTTTCCTGCAGCAGCTGCTCTCGCTGATTGAGTAAAAGCTTCGGCTACTTCACGGTATTTCTGCGCTATTTCTAGTTTACCTTCTCCTTCGGCTTTGAGTGCTTTTTCTAGGTTTTCAGCAGCGCTGTCAAAATCATAACCTGCACTTCTCCAATTTCTTCCTTCAGCTTCTTTTCCTTCAGCATAAGCTTTCGCTGATTGAGTAAAAGCTTCGATTGCTTCACGGTATTTCTGTGCTACTTCTAGTTTACCTTCTCCTTCGGCTTTGAGTACTTTTTCTGGGTATTTAGCTGCTTCTTTAAAATCATTACCTACATTTCTCCAATTTTCACCTTCATCTGTTTTGCCTACAGCGTACGCTCTCGCTGATTGGGTATAAGCTTCGGTTGCTTCACGGTATTTCTGCGCTACTTCTAGCTTGCCTTCTCCTTCGGCTTTGAGTGCTTTTTCTAGGTTTTCAGCTGCTTCCTTAAAATTACAACCTGTATTATACCACTTCGCGCATTCAAACATTTTTTCTACAATGTTTGCTCTCGCTGATTGGGTATTAGCGTTCACTGCTTCACGGTATTTCTGCGCTACTTCTAGTTTGCCTTCTCCTTCGGCTTTGAGTGCTTTTTCTAGGTTTTCAGCTGCTTCCTTAAAATCATAACCTGCGCTACGCCAACTACGACCTTCCCTTTCTTTTCCTTCAATATAAGCTCGTGCTGATTGGGTATAAGTTTCGACTGCTTCACGGTATTTCTCTGCTACTTATGGTTTACCTTCTCCTTCGACTTTAAGTGCTTTTTCTACGAATTCGGCTGCTGTCTTAAAATCATAACCTGCACTTCTCCAATTTTTTCCTTCATCTTTTTTTCCTTCAACATAAGCTTTCGCTGATTGAGTACAAGCTTCGACTGCTTCACGGTATTTCTGTACTACTTCTAGTTTGCCTTCCCCTTCAGCTTTGAGTGCTTTTTCTAGGTTTTCGGCTGCTGTCTTAAAATAATAACTTGCATCTCTCCAATTTTCACCTTCATCTTCTTTTCCTTCAGTATAAGCTCTCGCTGATTGAGTACAAGCTTCGACTGCTTCACGGTATTTCTCTGCTACTTCTGGTTTTCCTTCTCCTTCGGCTTTGAGTGCTTTTTCTAGGTTTTCGACTGCATTATAAAAACGATTCCCTACATTGCTCCAATGTTCACCGTCCTTTTCTTTCCCTTTAGCATAAGCTTTCGCTGCTTTGGTATCATACTCCACTGCAAGAATCTGTTGTCCAGCTGCTTCACGATATTTTTGAGCTAGTTCTGACTTGCCAGCTTCTTCAATTTCGATAGCCTTTTCTTGTTTTTCTGCTGCATAATAAAAACCTTTACCTGCTTGACTCCAACAAGCACCTTCTTCTGTTTTTCCTGCTGCATAAGCTCTCGCTGCCTGATTGAATGGTTCAACGGAACGTACTTGTTGCTCAGCTACCTCTCGCCATTTTTTAGATATTTCTGGCTTGCCAGCTTCTTCAACCTCAATTGCTTTTGTTAGTATTTTTATTGCATTTTTAAGTGAGTTTGCAATGCTATTTTGACATTCAGCACTATCTCCTGTAGTAGATTGGGCTATTCCTTGAGCTGTTTGAACTAGTAAAGTTAGTTCTTCTATTCTAGATTGAACAGATGCAATGAAAAATTTACTGCTTTCTGGATCTTTTTCCCTCTTATTTTCTGATTCTTTCTTATTTTTAGCTAGTT
>DATEBV010000211.1:0-2473 GCA_035287205.1 Chthoniobacterales bacterium | reverse complement strand
AAGCATTTTCGGACGAAGAATGGGGTCCACCATTGATTGGGGGCTTATTGTTAATACTACTGCTTCCGATTTGTTTACTGAAGTGCCACTAAAAAATAAGACATTATGTTCTCAATTACATCAAAGTGCGGCTATTTCAAGAGAAACTGATCTTCCAATTAATAATGATTATTAATTTTGGAGATCACTCAATTTACTCTTGTTATTAGAAAATCGTTGAGTTAACCATCTATGAACGAAATTATCTTTGAAGTGCGCTATGATGAGGAAGAACCAGGATATATTGCTTCTGCTCTTGGATATGATATTTTTACCGAAGGGGAGACCATGGAAGAGCTTCGTCAAATGATACGCGAAGCTGTAAAGTGTCATTTTTTTGACTTTCCAATAGAAGAGCAACCAAAAGCCATTAGGTTGCATCTGGTACGTGATGAGCTTCTTGTAGCATGAGAATTCCACGTGATCTTTCTGGTGCAGAGTTGGTCAAAAAACTACGTTTTTATGGTTATGTTGTAGTACGTCAGGAAGGTTCTCATAATTAGACTTACCACAAACAAAATGGGCAGCATCATGTCACTGTTCCTAATCACTCTCCTATGAGATTAGGAACGCTTCGAAATATTCTTAAGGCTGTAGCAATACACCATGGAATTTCTATTGAAGAAGTAGTTCAAAAAATGTAATTATTTGCTCTATTGGGCGAATAATTACAATTTTTACATTGCAGTCTCCAATTTTTTTGTTTGCAAAAAAAGAAGTTTTTGAATTAACCTTGTGGTTTATTTTTAAGCCCAGTTCCCACTAACCCTTCTTTTTCCTTGATGAAATTACTAACCCAAATTTTATTTAATTCGTTATTATTACTTAACGCTACCATCCTCTTTGCGCAGGAACCAATCAGGGGACAGGATAAAAATAGGCTAAAGGCTATAGGCTATAGGCTGGAGGAAGAAAAGAATCAGGGGATAGATAACAGAAAGACAGAATTAATATTAGAAGATCAGATTGGACAACGAGCTGAAATTACTACGAACTACGAACTACGAACTGCCAACTGTGATAACTTAGGTCAAGACCTAAGTTATCACCTGATGATGAACCCGGCAACAATTGAAGAGGAGATAAAAGCAGTAGGAGAAGCTTTAGGAGTTTTTGGAAAAGGAGAAATTATAACAGCTGAAGCAACAGGAATAGGAAGAGGTGAAATTGTAAACACTATCTCCAGTAGTTCTCCTGATCAAGTATTGCGATTAAGAGGAGGAGGGCCGAAAAAATTCCAACCTACGGGAGGACTTAAATCTACTGGAGATACTAGTGATGAAGAGGAGAAGGATGCGAATCCTGATGTAGAATCAGAAGATACCCAGCCAATGAGCGGACAAGTAAATAAATATCTCAGGGATGAAATTATCAATAATATTTATACGGAATGCCTCGCAGAGGTTGCGAAACTGTCGCTAGGGGGGCGTGTTACAGCAGAGAACCTTGCTAAGGAAGAAGCAGAGTGGGCTGCTGCAGCCCAAGCTGCTGAGTATTCCAAAGGTAAAATTGAGCGAGCCTTTGAAAAGGCAGAGTGGGAGATAGATGTGGCAAAGAGTATTTCAGACGAGGCAAAACGTAATATTCGAGAGCTTGAGAAAGCGCCTAAGCCAGTAAGCGCAACAGAACAGGCGATTGCTGCTGCTAACCTTGCGTATGAAAAAGCCTATGCAGCTCATGCAGCCAGTGACTACAAAGCTAAGAAACTCGCTGGAGAACTTGCTGAGGCTCGAGTTGAAACCGCTAATGCAGTTCTTCATGCAATTACAGTGCGTAAAGGTACTCAACATGCAACAGAGGCTGAAGCAGGGTTAGAAACTGCTAAAGAAGCAGAATTGGAGGCATTGAAAGCTGTACAAGCAGCAATGACCGATGTCAAAGCTAAACTCGCTCTCATGAACACTGCCGAGGCCAATCTGAACGATGCTAAGAGAATGGTACATGGAATAAGTCCTACATCTCCGATGACCGCAGCGCAGAAAGTTGCCATGAAAGGGATTGAAAAGTATAAAACAGCTGCTGAAACTGCCGAGGCTAGCGCAATAGACGCAGAATTAAGAGCAAGTGTGGCTAAAGGGAAAATTCGAGAAATGAATTTTGAGAGAGAGATCAAGGCTTATCATGATGCTGAAGAAGCATGGATGGAGGCTGGAGAGGGATATAAAACAGCACTTGCAAAAGTTAACGAGGTAGGTCTCGACGATGAAGAACTAACAGCAGCTTTGGCTAGTGCCGAAGTTCACCAAGCTACATGGAGAGCTCATGCTCGTTGGGCGAAAGCGAGGCAAGTAGATCAGATGGTTGCTGTCCCTGGAGCGTCTCTTGATCAACTTATAAACGCAGAGGCGGCTTGGGCTAACGTTGTAGAAGGATATAATATAGCCGTTGATCAATCGACCCAAGCAAAATTGAAATGCGGTGAATTAACAGTTTC
>DATEBV010000210.1:0-3656 GCA_035287205.1 Chthoniobacterales bacterium | reverse complement strand
ATTTTTCTTTTGCTGTAATTCTTGAATTTTAAAGATATTTTCTTTCAATTGTTGGGCACGAGTTTGAAGTTGGTCAATCTCTTTGAAAAGAGCTTTGGCTTGTTCTAGAGACTGATCAGCTCCAATCATTAGTTGTCCGCCAATTTCAGAAATCTTATCAAATACTCGCTGAAAGGCTTCTACGAGAGCTTGCTGTTGTTGGGCAAGAAGAGGTTCCCCTGTTTTCCCCAAAGTAGTCATCTCGGTTTTTAAGGTCTCAATACGCTCTTGAAGGAGTTTCTTCTTTTGTTCAAGATCGCGTAATGCTAAGGCATTTTCTTGAAGTCGTTCATCGCGTAAGCGAAGTCGATCTAATTGAGGAATAAGTTCTTTGATTCTCTGAAAAGTTATCTCAGAAGCTTTAGCAATTTCTTCGGAAGTTCCTTGATCTTCAGTAAGAAGTTGCTTTGCTGCTTCAGATGATTGTTGAAGCGTTTTGTTCATTTCTTCTAACAAGGTTTGTTGCGCTTGGGCCAGCATTATTTCCCCTCGGATTTGAGAAGTGATGATTTCATTTTCAAGTGCCTTCCCACGATTCTTAAGTGGATAATATGCTTGTTCCAGATTTTTTAATTGTACGAGGTGTTGCTGAAGGCGTTGGTCTCGTTGGTCCAGTAGGTCAAGTTGATTAAAAAGAGCTTGAATCTGCTCTGTGGCACTCGATGCGGCAGTTGTACCAGACAATGTACCAGACAAGAGCTGCTTCGCATTCTGATCAATTTGAGCGAGTGCTTGATTGATCTCAAGGAGAAGTTGTTTCTGAACTAAGAGAAGTTTTTGATGATTTTGATAGGATTGGAGCTCTCTACTGAGCGTTTCTATACGACGTTGAAAGAAGTTCTTCTTTTCATCGAGTTTCTCTAAGACAGGAGCATTTTGTTGAAGCTGTTGATCACGCTTCACTAATTGCTCAAGTTGAGTTAGGAGGGCCTTAGCCGCTGCAGGAGCTTCAGGAGCTTCATTAGCACTTGCAAGCAGTTGTTTGGCACTCTGATCGATTTTTGAAAGAACTTGAGTTATCTCACTCATGAGAGTTTGTTGACCTTCATTCAGGTAAACTTTCCCTTGATTCCGAGAAGTAGTAATTTCGGCAGAAAGATTTTTAAGGCGAATTTGGAATAAATTCCTTTTTTGCTCTAAAGCAAGTAATATTGGAGCATTTTTTTGGAGAGCTTGATCGCGTTCTTCAAGTTGCTTGAGTTTTCCTAAAAGAACAGCTGCTTCTTCTGCGGAGTTATTAGCTCCTGCCAAAATTTGATTACTGGTTCGTTCGATGGCAGACAATGCTTGGCCAATGGTCTTGTGTAATTGTTGCTGACCTTCCACGAGCAGTGTCTCACCTCTACTTTGAGAGGCTGTGATTTCCCTACTAAGAACTTCGGACCGTTTTTGAAAGCTGTTTTGTTTCTGCCCTAGCTCTTTCAAGCAGAGAGTATTTTTTTGAAACGCTTGGTCTTGCTCTTGAAATTGAGCACTTCGAAGAACAATGCTATTTACTTGTGCAGAAGCTTTATCATTCTTTTTCAAAAGTTGTTCTGCAACTGGATCGATTTCTAAGAATAGTTTTGTTGCATTACTTAAAAGTTTTTCTTGACCTTGAGCAAGGAATGTATCACCTTGATTTTGAGAACCTTTTATGCTATTTTTTAGCGCTTCATTACGAGTATTCAGAACTGTTTTACTTTGATCGAGTTGTCGGAGTTGAGGAGCAATTTGCTGAAGATAGTGATCTTGCACTTCAAGTTGTTGTAGCATACTCATGCAGGTTTGAAAAGCCGTTGGATGAATCTCCTCTTTAAGGATTAATTGCTGTACTTTTCTAGCAGATTCTAACTCTTTATTGAGTTGAATCAATAGACTCTGTTGAGCTTTGCTTAAGAAAAGTTCTCCTCGAGTTTGAGCTGCTGTTATTTCTACTGAAAAGCTGGCTGCTCTTTGCTCCAGAGGAACTATTTTAGCTTCGAGTTGGAGTGTTTGCTCGATGGTTTTCTGGAGTTGCTGATCTTTAGTTTTTTGGAATTGAATGCTCTCAATAACAGCTGTTGCTCGTTCGCTACTTTCTGGAACTTCTTGAAGAAGGTCTTCTAGAGCTTTTTTGCAGGAGTCAATGAGCTCGCGAAGGTTAACAGCAAGTGCTTCTTTCTTACTGGCTAAGGTTTCTTGAGCTTGCTGACGAAAGGTAGCAGCTTCTTTATTGAGTTCTTCAAAGCGTTTTTGTAGTAAGGGAATATTTTCTTGAATTTCTTCTATTTGTGCTCCTCTCGTCCCAAGGTAGCGATCAATTTTTTTCTCGAGTTGATGGAGGTTCTCTTGAAGGTCGTAGGTGTCAGTATTAATTCCTTCTTTCTCCTGTTGTTTAGCTAGTTGTTCATATAATTTTCCCTCTTCGTTGTAGAGTTTAATTAAACTTTCTTTCCCTTTATTATGTGTCTTTAATAGGTCAGCATGTTCTTCTGCGGCTTTTTGGTATGCTTCCGCTGCTCGTCCATAGCTCGCAGCTATTTTTTCGTTTTCTTGTTGTTCTGTTTCTCTACTGTTATTATTGGTGCTTTGCTCCCAATACCTACTCGCCTTTTCGTAGCATTGCGCAGCGTGTTGCCAGTAAGGATTATTTCTTTGTCCTCTCACTTTTCCTTGCGCCCCTTGAGCCTGGGTTAAGGCTTGATAGTAGTTTTCTTTTTGTCTTGATTTTCTGCCTGTTCTTAATAACTCTTCTTGTTCATTAAGTTGCTCTGAAGTCTTTTTAATGGTATTTTCTAACTCTTCTAACTGTCGGTAAAATCGAGTCAGTTTTTCTTTCCGTTTTGCCTCTGTAATCGAAAGCCATGATTTTCCTTCAACACGTTTTATTTCCGCTTCTATTTTTAATTTTTCTGCTTGAGCCTCATCGACAAGTTTTTTTTGTTCGTCTCTTTTATCATCATACTCTTGGTTGGCTTTTTTGGATTCGTTGTTATAACGCGTCCTTTCTTGCTCACTCAAGGTATTCCAATCGGTATGATTACCTCGATAATATTCTTGAGCAGCTTGCTCTCGTGTTTGTTTTGCTTCTTCTTGTTCTTTTTGAAGAATACCCTTCCAAATTTTTTCGATCCGTTCAAGGCGTTTAGCTTCTTTTTTAAAAACTTCTGCTGCTTGCTTATTAATTTCTAGTTGCGCTGCTGTCGCCTTTTTTTGAATTCCAATTTCCTCCCAAACTTCAGCCATTTCTGCGGGATGATTACGTGCATTTTCTAATGCTCGTTTAAAGGCTACTTCTCGATAATGGGCTAACGCCAACATTTCTTGATTACCATATGTTATCAAACTATCTCTATATGCCTGTTCAAGCTGACTCTCAAGAGCCATGATCGCTTCACTGATTTCTTCTTGTTCGACGGCACTTCTTTCAAGTTCGGTATTTTGATATTTCTTTAGAAGTTTTTCCCAACGTCTATTGACCGCCCTATCTCTCTCTTTGAGGTATTCATTACCTTGTTCTTGAGACACACTTTGTCCCGAGCGCTCATCGCGATATTCTTGAACAATTTTCTCCCACTCTTCTTCCGCCGCTAACCAAGCTTGTTTGAAGTTTTTTTCTTCCGCTAATGCCTCGTCTTTTTTTCTATCTGCTTCCT
>DATEBV010000209.1:0-17036 GCA_035287205.1 Chthoniobacterales bacterium | reverse complement strand
GTAGTACTTATGATTTAGGAGAGGAAGAAGTGCTAGTGACAGCATGGATCAAGTTACGTCAGCGTTTCCCCAACTTGCGCTTTATTATTGCTCCTCGGCATGCAGAGCGTCGCCAGGAGGTGGCTTCTCTTTTTGAGAAATATGGTATTAATGTTTCCTTGCGTTCAAGGCCAATTGCTAATGTTGCAGAGGCATTTATTCTCGATACAACAGGTGAATTGAGCTCTTGGTATTGTTTAGCAACAATCGTCTTTATTGGAAAAAGTCTTGGGATGGGGTCCGCTCGAGGAGGTCAAAATCCTGTTGAGCCATTAGCTCTAGGACGACCTGTGTTAGTCGGACCTTTTATGGGAAATTTTGAACCGATGATTTCAGAGCTATTGGCTGCCGAAGGAGTCTTAGAGGTAAAAAATGCTGAAGAGATTGTGGCCGCTACAGAGAGGCTCTTGCTCCATTCTGAAGTGGCTTTAAAGCTTGTTGAGAATGGAAATAATGCCTTAAAAATCCATCAAGGAGCAACAGAACGTACTTGTTTTTTAATTGAAGTCGCTTGCAATCTTGTCCTCAAAACCGTTGTTCCTCGTTCGCAGGGCAACAGTTGAACTGTTTTCATACTTGCAGGAACAAGAAAAAAATCACCAGGACGATAGGTTTGATGAGCGCAAGTGATGCTACCCGTGAGGCAAGTGAAAATACCGAAATCATTTGGTTCTATAGCTAGACGAGGAGTATCTAAATTCCATTTTTCAACACGAAAATAAGGAGAATTTGCAATAATACCTGATGCTTTATCATTCAAAGTCGGTTCATAGTCACTAAAGTCAATGGAGGTCATTGATTCTTCTATATGGAGGGGGCGAAGATGGCCTTGAGCATCGCGGCGATTCCAGTCAAAAACACGGTAGGTGGTATCGCTATTTTGTTGAATTTCGACAAGGAGAATTCCTTTGCCTATGGCATGAAGTCGTCCGCTAGGAATAAACATGCTATCGTTATTCTTAACCGGAAGAGTGTAGAGTAGAGACTCAATGCTTCCCGTTTTTAAGGCGTTACGAAAGACTTCTTGAGTAACGCCGCGGCGCAAACCTGCATAAAGAATAGCTCCTGGTTGTGTATGGAGCAGATACCAACATTCGGTTTTAGATTCTCCTCCTAGTAACGCAGCTTGAGTTTCAGGAGGGTGTACTTGAACAGAAAGTGTTTCAGTAGCATCAAGTATTTTACAAAGGAGAGGGAAACGAGGAGAAGGGTCTGCTACTCTCGAGGAGCCAAAAATAGATGTACGATATTCTACCCAGAGCTCATGGATGGTTTTTCCTCGGAAAGGTCCTTCTTTAACGATGCTTTGTGTTTCAGGACGATCGACAATGGCCCAAAGTTCTCCAATAGTACCTGTAGGGGGGAGTGAAATATTCAAGATGGTTTCCATTTGTCTTCCTCCCCAGAGACGTTCCATCAAGAAAGGTTGGAAAGTAAGTGGTGTTACAAGGTTCATAGGAAAAGACAATTAACCGATAATACAAATTGTAAAGAGTAAAAAGTCAGTTATCATCAAAAATAGCATGAAACCTTCTTTGCCATCAGATGCTTCAGGGTCGAGTACAGCAGAAGCTCAACTAGAAGCCGATTCTCCAAGGGAAGAATGTGTCATTAAACTAAGTGGAGATTGGTCTCTTGGTGAAGCCGTACCTTCTTGGGAAGAAGTAGTAGGGCATAAGAAAGGAACTAAGGTACGCATTATAGCGGATCATTTAGGAACGTGGGATACTTCACTTCTGCTCTTTCTCAGGCACGGAAGAGCCTGGTGTCTCGCTAAGAAAAAAGATTTTGATACAAGTTCCTTGCCGCGCAATTTACAGGTTATTTTAAAACATGCCGAGGCAGGGGCGCTCTTTAAGCCAGCCCCAAAAGAAACGCCTGTATCTTTTCGATTTTTCTTAGGCAGGGAGACTATCAAACTAATAAATTATGGCGAAGAGTGGGCTATCTTTGTTGGAAATTGCACGCTAGGAATTATACGTCTTCTTAGAGGTCGAGGAAAATTCCGATGGCTCGATTCTTTTTTAGAAATGCAGCATTGTTGGAATTCTTCACTACCGATTGTGGGCTTTATTAGTTTTCTCGTGGGAGTTATCTTAGCTTTTCAATCAGCTGTTCAATTAAAACAATATGGAGTGGCTATTTTAGTCGTCGATTTAGTGAGTCTTTCTGTCGTTAGAGAAATGGGGCCAATGATGGCAGCCATTGTTGTTGCGGGTGGAACAGGAGCAGGGATTGCAGCGCAGTTAGGTAATATGAGAGTTGACGAGGAAATTGATGCCTTGGAAACATTAGGAATATCAGCTGTCGACTTTCTTGTATTACCAAGGCTTCTAGCGGTGACGATCATGATGCCAATTTTAGCACTCTATGCTAATATTTTTGGTATCTTAGGGGGAGTTTATATTTGTGCTACGATGTTGAGCATTCCAGCTTCTGCCTATTGGGTTGAAATGCATAATCGTCTGAATTTCTGCGATATCTTTGGTGGAGTTATCAAGAGTTTTGCTTTTGGTATTTTAATTGCTCTTGCAGGCTGTCTACGAGGCATTCATTGCGAACGAAATACTGCTGGAGTTGGTACTGCAACCTCATCAGCCGTTGTAACAAGCATCCTTCTTATTATTCTTACAGATGCAGTATTCGCGGTAATATTTAATTCATTGGGAATATAACAAGCTCTATGCATCATTCTAAATCTCCCGTTAACGCCATAGAGGTGAACAATCTCACGTGTGGGTATGGCGAGACCATCATATTAAAAAAACTCTCTTTTTCGGTTCCTGCTCAAGAATTGCTTTTTATTATTGGTGGAAGCGGCTGTGGTAAAAGTACTCTTTTACGCAGTATGATTGGGTTGTTGCCTCCAGAAGAAGGGAAAATTACCTATTTTGGGAAAAATTTTATCAAAGCTAGCGAAGAGCAGCGTCGAGATATTTTGAAATCATTCGGAGTGCTCTATCAGAGTAGTGCTTTATGGAGTTCCATGACAGTTGGTGAAAATATAGCGCTCCCTTTAGAACAATATACATCTTTGAGTAAACAGGATTGTCAGGAAGTTGTTGCTCTTAAATTAGCTCAGGTCGGATTGTCAGGTATTGAAGATCTTTATCCGAGGGAACTCAGCGGAGGCATGAAAAAAAGAATGGCCTTGGCTAGGGCATTAGCATTGGATCCCAAGATTGTTTTTTTTGATGAGCCTTCAGAAGGTTTGGATCCTATTACGTCACGAGAGATTGATGAGTTGATTCTGGAGGTGCGTGAGACCTTAGGTACTACGATCGTTATTGTTTCTCATCAACTTTCTAGTATCTTCAGAATTGCAGACCGTGTTCTTGTACTGGATCATGAAGCTCAAGGAATCATCGCTGATGGTCCTCCCAAAAAACTAGCTAGAGAGAGTACCGACTTACGAGTCAGAAATTTTTTGAATCAGAATTAATGAGTATGAAATCCAAAATTAATCCAGCTAGCGTCGGTAGCTTTGTTATAGGGGGCATTATTCTCATTGCCATAGGACTGATGTCTTTGCAATCGATTCATCTTTTTAATAAACCAGTTCGTTTTATTTCCTACTTTGATGAATCGGTGCAGGGATTGGATATCGGAAGTTCTGTTAAGCTTCGCGGTGTTTCAGTGGGAAGTGTTGTGGCAATTAAAGTTCATTATTCTTGGCAGTATAATAAATCGGAGATAGCTGTTATTTGTGAGTTGACTCGAAAGGCTCTTTCTGATCGTGCGGGCGAAACCATTCATATTGCTGACCCCTCCATTTTAAATCAGTTAGTTAAAGATGGATTGCGTGCCAAAATTGATTTGGTTGGCATTACAGGCCTACAGTATATTCAACTTGATTTTATGGACCCCTCAAAATTTTACGCGGAATATCCTAAATGTGACACTTGTTTTCCCATTATACCTGTAGTCGATTCTGGTATGTCGAGACTCACGGACAATCTAGTTAAAATTTCAGAAAGTATGAGTAAGGTGGATATCGAAGGAATTTCTAAAACATTAAAATCACTTTTAGTTTCAGTGAATCAAAAGGTAGAAAGCCTTGATTTGAAAAATCTCAATTTGAAAAAGATGACTTCTCAAATTACATCAGCTGCGGAGGCTATCCAACAATTAGCGGGATTTTTACAACAAAATCCTTCATCCTTAATCTTTGGGCGAAAACGAGGCACTTAGGGTCTGCAGGTGAATCAATTTTAGTAATGGATTTTTTGAAAAAAAGAAAATAGCCACAAAAGAACACAAAGAAACACAAAGAACCAGAACACAAAAAAAGAATTTTTGTAAAAATTCTTTAACGATTTTAAGAACTCAAAATAAAGAAGGAGAAATTAAGATCTTGCTTCAACCTAGAGCACTAATAGCAACAAAACAGCTTAGGCTAACTAATCAATCAAGTTTATCGCCAAGTTTCTTTTTTTGTGTTTCTTTGTGTTCTTTTGTGGCTATTCCTTCTGCTTATTATGGTGACGTTGGTATAAAAATACTTCAGTTCAGTTTGAGCTCACATTCGGCCCTTTGGCCGAATAATTAAAGTTCCTTTTTGATCAGGTGATAAATGCTTGTCAAGTCGATGAAGCCAGAAAGTTCTTCAGATCCAGGTCCTATTCCAAGAGTAACGGTATCTTCAGCAACTCCAAGTGCTGAAGGAATGATGAAGGAGGATGGTTCCGCAAGAATGCTAGGATTTTCTTTGTTATTATCGTTGGAAGGAGTGGTTGTATTGTGGCCAGGACCTGTGGACCAAGTAATAGAAGGAGCTCCTTGAGCATTGATGCCAAGAACGGCTACTCCTTTATCGTTACGGAAGGGATAACCATTCATCCGAAGACCTCCCAGGTTTTGTTTTCCTGTGACGAAAATGAGTGATTTAGGACCAGCATATTGACGGGCTATAGCAATAGCCTGATCAAATTGCAATATGGATTGGAAAAGTTTTTCAGCATTATTAAGGGATGCCGCTTTAGCAATAAGAGCCGCATCAACAATAAGAAAGTACCCGTGGCGATGGTACTGAAGGCGTTCGATGGCTTCCCTTACAAGGTCAGGCAATGAGGGTTGTATAGAATTAGGTGAGGTTTCTTCTGATGTGGAAAAATCATGGAGATCATTCTCAGCCAAGAGAGCAATGATGGGGGAGGATTTCCACGTTGGAATAGAGGCTAAATCTTTGCTGTTATTAACGATGATGTAGCCTTTTTTATTGAGTGCTTCTAAAAGATTTTTCGAAGGATCTTTCTCAGAAGAAGAACTATTTTTTTCATTATTATTTTCTGCTTTTGTAGAAGTGAAATACTTGCTTCCTCCTCCAAAAAGAAGGTCTATGGAAGAATGTTTGAGCAATTGGATTGCATTGGCCTCTTGATCGCGAGAGTTCAGTGTTTTAGCATAGAAAGCAGCAGCTGTTTCTCCGGTGATAGTGCCACTTGAGACAATGCCTACAGCGCGTCCTTCGTTTGCAGCTTCTTCGATCAGGGTTGGGAGAAATTTACCTTCACTATCGATCCCTAAGCTTTGATGGTTGACTCGATGACCCGTAGCAATTGCTGTTGCTGCGGATGCCGCATCAGGGACTGCAAAGTCATTGCCATAAGTACGGGTGAGTGCAGTGTGGGGAAAGTCTTCAAGAGCGAGTCGATAGTCAGCACCACCTTCATAGAGGCGGGTTGCTGTGAGTAGAGAAGGAGACATGCCATCACCAATGAAGAGGATAATGCCAAAAGGTTTTTGGATGGCATGGGAGAAAAGGAAAGTTGCGCCAATAGCAATAAAGAGGAGAAAGCAACTGAGAGCAATGAGACGATTGCGGATTTTAAAATTCATTAGAAAAGACAAGGAGTAACTACTAACGTATGCTGAAAAAATTAGATTAATTAACTTTCCAATGCTATCACACGCCCTGTTGAGCGTTGCTAATGCAACTGTTGAAAAGTTGAAGGGTTGAGTTGGAAGTCAATTTTGAATAACGATATGATGAGTAATAGCGGCCGTCCAGTGTTATTGTTATTGAATGGTTGTAAAGCATTCTTTCAACGTTTCAACGTTTCAACACTACCAAAGTTTTTACCTTCGCCGTTAATTTTTTTATTCTTTAAGTGATTTCGTTCTTGCCATTTCAGCCTGGCTTGGTAGTTATATTCCTTTTCCGAAAGGAAGTAAAACAACTTGCCCTGTGGTGTAATGGTAACACAGTGCCCTTTGGAGGCATTATTCATGGTTCGAGTCCATGCGGGGCAGTATTGAATATTCGTGGTGTAGTACCGAAATTATTTCATCCCAAAGTTGTTTTTAGCTGTAAACATATAATACAAACGTCATCCTAGTTGGCAGAAATTCACCACAAGGAACACATAGATACACAAAGAACACATAGATAAAATTTTTTATAAAAAATTTTAAAGTGAGAAATTGTGAATGCAAACCCAGTTTTAAAGAGAGAATGTAAAAATCTTTATTGAGGTTATGGTGATTTTTTATGTTTCACGATCGCTAATTTTCTTTAATTCCTAAAAACTTAAAGAATTTTTATAAAAATTCTTTTTTTCTTTTTTTGTGTTCTTTGTGTATCTTTGCGTTCCTTGTGGTGAATTTCTTCTTGCTTGAGAAACGCCTATACATGGATTTTTCTGCCTCTCTTTCTCAACAGCAGAGACAAACTTTTTCGCCTCAGATGCAACAAAGTTTGCAACTTTTACAGGCACCTGTAGCAGAGTTGCGACAATTAGTAGCAGCAGAATTAGTTTGCAATCCAGTCTTGGAAGAAGAGAAATTTTTTTCACTTGAAGGCGAAGCTTTTTTTCAAGGAGAAAACATTATCGAAGGAGATGATCTAGGGGATTCATGGCGTGATGATTTTCAGACGGCCTCTGCCTCTTCAAGGCCTATAGATAAAACAACGGAAGAACGACATCAGTATTTATTAGAATCGTTTCCATCAGAAGAGACGCTTGCTGCTAAGATTCATGCTCAAAGTGTTGCTTTTCCTATAGAAGATCAGCCCATTGTTCAAACGATTGTAGGGAATCTTGATGAATGGGGTTATTTTCGAGCGACGTGCACAGAAGTTGCTCAAAGTATGGGCGTTAATGAGCAGAAAGTGGATCATGTTTTAAAACAAGTGCAGCAGCTGGATCCTCCTGGTGTTGCCGCTCGTGATTTAAGTGAATGCTTGCAGCTTCAGTTGGAGAGGTTAGGAAAGGGAAATGGCCTGGCAAGTCGTATGGTGCGTCACTATTTACCACAGTTAGCACGCCATCATTACGAAGAGATTGCGCATGCTCTTAACGTTGATCTTTCCGATATTCAAGAAGCGTTGGCTTTGATTTTAAAATTGGAGCCTCACCCAGGCCGTCCCTATGCCAAGGTTGATACTCATGAAGTAATTCCTGATGTTATTGTGATGTTAGAAGGAGATGGATTTCTGGTGAGACTCAATGAAGAAGAGCTTCCGAGGCTTCGAATTAGTGAAGCATATAAAGAGATTCTTTCCTCGCAGTCTGAGAATAGAGAGTTGCGTGAGTATCTTCGGGAGAAGATTCGAGGAGGAAAAAGTTTTATTCAAAATATAGAGCTTCGAAAGGAAACATTGCTTGCTATTAGCCGGGAGATGGTATCTCGGCAGCGCGATTTTTTTAAGTATGGGACTTATGGGATGGTTCCTCTTACTATGACTGAGGTTGCTGAAAAAGTTGGACTTCATGGCAGCACGGTGAGTCGTGCGATTTCAGGAAAATATATAGAGACGCCTCGAGGAATGTTTCCATTGAAATATTTTTTTACGGCAGGATTCCAACGAGAAGATGGGGAGAGTATTAGTAATGAAATGATCAAGACTTCTCTTCGTGAACTTATTGATAAAGAGGATAAGTTGCGTCCTCTCAGTGATCAGAAAATTGTTGGCCTGCTGGCAGAAAAAGGAATTACGGTTGCGCGTCGGACAATAACCAATTATCGGGATCAACTTGGTATTTTACCAAAAAATTTAAGGAAAAGAGGCTAACAACGTAATTTTATTTCTGCGAAATAAAATGACGTTGCTAATATTGGCGTAATTCGCAGCGCACAGAAAACATTTCAAGATCACAGCGTGATCAAAAATTAACTTTAAACTTAAACTTACTGCACAGCAGTAAAAAATTATGCATCCTATTGACACTATGACTTCGCAGTCTAATCATTTAACTCAGATCCTTTCTCCAAAGGAGGGAGGGGCTGAGTCTCCCATTTTTACCGAAGATCAACTTCGTTCTGCTCTGACCACGGTCTGTTATCCTGGATTTCGTCGCGATATTCTCTCTTTTGGTTTGGTCAAGGAAGTGGCTGTTGATGGAGCTGACGTGAAGGTGCAGCTTGTTCTCTCAACAAGTGATAGTAAGATTCCAGAGATTTTGCGCAACGAGGTGACAGCGGCACTTCAATCAGTTCCTGGTGTAGAAAAAGTGAGTGTTCTTGTGGATATTCAGGCTCCAGTTACTGCGCCATCAACAGGACCTGTTCCTATTACAGGAGTGCGCCATATTATTGCTGTGGCTAGTGGAAAGGGAGGGGTTGGTAAATCAACCTTAGCTGTTAATCTTGCAGCCGCACTTTCTAAGGCGGGTGCCAAAGTAGGGTTGTGTGATTGTGATCTCTACGGACCAAGTGTTGCGTTAATGTGTGGTACGAAAGAACGTCCTCAAGCTGATGAGCAGGATCGTATTCTTCCTATCGAGAGGCATGGTCTTCGATTAATGTCGATGGGATTTCTTCTTGAAGAAGGTGCTCCAGCGGTTCTGCGCGGTCCCATGGTAACACGCTATACACAGCAGTTTCTACGCCAAGTAGCCTGGGGTGAACTTGATTACCTGATTCTCGATCTTCCTCCAGGAACAGGTGATATTCAACTTACAATCGTCCAGACCATTCCTTTGTCGGGAGCTGTGATTGTTACAACCCCTCAAGAAGTAGCGCTACTCGATGTTCGTAAAGCAATATCAATGTTTCAAAAAACTAATGTGCCTATTCTTGGGATTATTGAAAATATGAGTTTCTTCATTTCTCCAAGCGATGGAGTGCATCATGCTATTTTTGGATCAGGTGGAGGAAAACGCGAGGCAGCACGTTATGAAGTTCCTTTATTAGGAGAGGTTCCTCTTGATATGGCTTTAGGTCAAGCAAGTGATGAAGGAATTCCTTTTTGTGTTCGCTCTCCTGAGGCAGAAGCGGCTAAGGTTATTGCTGGAGTTGCAGCACGTCTTCAATTAATGCTGAAGTAAGTTGCCGAAGGACACTTTATCAGCTATAAAATTTGCTCAATACTACCAACCTTTACCCCAAAAAAGAAATTGACAGAATGCCGGTAGTCGAAAGACCGAAGGACTGTGAAGAGTTTTGTTCGATTAGCCTTTTAAGGTGAGCCGAGCGAGAGCGAGCGAATCAAATCAAAACGATGCAAGGGAAAGCGATACCTTGGCAATTACAATAAATTATTTAACTCTTAGAACAACTTAATAAGAGCTCTGATGATTTGTTTTCTTGCTTTCAACTTCTGTTATCCCTTCCATTGCTTCTATCCCTGTAAGTTTTCTGCAAATCGACGTTGGTAGTTACAAACATTTTTATTTTTTTTCTCTTCTACAGCCTAACAGACTTTCCCTATGTCCCAACTTATTCTTGCAGGAGATCTCGGTGGAACAAACTTCCGAGTTGCCCTTTTTCGTTTTGTTGATGAGAAGAGTAATCAACTTGAACGTTTACGTTCAGAACGCCTTCACAGTACTCGATTCAATTCTTTTCAGGAGGCTGTTCAGACTTTCCTCAATAATGGTGAAATTCCAGGGACGATTGTTACCGCTTGTTTTGGAGTGCCTGGACCAAATATTGGTGGTATTGTTCATGCAACAAATCTTAATTGGCTTATTGATGTAGCGGCCTTGCCTGGATTACTTGGCATTCCTAGAGTTAGTATTCTTAATGACCTAGAAGCAACAGCGCTTGGCATAGCCGAGTTAGATCATAGTGATTTTTTCTTGTTACAGGCAGGAGCAGGATCAAGAGCTGGCAATCAATGTGTGATCGCTCCAGGAACAGGGCTTGGTGAGGCAGGCCTCTTTTGGGATGGTCATCGTCACTTGCCATGGGCTAGTGAAGGAGGGCATGCTGATTTTGCTCCGACAGATGATATTCAAATGGCTTTGTTAGAATTTCTTCATAAAGAATACGGTCGTGTGAGTTTTGAACGTGTTGTTGCCGGAATGGGAATTACGAATATCTATCGTTTTCTCCGTGATACAGGTAGAGGTAAAGAAAATCCTGCTGTTGCCACTAAAATGTTGACAGGTGATATTAATGCTATCATTGACCATCATTCTAGAGATGGATCTTGTTCCCTTTGTCGTGATACCATGAATATTTTTACTAGAATTTTGGGAGCGGAGGCTGCCAATTTAGCTTTGAAAACAATGGCTCGCGGTGGCGTTTTCCTTGCAGGTGGAATACCACCACTAATTTTGGAGCATCTCCAGAAGCCTCTCTTTTTAGAGTCCTTTTTAAATAAGGGGCGTATGCGAAATCTGTTGGCATCGATGCCTCTCAGCGTTGTTCTTAATGATGAAACAGCACTTTTAGGTTCTGCCCGCTGTGGTGCACGAATGTTAAAAAATCTCTAGTTAGCCTAAAAAACTTGCCATTAATATCGCAAAGACCAACAAACTAATAAATAGATAAAGGTAATTTTTTTTCAGTGCATAGCTGATAGAGGCAAATAGTACACGAAGGATTGGATTCATGAGTAAAAGGAAAATACCAATCATAATGAAACTTCGCCGTTCTCCTAGAGCGGAAAAGGTACAAGCTTTTTTTGCCATATCTATAGGATTTGTGAAATATTGAGGCTCTCCGAAAAAAATATGATTTCCGGGATATTCTCTAAAATGAGCTAAAAGATACCAGCAAGTTCCTAGGAGAATGATAATCGCAGCGAAGCATGTGCTCAGAATCATCATGCGAGCCATGAGTTCTGAAAAGTTGTGAGAGAAATGTTTCATTTAACAAGGTTTGTTAAATTAATTTGCAGAAAATTAACAGGGATGGAAGAGATGGAAGGGATAGTAGAGAATAAATCCAAGAAAAAATTAGCAGATCTCTTATAAAATTGTCCTAAGCGATTAAGATCTTGTTATCCTTACTCAGATATCTTATCCGTTCCATCGCATTCTTTGCTATGCATTAAAATAGAAAAAAGGAACTAATAGAAAATTCACAAGAATAAATATGATGGAAGGGATGGCGGATTCTTAAATTAAAAATAAGAGTATGAATAAATTTTAGAAGTATACTAAATAAGGGTTAGATTTTCAGTAATCAGTATGCTTTTCTGTCATCCCTTCCATCGCTTCCATCCCAGTGAATTTCTTTTTTTCAGATTCTTTAGTATGAATTCCTTGCATAATCATTTGAAGAGATACAATAAAAACAGCTGCAAGAAAAACCCATCGTAAAAATTTTACAGGCACAAGAACTAGTAACTTTGCTCCTAAAAAAGCGCCACCAAGCACTCCCAAGATCACAGGAGCAACGAGTGCAGGATCAATATACCCTTTTTTGAGATAGATCCCAACGCTGGCAGCAGCCGTAACCCCAATCATAAAGTTACTGGTAGCTGTTGTGACTTTAAAAGGCAGTTTCATGACTTTATCCATTGCTAAGACTTTAAAGGCTCCTGATCCAATACCAAGAAGTCCAGAAAGTACCCCTGCAACTCCCATGAGAAGAAACCCTGGGATAACATGGAGAACACCATAGGCAATAGGGCCAGTGGGTGAAGGGAACTCATTAGGAAGTAAAAGACGAGAAGCCAGAGGGTCTGAATGAGAAGGAGGAATAATACTTTCAGGCTGCTGGTGTAGAGAGAGAAGAACTGTTATGAGAAGGACAATGCCAAAAATAATGGCCAATAAAGAGGTATTCAAAAAAGAGGTGGCAAAGGCTCCACAAATAGCGCCACTTGTTGTTGCCAGTGATAAGAAGATACCAATTTCCATATTTGAAATGCCATCACGAAGATAGGCTGCTGCAGCTCCTGAAGAAGTTGCAATTACGGAGCAGAGGGCAGCTCCCATGGCGTAACGAATATCAATACCAAAACCAAGCACCAACAATGGAGTGACAATAATACCTCCGCCAAGTCCAATCATTGATCCTAGAACTCCTGCAAGAAAAGAGCAAAAGAGAATAGTGAGGTCAAAGAGAAGGTTGGACATTAAATTGGAAGATGCCGCTGCTGCGGCAGAAGATAGGAGATAGAAGATGGAAGATTGGGGGAGAAACCTGCTAAAGGAGGCAATTAGTCATAAGTATAGTTTTTATTATATTTTTGCTGAAGGCCTAACCTCCTATCTTCTATATCCCATCTTCTATTCAGTTCCCGCTACGCGGGGACTGAATGAGTTCTTGAAACGCAGGGAGTTGGCAGAGTTGTTGAAACATAGGATCATGGGTGATTTGCTGAATGGCTGGAGCGCCACCAATTTTTATAGCCTGACCTAGAGACTCTAGAGCGGCATCTTGTTTTCCTAAGACGAGTTGGTATTTTGCAATCGTAAGAGGGACGTCCCATTGATTGGGCTGAACATTAAAAAGCTGTTGAGCGACAAGGAGCGCTTGAGGAATACGACCCTGAGTGGCGTAAAAGTTAATCGCTTCTCGGTATAAAGAGACATCGTTGGGAGTGGTAGCAATGGCATTATTAATGAATAGGTCAAGATTCTGTTGCTGCCCAAGAACCAAAAAGTCTTGTAATATTTTAGAAAGAATTGGGCGATTTGTAGGATCTTCCTTGAGCTGTTGCTGGAGTTGAGGAAGGTCTCTCTTTGCTTTTAACCTAGCTTCGGTTATGGCCTTCATTTTTTGCAATGCTTTACTGTAAGGATCAACAACGAGCGAAGAGGTTACAAGATCATGAGCTTCTTGGTAGCGCCCTTGTTGAGAGAGAAGATTAATCATGTTTTCTACGGTTTCATTATTGCCAGGCCATAGTTGAAGAGCTTGATTGTAGGCAAATTCAGCATCTTCTTTCATGCCTCGAGAAGCATAAATATTGCCAGTAGTATTGCGGAGTTTTGCAAAGGAATGCCTGCCTAACTCATCGTTCTCAAAGCCATCAACAGTTTTAAGACGTTCGATGTAATCTGTCCAAAATTGTCGATCATGAGCTACGACATCAGGTGGTAATGAAGGAAGAGCATCATGATTGATTTCATAACAAAGACCATGGGGAATTGCGTGAGGATAAGACCATACCATTGGAAAACTTTCTTCGACAAAGAAACGATGCTGGTCTCGGTTGCGTAAGAAGATCCACTCGGCAATAGCTGAGTTAAGAACTCCTGGACTAGTCTGAGGGTTGGGGCCTCCTGGGTTTTGCTGAAAACGACGCATGCTTTCTTCATAGAGAGCCACAATCTCTTCGCGATGAGGCAGTATGAGTGTGGCTTTCGGATAGGCATGATCACGTCCCATCCATCGTTCAAACCAGTTAAAAGTAGAAGGACGTTCGTCACTGTATTGAGAGCGGATATAACGATTATAGAGCGTATCGGCTAAGGCATTTTGAGTGACAATGTAAAGATCACGACGATCAAAATTGGGGTCGCGTTTGTACTTTTCAAAACTTTCACCAAAGACCATATAGGTTGGCACAAAACGACCAGGATCAGTTCCCCCAAAAACAAAACTATCAGGAGGAAGATCTACTAACATATCATGACCATACATCCAACCAAACCAATGACCACGCTGAGAGCTCCGAGGTAATCCAATGTAGAAGGTATAAAAAGGAACAAGGCAAGCAAGAGCAATAAGAAGATACCTTCCTTGAGGCATTTGTTTCCTCAAAGCTTGAAAAGCGCTTGCTGTGCCGAGACTTGCCAGAAGAAGTAAGAAACCGTAACAGAGACCTTGCCATGGCTTTTGCATATCCCAACCGGTGGCATCATAACCATTGGGAGCCATAAGAGGCTCAAAGAAAGCTGATAAGAAGAAACCAACAACAAGAAGGATTAGCCAGATACATTGTTCTCTTGATAGTAACCATTCAGATTTCACCTTCTGCGGAGGCGAGCTCTGGATGAAATGACCTAACTGTTCATTCGTCGTGCTATTTAATGGTAGCGTTTGTTGAGAAGAGGGCTGAATAGTTTCCCTTGATAAAAACCTATCACTGCCATCAGTCTGAACGAGTTTAAAAACACGTTTTGATTTTAGGAAAAAAACCACAGCAAGCAGAGCGCCGAGTAGGGGAAGTGGTGAAATATTCTTGATAAGAACCCGCCAAAAGACCTTAAAAAATCCCAGGAATGCTTCTACAGAAGACTCATCTCCCACTCCTCTTACAGCTACTGCTTTTGGTGCTGGAGGTACTCCCATTATTTTTCCGACAGTTCCTTGCAGCTGATCCGCAAGTGTTCCCCAATATTGAGAACGATTAATCGCATAGAAAAACCCTTCGCGAGTACTGGTGTAACTCCAATTCATAGGAGGATTGGTGCTTGAAGCCAATGGCATATAGAGATAAGGAAGGAGCCCTATAACAACAGCAACAATAAGAAGAAGGCCTCTCTTCCATTCAGAAAGTTTTTTCTTGATAAGGACGAAGAGGATCAAGGCGACTCCTATTGTATAGAAAAGGCGAAGAGCTGCCTTCATGGCATCAGGAATATTAGAAAGACTCGCAAATCCCACATAAAGACCGCTTCCAATCAAGAGGCTATAGATTGTATATTCCCAGAAGAGATCCGCATGAAGTAGTAGAATGACCAGGAGTGGTAACACTGCCATAGCTAATGTCATATGGTGATTACTCATCCCTAATGAAAAACTGAAAACGACCCAAACAAAGGCATTTTTCCAAGAAGGGGTTCGAATCCAAAGGTAACAAAGCCCGGTTAAGGCCAACATTAACAAGACATGAAGAGAATAAGTTCCTTTACCGATTGTTGCTTGAGACCAAACAGGTACCGACCAGGCAAAAGTTAGAGAAGCGGCTATGGTTAGAAGAGTGGCAGGTTTTCCTTCAAGACCTAGCCAGCGAGAGGTGCTTCGTGCAAGTAGGGTAAAGAGAGCAACGGCGAGTGCTGCACAGAGTCCTGAAAAGAGATTAAGCTTCCAAGCTCCATTACCAAAGGGAATGAGTTGATTAAAAAGACCTGCAAGGATAGTCCAGAGAGGATAGCCTGAAGGATGTGGAACTCCAAAATGAAGAGCCGCTGTAGCCATCTCTCCATCATCACCTAAACCAACATTAGGCATTGCGGTGAACCAAAAAGTGGCTAAGGCAATGAGAAAACAAAAAAGAGCTGTTAGTCGATCTCCTTTGGAAAAGGCATCAAGAGGATGTCGTGTGTTAGAAGGGTCTTGTGAATGCATGGGCGCTACTGCTTTGCAGTAAGTTTAAGTTAAAAGTTTAAGTTGATACTAGTACCTTGAATTACTGAAAAGTTCGGATCAAATTGAGCAAAAAAAGGGGTCAGTACCAGCTAATTCATTAACGAAGTAATGAATTACGGGACTGACTCCCTTTTTGGTGGAATGTTTTTAGTATAGAGTAGAAGGCAATAGAACTCAAGAAAAGACTGAGTGTAGGCGTTCAGATCCAGGGCTAATTCACCGAAACTCATAAACATGGATGAAAGAGGATGAAAGAAGAATAAATTAACAGGGATGGAAGTGATAGAAGAGATAAATACAGGGAGAAGCTGATTAATGAAAAAAGTTTTTTTGAAGTATTTTGTCATCATCCATTATTTATTAAATTTCAAGCTATTATCCCATTGGGAGAATTAGCCCTGGTTCAGATCCCCTCCTTCGGAGGACGGATCTGAAGCAAATGATTGTGCTGCGAAGGTGTAGTGTAAATACATTGTATAGTTTGTTAAGAAGCTACCGAATAGCCCAGCTTCGGTACCACAGCTGCAATTTATAGCCTGTAGTCTAGTACCTCATACCAACGATAATTTCGCATTCGCCAAAAAGTGGGTCAGTCCCACACATGATCACCTACGGTGCTCATATGAGGTAGCTGACCCCTTTTTTCGCCCAATTTAATCCGAACGTTTAGGTGATATAAGGTACTAGTCGTTCAGAGATCACCTCCGAAGGAGGGGGGACGGTTACGATTGAGTTGAGATTTTCTTGACCTTAGATCCTTTTCTATTTCTAATATCCGCAAAATTTCACAATACTTTAAAATCATGAAAAACTTCCCCCCTTTTTTTCTAGCCTCCTTATTAAGCTTTGCAAGCTTTAGTAACCTTAATAGTCAGGTGCAAAATAGGCTAGAGGCAACGAATCAGCTTACAGATTGCAGGTTGCAGGTTACAGGATTGGAAACGATAAAGCTACTATCGGAAGACCGTTCTTTTCAGACTGATCAGAGAGCTAAAAGTACTACGAACTACCAACTATCAACTACGAACAGTAACAATCAAGGGAACTCCCTTGGTTGTTACTTAATGATGAATCCTGCCGTTGAAGGAGCAGAAGAAGCTATGGAGTTGGCTCTTAGTGAAACAAGAGTTCCCTCAAAGGTGATAAAATCAATCAGTTCAGGAGTTCCAGCAAGTGAGGCAAACTCTCTATCTTCCTTTTCAGTTTCAAGTAGAATAACAGCTAACGTTACTGCTAGCTCTCATCAGAATAAAGCATCTTCTTCTGAAGATGAAGAGATCAGTTCCTCATCTAATAATGAATCACTTCAAGCAATGCTCCTTGCTGAAATCCAGTCCAATATTGAAACGCTGGGAACAGCCAATGTTGCTGGTAAATTATTAGAACAAGAAGAACAAATAAAAAATAAATTAGAGAAGGATCATCCTAATATCACTTGGGATTGGAATTCAGTAAATCTTGATGAGTTAATCCATCAGGCACTTGAAAAAAAATATGAGTTAGCATACCTTGCTAGTTTGTGGACTGAAAATGAAGTAGCTGACCAAGCGCTAGCGGAA
>DATEBV010000208.1:0-3879 GCA_035287205.1 Chthoniobacterales bacterium | reverse complement strand
CTCTTTGCGTTCTTGCGGAAGCGGTTCCTTGTTCCTTCTTTAATACAGAAGGTTTGGCACGCAGTGACGATATAGCTTCGATTCCTTCTTCAGCCATTGAAGAAGTTACAGGATCCATCATGAGGTGACAATCAAGGTTGTCACCTTGATTATCACAGTTCGCAGTTTGCAGTTCGTAGTTCGTAGTTCGTAGTTCGTAGTTCGTAGTGGGTTTAGTTCGCTGCCTAATCTGATCCTTCAATGGTAATTCTGCCATTTCTGCCCCTGTCCCCTGTAACCTGCAACCTGTAACCTGATTTGTGTTTGCTACCTGTAACCTGTACCCTGTTCCCTGTGCTCTGCTTAGCGCCTCCAACCTATTTTCACTCTTAGCAAGGAGTGCTTGCGCACTCAATATGCTTAAAGAGATAGCAAGAGTTTTTAATGTATTTGTTTTCCTGGGTATGCAGTTTGCTCCACAAACAAGGTCACATATGCAGTTCAGCCCACTAACCATAAGCAAGTTTTCATAGCCATTGCAGACTAAAGATAACGCCTTGTGGAGCAAACTGCAATTTAAGGCTACTTGTGGAGTAAACAGCATACCCAGGTTTTTTTTGATGGTGTTTTTCATAATTTTGGTCGATTATTAATGTAACTACCAACGTCACTTTATTTCTCCGAAATAAAGTGACGTTGATAAAATTGGCAACACTTGCAATCCATAGTAAATTTAGAATTTAGAAAGTAACTCTCTTGCTCTGGTAAGTTATACTGCGCGCGATCATAAATTGAGATTTTTACAAGCCCTTTTTAACTCTAGCTGCGTTGTCATCGATTACGTTATGCTTGCATAGCGCTGCACTCTTCCGCCTTGCTAGAGTCAAAATTTGCAGTGTAAAAAATATCAATTTATGACCGCGTGAAGTATAACAAGAGCTGTTGAGGATATTCAATGCGCAGGATGTCAGCGAGTTCATTTTTTTATGGACCTCCAGTTTGGTGGCTTTTTTTTCAGAATGTTTGCTTATTTGCGATAGTCTTATACTGATGTATAAAATTGAGCCTTCGATTATATATTAGGATAATAATTCGGAAACCACTTACACTGAATGTTTACCATTCACTGCTTTCCTCCACAGAAGGTGAGTTCTGAATGGTTACATTGGAAATTTTCTTAGCTCGTCGTTGAGCTTTTTCTTCCTTTCTAGCACGCACCATCGCTGCATATTCATCTTCCGCAGCGATCCTGTCCATGAATGTCTCTTTGGCGGCAATAGCTACTGCTGTTTGTTTTTGATTATCAATAACGGGACGTAATGTGCTAGGAATATTAAATATTTCATCTTGTGACGATAGTGCTTGAACATTCGATACGACACCATCAACCATGGCAATAGATTCTGTTTCCGCTTGCTTCTTTGCTAATTGTTCCTCTAGTTTTTTTACCATTGGCTCTCCCATGACAGCGATACTCCAAGATCTCAGATTATCCCATTCTACCACACGGTTATCAATATCATCTAAAGCCTTAGTAGCAGTCTCCACAGCGTTCTCGGCTTGAGTCACCTTTCCCTTCCACTCTTCGGCTGTGACTTGCAGATCTTTGATTTTGGCCTTAGCCGCTCTTTTAATTGCTAGCTTTTTTCTATTATACAAAAGCGAAGCTTCTAAATAAGCTTGTTTTATGGCAGGATAAGCATCTTCAGCACTCTTAAGTTCTTTATTCATTATTGCAGCTTGCTCTCTAACTATATCAAGTTCTTGAAAGGCTCTCTCTTTTTGAGCTACAACGGTATCACGAGACTCCACTGCATCAAAAATTGATTGAGCATGTAAAAGATGTTCTTCTGCCTTTACGATAGCATTATCACATTCCTGAATGGCTTTTTTAGCTGCTTCAACACTTTTCTTAGCAGTATCTCTAGCATCCCATTCTTTCTCAGCTTTCAAAAATGGAGCAGAAGCATAGTTTTGCTCAGCAACAACAAGGTCTACTTCTTTTGCTTGCAGCTCTTCTGCAGTATTCACTCGATCAATCCTTTTCTTATCTAAATTTTTTAGTGCCCATTCTATAAGTTCTGCGGCAGCTGCCTTCTTTAGAACTACAACCTCGCGAGCAGCTTCTTCTCTCACTGCAGTAAGTTTATTCTCCTTAAAAGCTGTATCTATATCAGAAACTGCCGCTGCATCGATAGCATCTAAGAGAGAAAGTTCTGCAGCTTGCTTAATCGGTATTAACGCAGCGCTCAACGCTTCAGCCTTTGCTTTGGTTTTTGTCAATAGCGTTGCTTTTGCATTCGCATAATTAAGATATACCATGGCATCATCGACTTCTATTGATGTTTTTTTTACTTCACGATGAGTCGTTATCCCTTGCTGAACAGCTGTTGCCAATCTAACCCCCCCCATAACCAATGGGACAGGGTTCATACAAACCGCAGAAACAGCCCCTCCCAAAATCACTCCTACAGTTGCCGGTCCTCTATCCTTAAGAGCAGCACTACGTTGATCAAGAGCCTCTTTAGCTGCTGCTGTCTTAACCTCTACGGCAGTCTCGTATTCTTTGATGTATTCTATCATTGTACGATGATGATCACTTACGACTTCAAGGGCAGCACTAGCAATGATGAGGGCTTCATTCACTCGAGCTTCCCAAACGGCAGCTTTCTTTACGGCAATTTCTAGAAAGTTTCCTTCTTTCTCTTCCGTTGACGTTGAAGTAAGCGATTGAAAAGAAGCTTCTGACTTGCCATCTCCTCCTTGATTCGTCGGTGCCGCCTGTACCACTTGCGCAGCATCCGCTGCATGTGCAGCAAGTAGATTGGCTCGAGCTGAAGCCGCTTGAGCAGTTTGCATCCTGCTACCAACCACAGTAGTAAGATCTCCTTCTATTTCAACGGCACCCCCTGCGATAATGATAATGGCAATCTCTTCTTTCGCCTGATCCGCAGTATGAGCTGCCGCTTGCGCTATAGCCAATCCTTCGTAACCCTGCCCTTTATCTGCTATTCTCGTAGTACTATTCGCAATAACTGTTGTCTCTCTTCGCGAATTTTCTATTATTCTTCCCATTTCTCTACTGCCTGTCCTCTCTGCCGCAGTCGCCGTACTTTCTCCTTGTCTTAATAAATTGCTAAACATTTTAGAAACTCCCTCTTCGACCCCACCAAGGTCCATCATCATGGAACAACTCAAGTCTTCACTTGAACTATTACAGTTTGAAGGTCGCTGTTCACAGTTCGTAGTAAGTTCAATTTGCTGATCTGAATGATCCTGTCCAAAAAGCTCTCTATTACTCAACGAGGCAGACAGAGAAAGGGTTAAAATAAAGGTAACTATTCGGCCAACAGACCGAATAAAGGTGGGAGGTGAGAGATGAGAGGTAGGGGATATCGCTGCTGCAATAGGAGATAGAAAATAGGAGATGGAAGATGAAAGCAGAGGTTCACTGCTGCAATCACAATTAGAAGAATTCTGATGATTCGTTGAACCACATTCTATCAATGGGTTAACCGAATGTTTATAAATAAAGAGATATAATGTTTTCATAAATATATAAATAATTGCTGTTTGGTAAGCGATCCCCCTGCTTCGGAGGAAGGATCTTTACGATTATAATGTTTGTAACAATGCTTGTGCTGTTTCAAAAGCACTTTTAGCATCCTCTTCTTCCTTTTTTGCGACTGTAATTTTCCCATCAAGAATCTTTTCTTCAGCTTGAATTTGAAATATTGTCTTTCCAACGGTCTCTATTTCTTCTTTCTTTTTTATCTCTGCAGAACGCTGTCTGTCAAGTTCTGCTTGAGCACGAGTATAAACATCTTCCATAGTTTGAATATCTCTTGCTGCTTCTTCAGCTTTAAATTTAGCCTCTTCTGCGGCTTTTGCTTTCTCTGC
>DATEBV010000207.1:0-6131 GCA_035287205.1 Chthoniobacterales bacterium | reverse complement strand
GACCCTCGTGTTCGTAAGGCTTTTGCTCTTGTGATCGATCGGAAACGTATTACGGAGAAAATCACACGAGCTGGAGAATTGTGTGCGGAGAGTTTTGTTCCACCTGGTATTCCTGGTTACCAACCACCCGAGGGGCTTGGTTATCATCTTGAGGAAGCGCGTCGCCTTCTTGCTGAAGCGGGGTATCCTGGAGGTAGAGGGTTTCCTTTAACTACCTATCTCTACAATGAAGGAGAGCTTAATGAAGGAATTGCTGTCGAACTTCAAGCTATGTGGAATAAGGAACTAGGAGTTTCTATTTTATTAGCACGTCAAGAATGGAAGGCCTATTTGGCTTCGTTGAATAGTCTCGATTTTGGAATGGTTCGTTCGAGTTGGATTGGAGATTATCTTGATCCCAATACGTTTCTTGACCAGTTTGTGACTGATGGAGGAAACAATCGTACGGGTTGGAGCTCGAAGCGTTACGATCAATTGATTAAGGAGGCTTCTCTTGAGATTGATCCAACCAAACGTTTTGAAATTTTGCGCGATGCTGAAAAATTGCTTGTTCATGACGATGCCCCTATTATTCCTCTTTATTTTTATTTAGGGATTCAGATTTATGATCCCAATCGTCTTGGCGGTATTGAAGGAAATTTGCTTGATAAACACCCTATCAGTCAGATTTATAAACGATGTCTGGACAAGTGAAGGGTCATGAGTAAAAAGTAGAGCTGATCAGAATATAATATTTTAACTTTTCATTTGATTATGCACGAACCGTCTCATCTTCATGGTCAATTTCATCTTGAAGGAAGCACTATTCTAATTACAGGAGCTTCTTCAGGTCTAGGCGCTGAATTTGCTAAGCAACTTTCTTCTTTTGCTAAAGAAATTATCCTTGTTGCCCGTCGAGGAGACCATTTGAAGGCTTTATCAGAAGAGATTCATAAAAAAAATCCTGAAGTTATTATTCACGAAAAGGTCATTGATCTTTCGGTTTCGGACCAGAGAGAGGAACTGGCTAGATGGATTGTAGAGCAGAAAATACCTTTGAATTGTTTGATCAATAATGCTGGATGTGGTGATTTTGGAGACTTTGCCTCGGCTTCCTGGTTGCGTCTTCATGAAATATTGTTGCTAAATATTGAAGCGTTTACTCATTTAACTCATCTTTTATTACCGCAGCTTCGGTGTCATGCTCCTAGCGCTATTTTTAATGTGGGCTCTTTATTAGGATATTTTTCAACACCTCATGGAGCCGTATATGCTGCATCGAAAGCCTTTGTTATGAACTTTTCTGAAGCATTACGGATTGAAGAGGCGTCTCATGGAGTTGCTGTTTCCTGTCTTGCTTCAGGACAATTTTATGGATCATCGAAATTTCAAGAAAAAGCAATTGGTTCACGAGCAAAGCTTCCTTGGTTTGTTTATCCCAATGAATCATGCTTTGTTATGCATGAAAAAGAAGTGGTTCAAGCTGCTTTAAAATGTCTTTCTCATAATTGTTCCTGCATAACTCCAAAATTTTGTGTTAAATTAAGTGGGTTTTTAATACGCATGCTTCCTTCTTTTCTTCTAGGAAAAATTCTTAGTAAAAAATGGTAAATATTCGGACAATCAGTTGAATATTTAGCTCGTAGTTCGTAGTTTGTAGTCTATAGCCTACAGCCTCTCAGCTCAGAAAGTTTGATGGCCAACTAAAATAAAAAATCTTTTCAAAAATCGCGTCCGTGCAAACAAGTTCTACTTCGCAGTCTGACCATTTGGTTCAGATCCTTCCTCCGGAGGAGGGAGGATCTGAACGCCTATCATGGACCTTGCGCCCAATTTCTTCTCAAGCTACTGATGCTTTTGCCGCTTCAGTAGATCTCATCGCACCTTATCTTTCCCAGGTGGAAGAGAAGTTGCGTCAACAAGCCTCTTGTTTTGTCCCTGGGGTCGATCATTATATTGCTTATGCTTGTGGAGGGACTGGTAAGCGTCTGCGTCCCGTCTTAGCATTGCTTGCTGGAGGTGCTACAGGTGCTATTCTCTCAGAACATCTTGATCTTGCTGTGATCTTAGAATTAGTTCACATCGCAAGTCTTGTGCATGACGACATTATGGATGGTGCAGACCTTCGTCGAGAGCGTCCAACGCTCAATGCTAAATGGGGGAATTCTTTATCTGTTCTTGTAGGAGATGTTCTCTTTGCTCACGCCTTAAAAATGGCCACTAATTTTTCTAAGATAGAACTCTGTCGTCGTATTGCTGATGCTGCCTCAAATGTTTGTTCGGGGGAGATTTTACAAACCGAACATCGTTTTGATTTGAATTTAAGCCTTCCTGATTATTACCGTATGGTGGAGATGAAGACAGGATCCCTGTTTTCTACAGCTTGTGAATTAGGAGCACGGCTCAATGAATCAACTTCTGAAGTTATTGAGTCACTTAAAAACTATGGTAATAAAATTGGCATTGCCTATCAAATTCTTGATGATTGTATCGACCTTGTCGGTAATGAAGAAAAAGTAGGGAAGACTTTAGGAACTGATTTACTAGGAGGAAAATTCACATTGCCCATTCTTATGCTCCTTCAAACCTCGCCGAAAAAAGAGAAGGAAGAGCTCCATCAATTGCTCCTCAATAAACAAGGTATCGATGCTGTGAGTTTAATTTCAAGGACGATGGCTCAAGGAGCTTTTACTTCCTCAGTAAAAGAAGCGGAACGTCTTATTGAAGAAGCAGAGTACGAGTTAAGTTCTCTTTCAGAGAATTCTTATGTTACAGGCTTGCGTGGTCTTGCCACCTACTTGAGAGGGATGCTTCAAACAGTCAGCGGAAGATAGTTCTTAGGTAACTATTCGGCCAATAGGCCGAATAGTGGTGAGAGGTGGGAGGTTGATTGATACGCCGATTGCAATTTGAAGGGTCATCTTGATGATGAGTTGAATCCTTAGCACATTCTATCAATGGGTTAACCGAAAGCTTAAGTTCTTAGTTTCTAGTTCTTGGTTAAGAAATTCTCAGTTCGTGAGCCGATTTGCAAAAATGGTTATAACGATTTATATTTGATGAGTTGAATAATTAAGAACTAAGAATTAATTAAGAATGTCTTCCTTAAAAACAAGTAATCTTTCTGAGAAAGAGCTGCCGCGAGAGAGAATAGCACTTCATGGAGCGGAGGTTTTGGGTGATGCGGAGTTGTTAGCCATTTTTTTACGGACAGGACGTGTTGGTCGCAATGTCCTTGAAGTAGCGAATGATTTAATGAATGAATGGGGATCATTGCGCCGATTAGCAGGGTGTTCGATTGCTGAGCTCTCGCAGATTTCTGGCATTGGTCCGGCAAAGGCTGCGGAACTCAAAGCCGCTTTTGAGATGGGGATAAGAATGGCTCGCCCAGAAGCTGAGCGATTGCGTGTTGATGAAGGGAATGCCATTTATCAATGTATGAAGGCAGTACTGCAACCGTTGCCTTACGAGTCACTTTGGGTTCTTCTCCTTGATGCTCGCTATGGCTTGCTCGAACAAAAAGAAATTTTTCGTGGAAGTCTCAGTGAAAGCCTTGCTCATCCTCGTGAGATTTTTAAACCAGCAATTGCTAAGCGAGCTTATGCTATTGCCATTGTTCACAATCATCCCTCAGGAGACCCTTTGCCAAGCCCTTCCGATCGTCGTCTTACCAAGCGTTTGGTACAGGCAGGTGACTTCTTGCAAATTCCAGTGATGGACCATGTTATTATTGGAACAGAATCAGAAGGACGACGACCCTATTTTAGTTTTCACGAAGCGGGACTTATTTAGAGCTTTCCGGAAGTGATCCGGTTTTGAAAGTGGATTTTTATTTTTGCTTAGCACCTGGCTTAGCTACAATTTGCTTGGTTGCAATGATCTTATACTAGTGTATAAAATCGAGTCTTCGATTACAATTATTAGCCCAATTTTACCAACGTTACTTTATTTCGTAGAAATAAAGTAACGTTGGTTACCCTTATGCCCTCCATTCACCCTTCTGCTATTGTTTCCCCTCATGCTGACCTTGCTGATGATGTTGAGGTGGGACCATGGGCCATTATCGAAGCCGGAGCGGTCTTAGGTTCTGGATGCCGTGTGTTGGCTCGTGCTATGATAGGAGGGTATGTTCGCATGGGAACCAATAATGAGGTTGGTTATGGGGCGATTCTTGGAGCCGATCCGCAAGATTTTGATTTTCGATCAGGAGTGAAGAGTCACGTTATTATTGGTCATGGGAATATTTTTCGTGAGTATGTCACGGTGCATCGAGGAACTAAGGAGGGGAGTAATACTACGATAGGTAATGAAAACTTTCTCATGGTAGGAGCTCATCTTGGTCATAATGTCTCCGTAGGTAATAAGGTCGTTATTGTGAATAATTGTCTTCTTGCTGGCTATGTCGAGGTTCAGGATGGTGCCGTGTTAGGTGGTGGTTCCGTTTATCATCAGTTCTTACGTATTGGAAAATTAGCAATGGTTCGTGGAGGGACTCATTTCAGTAAAGATATTCCTCCTTATCTTGTAGCTTATGGAAGTAGTCAGGTTGCCGGTATTAATGCTATTGGACTTCGTCGAGCAGGTTTAAGTGCACAAGTAAGGATGGAACTTAAGAAGGCTTTTCAGCTTATTTATCGTGAGGGGTTCAATGTAACGCAGGCTCTCGAAGTAGCGCAGCAGACAAAATGGTCTCCTGAAGCGCAAGATTTTTTTAACTTTATTGCTCAGGCAAAAAGAAGGGGGATTTGTAGTGGAAGTACAAGAAATCATGGAGCACAATCTGAAGAAAATGATTAAAATTCTTTTTTTTCTCGTTCTTCTTGTAGAACCTATCTCTGCGATAGCAGCCAGTCATTTCAATAGATATGATGTAACCGTTGAAGAGTATTGTGTTTTTCTTAACGCTGTTGCGACAACAGATACTTATGGTCTTTATGATGAAACTATTTGCTCCAACACCGGAGTGACACAGCAATTCGAAGCAGAAGTAGAGTTTCAAAAGAAGTCTAATATAGTCAGTATTGAGCGTTCAGGCTCTCCTGGGTATTACTATTATGAACCTATCCAAGGATGCGAAAAACTACCGATAACGTGTATCAGCTGGTTTAATCAAGCACGATTCTGCAACTGGCTTGAGAATGGTCAGCCTCGGGGCTTGCAGGAAAAAGATACTACTGAAGAAGGAAGTTATACACTTCATGGAAAAATGTCCTTTGAAGAAGTATCTGAGGACATGTTGAGAGTGAATGAAGGAAGTACATGGCACATTGCAAGTGAGGATGAGTGCTGTAAGACCTCTTCTTGGATGTCTACGGATAATCCTCTTCTTGAGTATCAACGTCATGACATCGGCTTTGGTGTGGTTGTTTCGCAGTCGGCAATAGCTAAAAATACTGTAGCAATTCATCGTGGCAACGAGTCTTCACCTCAATTACATCTGACCTCTCCACCTAGTCCTACAGCTAATGATTCAATCCCTTCCTCGCGCTTCAGTCGATGGAAAGAAGTAGCAGTCGGTCTCTTCACTCTAGGAGCACTAGTTGCGGGGCTCTTTTTTTTATTTCCAGAGTTTTTTTTCAGGAGGGGTTACATTTTCAGAAGGCGTTACAGTATTCCAACAAATGATTCTAGGGATAGCATCGATCCAAACGAAGCTTTTATCGAGAGATTATGGAGAAGTAATAATAGAGTTTCTCTTGAATCCGTGGAGAGTAGGCCTTCTATCGTAGGTGATCAAAGAATTTCTCTTGGATCTCCTTCTTCTAATTCCTTTGGATCTCCACCTTTTAATGAATACGAGTCTTTTCCATCCATAGTTCCAAATACAGGAAGGAAGAAAAGTATTATCAAGAGGTTTTCAGATGGCTGGAGGCGTCTCAGCGGAGGTGTTAGTTGAAGATAGAGTTCCTAGCTCTTGGTAGGTAATCAGCCGTTTATAAAGCGATTGAAGTCCTTCAGGAATGATTCGTGTGCCTGCCAGCAGGGGCATGAAATTTTGATCATTATTCCAGCGAGGGACGATATGAAGATGAAGATGATCTTCTACTCCTGCTCCGGCAAGTGCACCAATATTCAATCCAAGATTAAACCCTTGAGCACGGACTACTGCGGTGAGTAGCTCTTGAGCATGGAGAGAGAGTCGCCAGAGATCG
>DATEBV010000206.1:0-3715 GCA_035287205.1 Chthoniobacterales bacterium | reverse complement strand
ATAATTTAAAACCATTACATCAATGGGTCGTCCCTCAACCGGAACAAAAGCAAAAGATGCGCCCCCTGCTAAAAAAATTAGAGAAAAGGGAAGTTTAATAAAAATAGGAAACGGTGAAATGAAAAAAAGCCAAGCTAAAATTGCACCACCGGCGAGGTAGGCGAACTGCTTAACGGTCATATTGCCGATAAGCTTAAACTGAAAGCCTGTTATGTCTTGCGGTATTGGATGATTCTCCATTTAAAACGCTAAAACCGCCTGCCTCGGATATATTCAGCGTATAACGTGAAAAATTTGAATTCAAGGCGATCAAAATGGATCAACTTATAGGCCGTTTAGCCTCGGGCGTGAAAAATTAGGAAGATTTGGCGGTCTGTTCTTGTATTTTTTGCCTAACTTCTTCTATTTGTCCTTGTGTAAAAAGACCTTGTAGTTTAGTAGATAAATCATCAAAAATCTTTTCTTGTATTTGATCAAGATCTGTTTCTTCCTGTTTTCGGACTCCCTGAGCCACTTCGGTTATCGCGATTTGAGATTCAAGGCCTACTTTATTTTGATAGTCATTAATGATCATAGTCCACGAGAGATTTTCTAGGTCTCTTTTTTGGTCGTCAGAAAGACTATCAAGCTTTGTCTGGATTTCTTGGCGCGTTGCTTCCTCAAACGGTGCGATTAGAATTAATTGTTTTAAATCAATCATATATTTATCTTACAAAATTTAAAAACGGGCGTCCCTTTTCGGCAGAACGCAGCCCTTCGTCAATTAAGTGATTAATAACTGATGATATTTTTGATTTATGTTCCCTAGAAATGTACCTAAGAACAGCTTGTGTTGCCGTAATCTCTCTTTCTCTAATTTCACGCTGAAGATCAGCCCGTCTTAGTGTTTGATTGATCGGTAAAAACTCTAAAGCGTCGCGCCTGGTTTGAATTTCCTCAAAAAGATTATTGAAAGTTGTCGCAGGTGCTGGTGGACCTAATGCTCCAGGTGCAAGTGGAATTGTTATCGCGGTAGCAAGATCAATCTGAAGATACTCAAGGATTCCTCTGGCAATTGTTTCATCAGAGAGCATTTTCCTGGCGAGCTCCGGATCCCATTTTGCTTTATTTACGGTTTGAATTATTAACTCTCTCATTCTTTCTGTTCCCATTACTTGACCATCCCTATTTACTTCCGAGTTTGTTAAGTTTGCGCTTGTATTAGGATTGCTTTCTCTTTGGTCGAATTGGGCCTCGATAATGCGTGCTCTATTTGTAGCGATATCTATGCGTCTATCCATGGCATCAATTTCATCCGTTTCTCCGATGTGTTCTTTAGCCGTTTTTTTCCTTTCTGTTTCTGTTTTTTCTGCTGTTTTTAGATCTATTTCTCTTTGTTTTAATCTTTTATGTTCTGTTGCTGTCCTGTGATTAGTCGTAGCCGTAGTAAGATCGGCTCTCGCCGTCGCCACATCCGCTGTAAGCGCAGTGATCAAAGCTCTTTGTGCGTCTCTTAATCCTCTTGCTCTGGCAACCCTATCTCGAGCAGCTTTTAATGAATTACTACTTTGATTGCTGGCTTCAAGAGCTTTTTCTATTTCATTTTTCATCGCTTCGGCTCTTGTTTCCGCCTGTTGCCTCAATGCTGGATTCCTCATTCTACTTGCGCTTTTCCTAATTGCAGTCTGTCTACTTACCAAATCGTTATATCTTCTACTATCTCTATTTGTCTCAGATCTTAAACGCGGCTCGTTTCTTCTATATGCCGCCTCTTCTTCTCGGTATTTAGCTTCAAAAGGGGGAAGATTTGCTGTTTCTGTGGTAAGTCGTCCAGAAAGACTAGTATATTTTTCCTGGGTCGCGGTTTCATCAGTGGCTCTATCCGACTCGGTATTTTCTAGGGCAATTCTTTCTCCGTCAAGAACAAACAACTCATCATCTAATTTTTTTACGTCTTCATCTGTGGGAGGTTTCTTTAATCTATCTCTCTGGGCTTCTATATCAGTATTCGTGACGCTATAAGACTCTCCATTTAATATTCTTTTCCAAGCTTGTGTGCTTTCCTGGGCAGCTGCAGCCTGGTTTGCATCATAGAGAATTCGGTATGCCTCAGTAGGAGTTGCTCCCAGCAAAATATGTTCAAATGTTGTTCCTGCGGCGATTTCCCCCCTTACTACCCTTGCCTCAATTGCATTCCTAACCTGTCTTACAAATTCATCATGGGGAATTTGGCCAGTCTCCCGAGTAATATTTGCGATTTGTCCAGGCCTATCAGCGGGAGGGGGTATTGCCGCGCCTACTATTCGAGGCAAGTAAATTAGTCCATTTCTTTCGTCAAAAATAGGATCGTGATAGCGTCTTCCGAAAAAAGGTATACGGTCTCTAAGCTGATCTACGTTTGGGTCGCGAATTCCATTTCGATAAAATGAAGCCTCGATTCTCATATATAAACCATTTAGGTCTCTCAGCTGATTTTCAGCTTCTCTGGCGCTTCTCCAATTTCCGACTCCATAAACCTCAATAAACCTATCTAGATTTGTAGGAGGAATTCCCAAGTTCTCAATTTCAGTATCTCCAATTCCAACAAGCCTTCCTATTAGAGGATGGTCTTTTAAATCATTGAAGAAACTTGGATTTCGCCTTACAACTCTGGCAATTGCAAGCTGAGTAAGAATAAGTTCATTGAGAACAACCCGATTTGCCAAAAAGAGATCCTGTCCGCTCAATTGTCTTTTTTCAAGTCTTCCCCCTAGTTCAGAATCCAAAACGAGCCTGTCTGTATTGCTGCGCTTAGTGCGCGGAAGATTACTATCTATTTCGTCTTCGGGTCCGAGAAGAGAAGAGTATAGCCTTGCCTTAACAAGCCTATCAATTGCGAGCTTTGTTGTTTTTTCATCTAACTTAACAGTCCGCTCCGGATCTCCGGAGCGCAAAACTTCGTGTTGGTGGAGAGGTTCAACAACATAGTTTACTCGTGGTTTTTCAACCTTTTTTCTCCCGAACCTGCTAGGTTTTTGCTCGGCTTGGGATGAAGAAGTTGATGGTTTTGAGCCTGGGACATATCCTTCAAGAGTCGAGGGGGTTGTTAAATTTGCTGCAGCAGCTTCTGCTGGCGATACGTCCGGCATAATTTTACGTTAGCACACTTGCATTTACCTTGCAACCTAAATTACTATTAAAATATGTCAGAGACAGAAGGAGCGACTCCTCCGCCGAAAGCAGTTGTTGAGCCAGAAACGCCCGAACTAAAAGAACCCTCTCCCGAGCCAGCACCAATTACCGACGAAGTTCCAGAAGTTGTTGATATCCCTCTACCAGATGCCGAACCTCCAGCCGAAACCACGCCGCCAATAGAACCAGAAGGTGGAGAGCCAACAAGGATTGAGAGATTTAGAGGAATGACACACGGAGAAAAGATCGCAGCATTTTCAGAAGTGGCAAGAATAGAGATTCAATCAGCAAAAACAGAAGGGATCTATACTGATCCTGATAAAGCAAGAGACGCCGAGATTGCGGTTTCAAGAAGCGGGGATCCAAGCCAAAACATAAGAACACTTTTGAACTCTCTTAGAGAAATTAAAGATAGCTCTATTGCGGCTGATGTATATCAAAAATTGGCCCAGGAGACTAGGATAGTTTTTGGCGATGAGAAGCCTGTGTTAATAAGTGAGCTTGAGGAAAAATTAAAAACAGCAAGCGATGAAGAAAAAGCAAGGATAGAAGAAATTCTAAATAA
>DATEBV010000205.1:0-5054 GCA_035287205.1 Chthoniobacterales bacterium | reverse complement strand
TTAAAGTATAGACCCCATCTTCAGTTGTTTCTGGACCTTGAAGACCGATAGGTTGCCCATTCTCCATCCAGTTGCAAAAACGTACCTGATCAAACCAGTTTATGTTGGTTATGGGAAAATTCTCATATCCAGGAACAACTTCATAGTGATAGTGTTCTGAAGAGCCTGTACGTAGGATTAATTTTGATTTTCTCCTTTCACCTCCTCCTAGCCTATCACCAAGATGGTATGGATCAGAAGCTGCGACAGCATTGAGAAAATCACAATACTGGCTCACAGTGACGTTTAAAATGATAGCTGGAGAATTAATATTTTGAATATTTTCTAACCTATTATTTTCAGTTTGAAGTCGTTTATCTGTAAACTCGTTGGCATGAGCTAGCGGCTGCATCCAAAGACAATGAATGCTGAGTAAAATAGCTAAGAAATTGAATTGCTTTTTCATAATTTGTAATTAATTTACCTTGGTATGCTGTTTACTCCACAAACAGCCTTATAAATTGCAGTTGCCTCTACACGGCGTTATCTGTAGTTTGTAATGGTTGTGAAAATTTGATGATGGTTAGTGGATTGAGCTGCATAATATGCGATCTTATTTGTGGAGTAACCCACATACCCAGATTAATTTAATTGATGATAAAATAGTTGTATACTCAAGCCTACTGTAATAAACAACTCCATAATGATTATCACTTCTACAACTTACCACTCTATGCCAACCAAAAACACTCATGAAGCAACCCGACGAATAGTCCTCCGAGAGCCGTATGCTGGAAATCGGCACGTATGGTTCGATGAGGGGTGGTAAGCAAACGATCATTGGTTTCGTGCATCAAATCATTTAACTTCTGCCCACTCTACTAAAGTTGTTATTTAATACCCTGACATGCACCCGACTGACAAGCTATAACAGTTGCTACTATTCCAATTGCAGAAAGAACTCCACCACCAACAACCCCTAATGTCGTTATAAGTATTCCTTGCCTTACCCTACCCCTCTCTCCACGGAGTGTTGATATAAATTCTTGACATCTAGTAGTTTGATGTTGTTCTTGTGGTGCTATTACTATGTCTACACTTTGTATTGGCTGAGCCAATTCCTCATCCCACATTAAATCAGAAGTTCGTGATGCCCTTTGTTCTTCTCCTCCCAAAGCTGTTGCTGTAGTTGCTATTCTGTTCGTCTTCTTTTTTAATAAAAAAACCTCTAGTTTATTATAAGCATCACGCTCCTCTTCTTTTGCTTTTGTAAGAGCAATTTTAGCAGTATGGCTTTGATCAGTATTCCTTATTTCAATAGCCTTCAGAGTAGCTGAAGCAGTTTGAAGTTTAGCCTCAACAAGTTCTTCGGTAAGTTTGTTAATTTCATAATTATTAGCATCATAATTTATAGATCCTACCTTTGCTCTCATTGAAGCAGTCTCTTGCTTAGCTATTATTAATGCGTTTTCGCATTTTTCTTTGTTATTGGTTGCTATTTGTCTTGCAGTAGTCCATATTTTTTCAATTTCTAGAGTATTGCTCTGTTTGTTTTGTCCAGTAGTATCCTGTTGATTAAGCAATAATTGTTCAATTTTAGCAACAGATTCATCGTAAATATTATTTTCAAATTCATTGTCAATATATCCATTATTTTCGCTATCAGTAGTAGGCTCTTTAACCACTAATTCTAGCTCTTCTGCCTTAGCAGATGTTGCTGAAGTCGTAGGCACTATAGTTCTACCCATAGCTCTATTACTACCCGCTAGCAGAGGATTATCTGTTGTAGGAACTTTGAGTGTTAGTTTTAATCGTTTAGATATATTTTCTATTTCTTCTTCAACAGAAGATGGCAGCATCATAAGACAAGGATGCTGTATCTTTTGAATGTTAGAGTACGAAGTTGACTCATTCTCATCATTCAGTGTGATTGAATCTGAGTTTTCTAAGTTAACTTGAGAGAAGAGACTACAAACTCTCAAAGAGAGGGTTAATGAAACAATAATGTGTTTTTTCATATAGATAAGGAGTTATTTTTGGTTAGTGATTAGTTGATTAGTTGTTAAAGAATGATGAAATAAAATATAGTTAATGTTTAGTTTAGAAAATATTTGGCGCCTATTGCCCTCCAAACCCGTAGGGTTTATTTTACAAAGCAAGGTTTTTTTGACTAAGGAGAGTATCCCATGTGGTAACGTTATTAGTCCAAAAAGTTTTCTTTTTTCCTGCAGCTTCAAGTCTTTTAATCCACCAGGATTTGAACTGTACAGGAGCTAACTCGCTGCCTCTTGTAAAGCTTTCTAGCATTTGAGTCCAAGCTAATTCTGCTTGGATTGCTCGTTGGATAGCTTCTTCTTTTAATTGAGTAGCTGAAGTATTATCTAGTAGTCCTGACTCAAGAGCCACTAGGGTTTTATTATAAGCTATATTAGCAATGCTCGTTGATTTATTCGCCTGATACCAATCTGCCAAAGCTGGTTGTTTGTCTTTTGAGTTTTTTGCAATTTCAAGATTTGTAATCCACCATGATTTTAATTGTTGAGGTGCCTCATTCAATCCTCTTTGGTAAGCTTCTATTGTTTTAATCCAAGCAGTTTCTACTAGCAATGTCTTTTCTATAGCATCATCCCAGAGTTGAGCAAGTGTAGCCATAGTTGTATTCGATGTTTCTTGTTCTGTAGGAGAAAATCCCATGGCTTGATCGCGAGCTTGGCTAGCAATAAAGTCTGCTTTACTAGCCTGATACCACAACACTGATGCAACTTCTTTATTTCTAATATCTTTTGTTTTTTCAAGATATGTTTTCCACCATTCTTTGTACTGTGGAGATGCTAAATCACTATTTTTTTGACACATCTCTAGCGTTTGGTTCCAAGCAAGTTCTGATTGCTCAATCTTTTCAATTGCTTCATCCCAAAGGAGAAGAGCTTTAGGCAAGGTAGTCTCTTGTGATTTTTGTTCTGTAGCAGAAGCAGCTAATGCTTTATCTTTAGCAATATTAGCAATGCTAGCTGCTTTTTTAGCTTTGTACCAAAGAACTGCAGCTGTTTCTTGGTCTTTTGTATTTTCTGCAGTTTTAAGTTCTTGAATCCACCATGGTTTTATTGAGTTTGGCGCCTCATTCAATCCTGTTTGACAAGCCTCTATTGTTTGAATCCATGCAGATTCTACTTGAACTCTTTTTTGGATTGCATTATCATAAGACTCTACTATTTCCTCTGCAGAAACCGTTGATACTTTATTGCACACATCATTAGCTATACTTTCCGATTTTTTAGCTTTCCACCAAAGGGTTAAAGTAGAGCATTCCTTTCTTGAATTTTCTGCATCCTCAAGTCTATTATTTTTGAGGCTTCGGCAAATCTCTACGGTTTGAGTCCATACTAATTCTGCTTCTATTATTTTGCTTATGGCATCATCCCAAAGAGTTTCTTTATCGGGAGCAGGAGCAGCTAATGCTTTATCTTTAGCAGTTTTAGCAGTTTTTGTTGCTTTTTCAGCTTCTACCCAGAGTGATTTAGGAGTTCGTTTTGTTGCAAGAGCTTGTTTGGATCGTCTTAATTCTTCAATCCTTTCCTTTGCAGTAGTTTCTACCTCTTTTACCATAGTTTCTCTTTCTTCAGGAGTTAAATTTACTAATCGAAGTGCTATTTGTCTTTCATCTTCTGCTTTTTCTAGTTTTAGAAATTCATTTTCTGCTTTCTGAGCAGCTTCTTCAGCTATTTTTTTTGAAAATAATCTCCAAGCATTATCTGCCTTCTCTCGTAGTTTTTCTGCCAATTCTTTTGTTTCTTGAAAGTTGTTTGTTATTTCTTCTTCTCGTTCATCGTTGAACACTCTAATTTCGTTATTGTATTTTGCCCGTTCTTCAGGAGAAAGAGTCTCCCATTCTGTCGGATCTCCTTCTGCATAACTTTTAGCGGCTTTTTCTCTTCTAAGTTGAGGAGCTCTACGTTTGGCTTCTATCACAGCTTTCCAGATAGTTGCTATATCTTCAAGGCGAGCTTCTTCTTTTTGATAGATATTAAAAGCTTCTTTGTCAGCAGCGTCTATGGCAGTTACTCGGGCAAGAGAGCGTTGGTTTTCATCAGCCCAGGAATCTTTGCAGGGAGCTTTAAAGGTTACTGCAGTAGCTTCTTTTTTCCTCTCTTCTTCAGAGCGTGTTATTCTACGAACCCATGCCTCGGTAGTGCCTGACACTCTTTTTCTAGCGGCGGCTAAAGCATCATTTTTTGCTATTTGAGTATATATTTGCCTAGCATTGAGTTCAAGCTGATCGACTTCTTCGTAAAGGCGTTGAGCTTCTTCTCTACTAGCCAGTGTAGTACTACTATCATATTTTTTCTTAGCAGCTTGTTGGGATTTTTTGACGTCTTTGAAGCAATTGGTAATATCAGTTTCTCTTTTTGCAAGAAGGGTTATTTGATATTGCTCTCCTTCTTTTTTTATTCTCTCTTCGTGCAGAAATTGATCTTCGTTTCTCTCGTCTTCATCGTAAAGGTTGGTAATTTCAACCCATAAGTTGTTAATAGCTTGGTCAGCTTGTTTTAGTTTATCGATGGATTCGTTAACTGTTGTTTTTTCCTCTTGGTGATGAGTAGAGGTTACGCTATGGTGGTTGCGTGCTAAGAGAAGCCATTCTTCTTGAGCTTTTTTTGCCTCTTTTTTTGCCTCTTCAGCTTCTTTTTTAGCAGTTGCTACAGCATCGCTCGCTTCTTGCTTTACCTTTTTTGTAGCGCTAGGTTGAGCATTGATAGCTAGTTTCTCTGTAAGAAGAGATGTTGCTTTTTCTTCAGCCTCTTTAGCTTTACGTTCTTGTTGCTCGGCTTCTGCTCTCGCTTTCCATCGGACAGTATTTGTTTGCCATCGTTCTTGAAGTTCCTCTGCAATGCGTTTTTCTTTTTCTATCTTTTCTTGTTTTTGTACAGCTTGTAGAGCTTTTTGATCAGCTTTTTTCCAAAAATCTAGAAGAAGGGAAGGTTCTAGGAAGGAATCAGGTAGTAATCCTCTGTTAGAACCTGTCTTCACAGTCGCTGAGGCTGATGATGGGCAAGGAGCCTCGGAGCGCAGAGCTC
>DATEBV010000204.1:0-9676 GCA_035287205.1 Chthoniobacterales bacterium | reverse complement strand
GTAGGTTACAGGATGAAAATAGGCTAAAGGCTGAAGGCTATAGGCTAAAGGAAACTGAAAGCCAGACAAAAGACCACAGAGAAACAGAATTACTATCAGGAGATCAGATTGAACAAGGAGGCAAAACTACTACGAACCACGAACTACAAACTACCAGCTGTAACACTCAAGATGATAATCTTGAGTGTTACCTCATGATGAATCCTGAAGAAATAAGAGAAGTTGAAGATATTGCTGGATTTACAAGAATAAATCGCCTCCCTTCTAGAAGCACACCTTTCACTACTACTGAAGGAGCTAGATTAGCTGAAGGAGAGAGTTCAATAAGTGCAGCAATAGGAGGAGAGAAGGATGTAGATGAAGCTAGTTTTAAAGAAGATATTAATGAAAATAATGTAGAAGAAAATATTTCTACTTTAGAGCAAAACATTGCAAGATTAACTCATCAAATAGAAGAAGCAAAGCAAAAGTACAAAGAAAAAAGTAGTGTGTATTTTCGCTTTTGGAATAATATTGCTATTAAATTAGAACAATCCAGAGATAGTTGGAATAAAGTTAGCGAATTAATTGCTCAGGGAAAACAGGAAAAAGTTTTTCTCTGGAAAAAATCAGCTGAAGAATCTGAAGCTGCAGCAGAAAAATTGAAAAGAACTTTTCAATTTTATACTTCAGATCAAAACGAGGCTGCGAAGCAATTAGAAGAAGAAGCTTGGAAGGATTACTATTTATCAGATGCTTTTACATGGTTATTGAAATCAGAAGAGGCATTAGATTTTTTTCAAAACTTTACTGATGTTGCGAATTGCGGCGTTGCGCCAGTAGTAGAAGCATCGAGTAGCTCCTGTACACTCAACTTCTGCATGCCGTCAATTGACTCGCTCTCTCCCGTTCGGATCACCCCTACGGGGCTGCTCGAGGCAAGCTCTGGCAGTCTATCCCGCGGTCTCCCGACCACCGGTATTCCTTGCACTTTATCAGCATTAGCGAGTTTAGAAAGAAGCCCATTAGAGAAGGTAGTTCTAATAAAGGGTGGAGAAATCGATTTATGGAAAAACCTAGCGGAGCAATATCAAGTTGCTGCTGATTTTAAAAAGCAAGCTGCAGAAGTTTCCATAGAAGAAAAAAAGGACAAGAGAGATAGTTATTCTTTGGCAGGTGACTATATGTGTTTAATTGCTAATAGAAAATTGAAGGCGTTTGAAGCAAGAAAAAGTGGGAAAGAAACATTAGCAACTGAATATGAAAATATAGTTGGAATATTGCAGAAAGCGTTAGATTATCTGAAGCAATCACATGTAGCATATTCTGCAGGAAAACATAGGGAAGGATCTGGTTGGTATAATGCAGGGAAATCTCTCCAACCGCAGGCAGATTACCTACTAAAATCGTGTGAAGAAGAAGATGCAGGAAAGACAATATTAGCTGTTTGCTATAGGGAGGCTGCAGCAACATCAGAGATGGCTGCAAATCGAACGAAAACAGCAGCTGAACTTGATACTATGGGGCAAAATTATGAGGATCAGGTAAAAAAAGAGGAAGAACTTCGTGCCCTAAGAAATTATGAGGAAGACTATAATACTTCCTGTTCTCACATGAAGTATTTCAAAAAATACGAAGAAGGTATTGGTTGGAGGGATGTAGCTCATTCCCTTCAAGACAAGGCAGATTACCAAGCAAAAGCATGTGAAGCTAAAGAAGTAGGAAAATTAATATTAGCTGCTTGCTATCAAGAGGCAATATTAATATCACAACATTCTGCAGATCAGCATGAACTATCAGCGAAGATTAATACTATCCTTAGAGAGGGTGAAAGGTTATCTTGGAAATATGCAGGAACGGCGCTTCGATGTCAAGCAGAGTATCAAGCAAAAGCATATGAAGTAGAAGAAATTGGAAAATTACTATTAGCTGCTGATTATAGAGAGCTTGCAGCAATAGCAAAACGAGCCGCTGAGTTATATGAACTATCCGTAAAAGCTTATATTGAAGAAAACAAGAAACGGGAGAATATCGTTTGGACATATGAGAACGAAAGTGAGTGGCATAGTTGGCTTTCAGCAGGAAGGAATTTGAGAAGTAAGATGCGCAACAAAGAAAAAGCAATGAAAGCACAAGAGGCTGGTAAAACAATTTTAGCAGCTGGTTATAGAGAAGCTGTGGTAATAGCAGAGCATGCAGCAGATTGCTTTAAAAAAGCAGCTGTAGCAAAGGCTATAGGAAAAAAAAATGAGAATATAGGTTGGTTTAGGGTAGGCGAGGTACTCGAGTTACAGAGGGAGTACTATATAAAATTAATTGAAGCACAAGAATCTAAAAAAGAGAATGTTGCATCTATCTATAGAGAAGCGATAGGAGTGTTAAAAAAAACAGCAGATTATTACCAACAAGCAGCCTGTGCATTTGCTCTAGGGAAAGAAGCTGAGGGTAGTAGCTGGCTCAATGTAGGGGTATTTCTTCAGTCAAGGACTAAAGAGCAAATGGAAATAGCTGAAAAGAAAGAATCTGAAAAAAATAAAATAAAAAAAAGCGATAATAAAGAGATAACTTTAGAAACAATTCAAGTGAATGAATGTTTTCCTCCAGAGCCTTTAATTAAGAGACAAAGAATAGATAATCCTGCGAAGAGCAAAGCACTATTCATCTATTGCGAAAAATGGCTTGTAGAGACAAACCCAAGTATAGGACGAGAGCCAATCCTATCAGATTATATGATAGATATTCTTAAACGTGGTGTCGACTATGAACTTATCAAAATTTTTGAAGAATATTGGAATCATGTTGTAAAAGCTCATGAAGTAGGTGATGATCCCTTAGCGCTTGGTTGGATACAGGTCGTGGAGGATATTCAGCAAACTATTGAAGATAGTATTAAGACGCCTAAACTTTCTGGCTCAGAAAATCACAAATTATTGAATGCTTGGAATACTACTATTCAAGCAGGAAAAAAACTGGCTGAATATAGAGGGAAATACATTCAAGAAGAAAAGCTTTCTCAAATTCCAGAAATTTTAAGTGTGCAGAAAAAAATACTAGAAAAATTACAACTTGTTGCTGAGTATCATAGAAAATCTGCAGAAGCATGTGCTTTAAAAAACGAACAAGAATACAACTGTTTTAAAAGTGCTGCCTGGTCTATGACAGAAAATATTCAACAGTTGGGAAATGTTATTAAAGTTTTCAAAAAATTGACTGATATAGTTACAGAAAGACAGCCTGAAGTATCAAATTGTTACAGGAAAACTCTTGACCAATACAAAGAATCTGCAGAGTATCACTGTCGAACAGCACAAGCTATAGCAAACGGAAATATTAGTGATTACGATTTTTTAAAGAAGGCTGGTAATTCAGCTGAATATAGTGCTAAGGGCTTGGAAGAGGCTTGTGTCGCAGTAGAGCAAGCCATTAAAGCAAAAGAAGTAAACCAGGAAGAGCTAGCAGCCTCATGGTTTGAAGTTGCTCACAAGTATGAAGAATCTGCAGAGTATCATAGTCAATCAGTAAAAGCTATCGTAAGTGGAAATAGCTCTGATTATAAACGCCTTAAAGATGCGGGTGATGCTAGTAGAAGCAGTGCTTATGAATTAGAAAAAGTAGCTGAGGCTAAGGAAAAACAATTGAAATAATAAAAATCAATTAAAAAAACTTGCAGATTGATGATAGAACTAAGCAAAGCAGTCAGACCTCGTTAACAAGAAAATCATGAAGAAACATATATTGAACTTATTAGTTGCTTTACTCAGCACGAATTGTCTTTTTGCTGCAACAAATCAGGTTATAGGTTGTAGGTTGCAGATGCCGCTGCCGCGGCAGGAGATGGAAGATAGGAGATGGAAGATGGAAGTTGAGGCTCAAGGCTGCAGTTTCCAGAACATCGAAGGAAGAGTAATGAATGAAAATGAGTATAAGGATGTTGATAACCAATCATCACTCTTAGCAAACGATTCTGTCCCAATCTTTGAACCTGTTTTCAAATTTGCTGAGGGTGATGAAGGGCAAGGAGTCGACGGCGCACAGAAGTTGAGTGTACAGGAGCTACTCGATGCTTCGAGCACCGGCGAGACGAAGCCATTCGCAGCCTCAGTAGAGTGTGAAGACAGGTTCTCCAGTCTTCCTTCTTCTAGTTCCTATCTGGGCGTAACGCCCAAATTGATGATGAATCCCGAAACAAAAAAAGAATTAGAAGATGTTGTAAAGCTTTCACGGAATTCACTTGTGTCTTCTGAAGCATCTTCAGAAAGAGGAGTGCTGAATGCTGTTCAAACTCCATTAATTGAGGGGGAAGAATCAATAAGTGCTGTCGTTCCTAGCCAAGGAAATGTAATAAAGAGTAGCACTTTCAATTTTGAAGAAAAGGTTGCAGCGATAAGGGAACAGATAAAGGAAGCAACGCAAGCTTCAAAAGAAGTAAATGGTGGTAGAAAATCTTACCTCTGGAGCCGCATTGTCACAAAATTAAAGCAATCAAGGGATAGCTGGAATAAATTTGGAGAATTATTTCGTCAGGGAGAAGAGGAAAGAGCTTTTTTATGGAAGAAAATGGCCGAAGAATCAGAAGCTTCAGCAGAGAAGGTGAAGCAATTTATGAAAGGTTGTGTATCAAAAGATGAGAGGCAATTGGAAGAGGAAGTTTGGAATTTTTACTATTTATCAGATATTTCTACTTTGAAATTGAAGTCAAAAGATGCTGAAATAAAAGCAGGAAAGTTACAAGGTCAAGAAAAGGAATTTTGGCAAGGACTAGCGCAGCAATATCAAGAAGCAGCTGATTATGAACAACGAGTATTAGAAGTAGATCGCTTAGAGGATGAAAAGAAGAGTTGTATTTGGATTGGTAGGTATTTGTATTCAAGTGCTAAAAGAAAACTTCAATCGATAGAAGCAAAGGAAGTAGGAAAGGATGTACTTGCTATAGGGTATCAAGATGCAGCAGGAATATTAGAGAAAGCAATAGAAGAGGAAAAAAAAGCACTGACAGCATATGCGTTAGGCAAAGAAAATGAAGCCTTCGATTATTCTTGGTTAGCAGGTGCCATTCAGCACCAAGCGAATTATCAAGTAGAGATGATTGAGGCACAAGAAAGAGGTAAGATAATACGTGTAGAAGGTTATCGAGCAGTATTAGAAATATTGCAAAGGGCTATCAATCTGTTAAGACTGTCAGTATTAGCTTTAGAAGAAGGAAGGGAAAAAGAAAGTACAGACTTACATCGTGCGGGCGAACTTTTTCAAGAACAAGCAAATTATCAAGCTAAGATAATAGAAGCCGAGGAAAGTGGAAAAACAGAACTTGCCAAAAGTTATCAAGAAGCTATTATAACTCTTCAAGGAAAAGAAGAATATAAGCTAGCAATAGAAAAAGAAACTTCTAAAAAATAAAAATACCAATAACTATGAAAATCATACACAACGTATCCATTATTTTACTCAATACGAGCTTTCTGATAGCTCAAGCGGATGCAACAATTCATGATAGAAGTAGCAAAAAACAGGGTGAAAATAAACTTGAGGTTAAAGATTGCGGATTGGAGAGATTTAAAAGTCAAGATTCAGGTAACGGGGGACAGGGAACTAATCAGGTTATAGATTGTAGGTTGAAAGATAGGCTAAAGGCAGCAAATCAGGTTATAGGTTATAGGTTACAGGTTGCAGGATTAGAAACAACAGAACTATTCTCAGAAAATCAAATTGGGCAAAGAGCTAAACTTACTACGAACTACGAACCACCAACTACGAACGGTGATAATTCAGCTGAAAGTTTGAATTGTCACTTGATTGAGCAAGGAGGCAAAACTACTACGAACCACGAACTACGAACTACGAACCACGAACTACGAACTACGAACTGTAACAATTCAAGAACAGATCTGAATTGTTACCTCATGATGGACCCTTCAGAACTGAAAAATATTGAAGAAGAGGCAGAATTTTTGGAAGAATTATTAGAGATTTTTGGAAAAAATGAAATTGAGGCTAAGGATGGTTTTCAGAGTAAAGTGGAGGAGCATCCTAAAAAAACAAAGAAAACGGTTATTGGGAACGGTGGAATGACCGTTGTATCTTTGCCGATAGAAACTCAGGAGGTTATTCAGGAAAGTAGTGCCAGTCTATCTGAAGTTGCAGAGTATTCGAGCAATGTATTTAAGCCAATTGATGAAGGAAAGCACAGGATAGTACTTTGGGTTGGTGCAAGTCCTATTGTAATTCATGCTGCAGAACAAATGAGTAAACTGATAGAGAGCGAAAGTGAAGGAACATTGGAATCGGCAAAGGCATGGAGAGATTCAGTAACATTTTTATCTTGTGAACATTATGGTCATGCAGATTTAGTGCGTGCATTAGAGAAAGTAGATGAAGGTGATGCTTGGTATGATGCAGGTCTTAGTGCAGCTAATGCTGCTGAACAAATGGATAAAGCTATCGAAGCAGAAGCTGCAGGAAATATAAAAATAGCCAAAGCATGGAGAGGTGCAGTGCAACAGAATCAGCTAGCCTATAAGCATTATACTCATGCAGCCAGAGTGTATGCATCGGATAAAACACGTGAAGGTAATAGTTGGTATAATGCTGGATGGAGTTCATTTTGTGCAGCAGAGCAAATGGGTAAATCTATTGAGGCAGAAATAGAAGAGAATCCAGAAGTAGCTCATGAGTGGAAAGAGGCAATAAAACAGAATCAGTTAGCCATGAAGCATTTTACTAGTGCCGCCATAGCGAATGCATCACAGTATGAAAAAGATGAAGGTAAAATATGGGATGGAGCAGGTGCTGCAGCATTGAAATCTGCTCAACAAATAGGTAAGGCTATTGAGGCAAAAGTTTTTGAAAATTCAGAAATAGCTGCATTGTGGAAAGAATCAGCGAAACAGAGCCAGTTAGCCTACGAGTATTATAATAGAGCCTTCATAGCAATCGTATCAAAAAAATGGTATGAAAGTAATAGTTGGCGTGATGCTGGTCGTGTTGCCATGGAAGCTGCTGAACAAATGGATAAAGTTATCGAAGCGGAAGTTTCAGGAAAGCGAGAACTAGCAGAGTCCTGGAGAGAATCAATAAAACAGAATCACCTGGCTAGTGAATATTATGCTCATGCAGCTACAGCACATAATGCATCAGGAGAGGATTATGATGATGGTTCAAAAGACAAAGTTGGTGCTATGTGGGACAATGCTGGCAATGCGGCCTTGGAAGCTGCTCAACAAATCGAAAAAGCCATTGAGGCAAAAATTGCAGGAGCGTCTACAGGAGGAGAAAAGTGGAGCGAGACTTTAAAGCAAAATCAGCTAGCTTGTGAATATTATATTCATGCAGCTATAGCCTATGCAGCAGGAAGAATAAGTGAAGGTGCTATGTGGAGCAATATTGGTAGTGCTGCATTAGAAGCGGCTAGAAAAATAGACAAAGCTATCGAAGCAGAAACTAATGGCAAGATGGAAGAAGCCAAAAAGTATAGAGAGGAAGCAGAAAAAAAGGTAGAACAATGTTCTATGCTACTAAATGCTCCAAGTGATGCTTTAGAGGCTAAAGGACTCATGTTCGGAGACTCAGATGGTTTTGATTATTAAAAACCAATTTAATATTAAAATACTAACCAAGAAAAGTACTCAATAACAGTATAAATACTCTTTAAAATTAATTAAATATCAACATGTTAACAAATAAAAAAATTACAAAACTATGAAAAACTTATATCCACTTCTTCTAGGAGCTTTGATAACCGCTACAAACTCTAGTTCCCTTCTTGCGCAAAATGAATATGATCAGGATAAAGATAGATTGCAAGAAATTGGAAAGCCCCTTACTGATAATGTCACTGCTAACTGTAACAGACTTCTTTTTAAACTCGCTTGTTCTGATGAAGTGCAAGGAGTCGATGGCGCGCAGAACTTGAGTGTACAGCAGTACTCGATAGTTCGAGCACCGGAGCGACGTAGCAATTCATTAGAAGAAGTGGAGTTTAAAAAGAAGTCTTCAGGTAATAGCTTTGATTGTTACGTAATGATGGACCCTGCAGAACTGAAAAGTATTGAAGAAGGAGTAGAGTCATTGGGAGAAGGGCTAGGAGTTTTTAGAAAAACTGAGGCTGAAGCTAAGGCTGGCCTTCGGAGCAAGACAGAGGGGCATCTTCATGAAACAAAGGGAACGGTTACTGATCACGCTATCTCTTCAGGAGAAGGAGAGTCTTCAGGAGGAGAAGGGGTGTTTAGTTTAACAAGTGAGAGTGAAGAAATTAACAAAAGCTTATCTCAAGTTTCAGAATGTTTAACGAAGGCTGCTAAGGCCAATGACGAAGGAAAGCAAGAAATTGCTGCTCTTTGGACAAAAGGAGCTGAGTGTATGCAGGCTTCTGCTGAGTATGATAAGAAAACTGCCGAGGCTAGTGCATCAAACAATAGAGAGGATCAAGAGCGTTTTAAAAATGCATCTCATTATTTTTCTTCTAGTGCGTTGCAATTAAAACAAGCTATTCATGCATTGGAAAAATCGACCCAAGCAGAAATAGCAAATCAAGGAGAACTTGCTGCCCTATGGATTAAAACTTCCAAAGAGAATCAAGAATCTGCTGAGTATTTTTCTAAAACAGTAAATGCTTGCCTGAATGGAAAAATTGCAGATACAACTCGGTGGGAGAATGTCGCTAACTTTTGTAAGTCTAGTGCTGATCAGTTAGAGTTGGCTGGCGAAGCTCTCGAGAAGGCCATTAACGCAATAGCTTTAAGCCGTCAAAGTGTGGCAACGTGTTGTAATCGATTAGCAAGACAGCATCAAGAGCTTGCCGAGTGCTATCATCAAGCTTCGAATGCCTGGTCCACTGGAAATACTACGGAACGTACTTGTTTTCGCTCGGCGAGTTTCAGTGCTGATGCTAGCGCCAATCGATTGAAAGAAGCTTCTATTATATTAGAAAAAGCAATTCAATCCATGGAAGCAGATCAAGAAGAGCTTGCAGCCTCGTGGCTTAAAACAGTTGAGCAATATCAAGAGCTTGCCGAGTATCATTTCCAAGCAACAAATGCTGCAATAAGTAAAAATATTGCTGATCGCAAGCGTTTTTATCGAGAAGATCGCTATTATCAACCGGACACAATGGATAGTGCAGAGCAGTTACAAGAGGCCACTATTGCACTAGGAAAAGCCGTTCAAGCTAAGGAGTCAGGTCAGGGAGATGTGGCAGAACTATGGATAAAAATTGCCAGCCAATACCAAGACCTTGCTAGATATTACTCCCAAGTAGCTTATGCCTGGTCAAGTGAAAATTGTAGTGATAGTTATCACTTCCATGAGGCTAAGCGCCATACAGAGGCTAGTGCTTTTCAACTAAAAAGAGCTTCTGCCGCATTGGAGAAATTCACTCAAGTTAAGGAATCAAACCAAGAAGTGTCAGAACAGTGGCGCAAAATAGTTGAGCAGTATCAGGAATCTGCAGGGCATTATTATCAAGCAGCAAATGGTAGATTCAATAATAATAATACTGATTGCAACCATTTCCGTCAAGCGGGTGACTTCGCTAAGGATCATGTGACTCGATTAGAAAAAGTTGCTATTGCCTTAGAGAAAGCAATTCAAACAAGAGAATCAAATCAGAAAGAGACAATCGCGTTGAGGAATGAAGTAGTCCAACATTATAAAGAATCTATCGAGTATCAACGTCAAGCAGAAGATGCCTTTTTAAGCGGAA
>DATEBV010000203.1:0-3968 GCA_035287205.1 Chthoniobacterales bacterium | reverse complement strand
CTTCCTTTTCTATTACTGTTGCAGCCTCAGTATACTGAGAAATATTCTTTTCTTCTGAAGAACATTCAGCATCATGTTCCGCAGAAATTCTATCGTGATCGCTTGCTTGTGCTATATCTTCGAGTGCATTAGGTGCCTGCCTTGAAACTATAGCAGCATTAAAATTTTTCCCTTCGGAAATTTTTAATATTCTTCTTAGAATTGCTGTGCCTTGCTCACCAGACGAAGGATTCATCATTATCGCGCAATCGGAATCGTTATCTTGACTTTCTATTGGACTAAAAACACCTTCTATAAAAAGCCCTTTTCCTTCACATCGTTTAAAAAATTGATTTTCTTGATCCAAAAAACTTTGAGAAAAAAGATGTGAACAGCTAAAAATTGTTACCGAAAAAATAAGAAAAAAGGTAACTATTCGACCAACACAGGCCAAATAGAGGCTATAGACTATAGCTTGTAGGTTACAGGTTGGAAACTGCCTATATTGATCAAAGCTTAGAAAATCATTTTGATGATTCATTGAGTTCTGAGAATGTTTTAGCTGAATGTTTACTCATTTTTTAAGAAATTTCAAAACCTGTTCACCTTCAAAACGCACAAGGTCACAGAGGTAATCCCAGAACTCCTTTTTTTCAACAGTTTCTGAAATGATGTGTGTAGGTAAAAATCGTTTCATTTCATTGAGAAAATCATGTCGGAGTGTTGGTAAAGAGAGCTGCGCGAGTCGTTCCTTAAGAAGATTGATAAATTCTGGTTTTTCGCGTCGATGGTCATGAATTTTTTTGGGAATCAAAAGATAAGGCAATTCCACTCCTTGTTGTTTAAGCCATGCTATATCCCAAAGATCACGATGTTTGATACGATTGAGCCTTAAAGCCAAGGCCATAATTTTGTCGGCTAAAATTTCTTCGCGACTCTCGGCTTGTAGAATGAGGCCAGAGGTTCCCATATCGATTCCATAAATATTTCTCAACATCATCGGACGCCGGTCATGACTTGGCAAAGCGCAGATATCAATATTGATTCTCTGAGCAGGGAGATTTTTTTGTTTTGGATGCGTTTCTATTTTGATTTTCCAAGTAGAAACGGCTGTTCTCTCTTGAATCGGCTCACTCACTGTGATAGGCAAGTCATATTTAATTTGAAGAGCTTTCTTGATGGAGCTTCCCATGGTCACAAGATCCTTCCGATGAAAATTACTACCTCCTGTGAAGTCTAAATCTTCACTGAGGCGTTGTGCACCGTAGCAATCGCGCAAACAGCTCCCCCCCATAAAGGTCAAGGATGATAACAATTCAAGTTGTGCCATCTCACGAAGAATATCGTGATGCAATAGCTCTTTTTCCACTACCATGCGCAAAGGAGCAAGCTCCCGATGATTCTTGAGCGCAGTATCGACAAGTTGATCAAACAAAATCATTTAATCGCCTCCTTGTCGATGAGATCTTGGTTGCGATGGGTTATCTTCATATCGTGTAATGCTAATTTTACTGACGCTCTCCAGAGATGATGTGTTGGATCATAAGTTAATTCAGCTGCCAGCTGCTGAAGAGGACGTTTTGTATGAATGAATTCAATATGTCCAAAATTGCCACAAGAAATAGTATGAGAACGTCCTGAGGAAATAATAGTAATCCAGTTAGGCAACACTTGAGAAATAATACCTGCAGCGCTAAGAGCTGATTCAAGACTAATATAATTAAAGTCACCAGCTCTCAGGTGCGCTGCTGCATGGTAAAGAACAAGGCCTCGCGGATAATCGGCTTGTTCGTAGAGGTAGAGACCTCGACAAACACGTTTCAATACACCACTCTTCTCAATTCTACGGATAACTCCTTTTAGATTCTTTCGAGTATAACTAGGAATAATCGCCTGAAAATCATTCAGAGTAAAAAGATAATGATCACAATTCGCCACCGCAGAGAGCGTCTTTAAAATTTTTTGAAACGGTTGCATTTTTTAAAGAGTCTACATAAAGATACAAATAATGCAACTTAATGTGTACCTTTGAAAAAGAAACCCTCTTTTTCTAACGCCACTCTCTACAATATCCACACAAGGTTTCACCTCTCTCATAATGCTCATAAGCCTTCTTTTGATGCGCTCTTGCAGCTTTCAGATTCCCATCGTCTACTGCTACTCGTAGTGTTGACCTATGTTCGCCCTAAGCAAAACGTTTCATAAATGTCTTTATACCCATGCAATAATTTACAACCTTCTCCTTGATATAACTTTTTGTAAAATTTTACAAAATCATCGAAGATCTGAGAAGAAAAAGCGTCACCTTTTTCTATACCTTCTTGTTTGTAAACTTCAGCTCGACACTGATGATAATAAGCTTCCTCGTAATGACCTCTTACTCTATCATAATCTTCCCTATTGAACATCGCTTGCATGGCTTTATTAAAAGCTTGAACTACTTGGAGATAATAGTCAGCTGCTTGATCAAATGCATTAGCAGCTTCTATTGCACCTTCTCTTCTGGCCCAAGCTGCTTTTTCAAGTAATTCTTTTGTATCATTTATAAATTTTTTTTTACTATCTATACTGTAAAATAACAAATATGGAACTCCTTGATCACTCCGAAATCCCTTAGAAGTATTTTCTGCCTCAACCTCATTTATTAAAGTCTTGAGCTCTAAAGCAAATCCATTAACATAAAAAGGAAAGGCAACAGAAGCATTTCCCTCTTTCATTTTCTGAGCATATTGTAAGTAAGAAACTATTGCTTCTTGAGCTGTTACTGCTGCCTCTTCAAAATTAACAGCTGCATTATGATGGCGCTCTACTGCACGTTCAGTATCTGCTGTTGCCTCAGCAGTCCGTTCTGAATCAGTTAAAATAAGAGAACGGTTTTTTTGCTCTGCAAGTCTTATAACAGCATCAGCTGCTTTTTCCAGATGTTGAATATTGCTATTAATGGTATCAATCTGCGCTAACAAAATAATTTTTGCTCTTGTTGCTGTTATTTTTGCTTCTTGTGTGTTTGTATTCTGGTCATACTTTTCCCAAGCAAATGGTAGATAATGGGTATAGACTATGGCATCCTCCATAATTTTCATCGCTTGAGTTAGAGTAACTAATTGATAAAGCTCAGAAGGCATTGAAGAGGCTAATGCTATTATACTTTGATACAAGGCTTCTTTTTTTTGAGGAATACGACATTCACTCCACTCCTCAACGGCATCTTTCCAAACAGCAATCTCGTTAGCCAAGTTAGGATATTTTTCCTGAAGCTCTTCAACGGCTTGTTGATACTTTTGCTTGTAGTCAGTTTGCTTTGCTACGGGCGATCTCAAAAATTGAAAAATAATATCTGGAGAAAAGCTTAAAATACGATTTCCTAAGTTAGCAGCAATGGGAGTATTGTTATTTCTTATTTCTGTTGAAATATCATCCATGAAAATTTCATCTAGAGAAGCAACTCTCTGTCTCTTTTGTGAACCTAATTCCTCTGGTTCAGGCAATGAAGACTTAGGTTCGGCTATAGAATCAACATCCATAGAAGAAGGTTCTATGAATGCACTTTCTTCTGTTACATGAGGTGCTACCTCTGCTGCATTAAGAGGGAGTTCATTAATAAAACCTTCTTCTCTGGCGACCTCATCCCCTAGACGAGCTCCTTCTTCGCAGACATGCTTTACCCCACTACCTCTATACTTAGAGCTAAAGCCACCTGCCTTCATTGCTGAAGGAAAAGAAAGAAGAAGGAAGCATAATAAAAAGCGAGTGTGTGAACCCATAGGAATAGGATAATAAATTAGATGATTATTATTAGTGCTAACAAACACAGTCTTTCAAGCAAAAACTAAAATTTCAACTATTAAGTGCTCCTTAAATTCTGCTAGCTAGAGCCTACCATAGACTCCTTAGATCATTTATTTAAAATAAGTTAAGAATTAAAATTAAAAATTTAATGCCACTTGCCATACAAGATTTCACCTCGCTCATAATGCTCATAAGCCTTC
>DATEBV010000202.1:0-13227 GCA_035287205.1 Chthoniobacterales bacterium | reverse complement strand
GGAAAACTTACGCCTTCACGATGCGGCCATGAAATCCAGGTCGCCTCATGGCGTTCCCATTCTGCGGGCATACAGGCGTTCAGATCCCCTCCTTCGGAGGAAGGATCTGAACCAAATAGAGATTGTCCGGAAGTGAGCAAGTTTTGAAAATGGATTTTAAATTTTGTTTGGTAGTAACTACCAACGTTTCAAAAAAGAATTCACCACAAAAAGCACAAAGATTACACAAAGAGCACAAAGAGAATTTTTTTATAAAAAAATTCTAAGTACTAAAAGCAGAGATTTTTTTTCAATTTTATCTGTCGCTTGTAATTCTCAAAACTTTAAAATTTTTTATAAAAAATTTTATTTTGTGTTCTTTGTGTGCCGCTTTAGCGGCTTTGTGATCTTTGTGGTGAATTTCTTCCTGCTTGGACTACGTTGGTAGTTAGGCTTTAGCCTAGCTTTGCAATCAAGGCTGCCTTGGAAGCCATGCCTGTAGAGCGTTCCACAAGTTTTCCATCACGGAAAATCATGAGTGTCGGAATGGCTGAGATCCGATGTTCTGCTGAAATGTTAGGGCAATCATCGACGTTCACTTTTGCGACGGTGACTTTTCCTGCAAGTTCAGTAGCAATTTCATCAATAATGGGGCCGATCATTTTGCAAGGACCACACCAAGGAGCCCAGAAGTCGACGAGGAGTATAGGTGATGAAGTGACGGTCTGTTGAAAGGAGGCATCAGTGAGATGGAGTACGTTTTCTGAGGACATAAGAATAGGAGTTAAGGTTATAGATTACAGGTTGCAAACTTTAATGTGCCATTAAGTTTGAGGCCCACATCCAAAGTTGCATGCCAAAGGTTACTAGAGCAACAAGGCAGGCTATAAAAGCGAGAGGTGTAGGAATAATATTCTTAGTTTCGCAAGAAACTGTCTCTACTAAAATGGTAGGTTCGGTTGTCATGATGGGTAAGTTTTGGTTGATTGTTATTGAGGAAGGATTAGAAATGGGAACCTTTGGTTGGTTAGGTGTAAAAGTAGGAAGTTTGAGAGAGTTTAGCTTGATAGGTAAGGGAGTTTCCTTTTCCTGAGGAGTCTCTGCTTCTATTGATGGAATGATATCGATAGAAAAAGTAGTGGTCAAGTCGGTACCACGAGCAGGATTTGCAAGAACAGGCTTAGGAGGAAGATGGAGTCGTAAAAACTTTTCAGGTTGTGCAGAGGACGATGATTTTTCTAATGAATTAGAAGAAGGACTAGGGGTCATAAAGGTTGGAGGCTAGAAGCTAACTGCCAACGTGTCGTTGGTAGTTGGAAGATAGAAGATGGAAGATGGAAGATGGAAGTCGAGGTCATAAAGCGACCCGAAATCTACTTAAACTTAACTCGGATATGTTATACACATCGTAGCGAGATACAGCGCAAAGTTTCATAAGACAAGGAGGACGAAGGATTTTAATGCAGTGGCTGTAGGTAATGAATCATTTTATGCGGAGCAAAAAATTTAAGTTCAACGCAGTATTCATCAAGCCTTCTGCAAGTTGTAATAGATGAGTATGAAATATTAGGCTTAAGCCAAATCTTGTTGTGAATTACCAATGGGGCCCATTATAGTAACGTTTCTTTATTTCGTAGAAATAAAAGAGACGTTACTAGTTGGACGAAGAGTATTGAGATCATTTAGAATGGCAATAGCTTCTCTTTTTTCAGGGTCAATAATATTGGCGTCAGCGTTAATATCGTCATCTTCCTCATCGAGGTCATCATCACTTGATGAGTGATTTTTTCTGATGTTAGCTTTCGTTGATTTATCCTTTTTTTTCTTTTTAGGAACTATTTTGGTGAGTTTTGGTTGATTAACTTTATCTAAGGTTAAATCATACTCCAAGAAAGGAGGATGCAGTAAAACGGAGCGTTCAGCTTTACGCTGTGCTTGTGTTTTTTTCTCATCAGCGAGTTCTTGTCTGCGCACATGCTCATTGAGAGAGAGTTGGTTGGCTTTTATTTTTTCGCTCATTTTTTTCATTTTTTCTGCAATAGTATGAAATTCGAGGTCTTTTTTGACTCGTTCTGCAGAATGTTGTTTTAAGACATCAAGGCAGAGGTCATTTTGAGATAAAGGAGTGATTTTAAGTGCAGGCACTTCATCATAGACAAGAGGATTAGGGAGCATGTTCTCACTAATTTCAGGATTATCTGTAAGGGACGGAAGAGTAATATCAGAAAGGACTCCTCGATGTTGAGTGGAACCACCAGAAACTCTATAAAATTTCTGGATGGTCAGCTTAAGAGAGCCTGCTTTTTGAGTGCCATGAAAGAGAGGCATAAAGCGACCAACATCGAGTAATGTCTGAACAGTCCCTTTACCAAAACTGCGTTCATCACCGACAATAACGGCGCGATGATAGTCTTGGAGAGCAGCGGCAAAGATTTCGCTAGCAGAAGCACTCAGTCTGTTAATGAGGACAATAATAGGGCCATTATAGAAGGGAGCAGGATCACTATCTGAGGAGATACTAATTTTACCGCTCGAGTCTTTGACTTGTACTACGGGTCCAGGACCAATAAAGAGCCCTGTAAGGTTGATAGCCTCTTCGAGAGAGCCTCCTCCATTACGTCGCAGATCAATAACAAGTCCCTGGATATTTTCTTGTTTAAGACGTGTGAGAAGGCATCGAACGTCTTTTGTAGTACTCTTCGCTTCACTATTACCTCGCTTGTCCATTTCGGCATAAAAAGCAGGAAGAGTAATCCATCCATATTTTTCTTTTTTCCCTGCTTCCTTGGGAAGTTCGATGATTTCAGCTTTAGCTTCTGATTCTTTCAGTTTGACCTCATCACGAGAGATTTCAATAATCACACGCTTAGAAGGGTCTGTCGCTTCCGCAGGAATGACTTGCAAACGAACTTTAGTCCCTTTTTTTCCTCGGATTTTTGCGACTACTTTATCGAGTCTCAAATCGATAACATCTTCAAAAGGTTGGTTTCCTTGAGCGACAGCGGTGATGCGATCATTTGCTTTGAGTTTTCCGTCGCGATCAGCAGGGCCTCCTGGAATAATTTCTACAATACGTGTGTAACCATCGTCAGGACGCAGTAAGGCGCCAATACCAACAAGAGAGAGTCTCATCTGGATATTAAAATTCTCCATATCCGAGGGGCTCATGTATTCAGAGTGAGGATCGTAACTTTCGGCAAGAGCACTAAGGAATGTTTTTACAATATCTTCATCGGTTTGTTCATGAAGCATCTTGAGCATCTGCTCATAACGGTGAGTAATAACCTTTACGGGCGAGTTAATAGAATGTTTGTTGAGACGTTCTTGGAGGAGTTCCGCCTCGATTCTATCGTTCCAGAGTTGGTCGGCTTCCGTATCATTTTTAGGCCAGGGAGATTTTTGTCGATTGAGTTCTATCGTGCGATTGCTAGAGAAGTCATGCTTTATTGAAGTTAAGAGTTTGTTCTTAGCGACGCGAGTTTCAACGCGTTCGCGAAAACGTTGATAGATCGCTCTAGGAGCTGTTAAATCACCGCGTAAGACATCGGTTGTAAGAGTTTCTCCATATTTTTTCTGAAATTCTTCGATATCAGCTTGAGTAAAATAAAGGTGATTGTAATCGAGGTATTGTAGATAATTTTTCATGACCCTTTGTGCCATAGATAAGGGGGGAGTTGTCTCGTCATGAGGAGGATTCAGATCGTTAATAGGGAGGCGCAAAAAGTGTCCTTGTTCTAGAATACGTCCTACAATTGCTGTAATGGGATCCATCGCTGGCAAAGGTGTTGCCGATGGTGATGGACTGCCAAGAGAAGCAAAGGGTTCTTTTGAAAAAGTTTTATGTTCGAGTGGAAGTGATGAGGGTGTTGGAGCGGGAGATGTTTCTGACGCCGCTGTTAGAATAGGTAAGTGCAAGAGCACACTTCCTATTACAGGAAGAAATAAACTAAGTAAGATGGAAGAGGGGCGAATCAAATAAAACATGAGAAAATAAATCTTGCAGAGCTTGTCAATAAAAGCAAATGTCTTTGTTATGACATCATCAGAAGAACCGTTTATTAGTATGTTCACAGGAGGGCCTGTAGAGACTCATTCCTATCTTGTTGGACTACCTGAGGGGAATCTTCTTGTTGATGCCCCTGAAGGAGCGGCTACTCATTTTCACAATAAAACAATTGATATGCTGGTTCTAACGCATGCTCATTTTGATCATGTTATGGATGCCGCTCAGATTGCGAAAGAGCATAGATGCCCTGTGGTTATGCATGCAACAACAGAAGTTCTTCTTGCTGATAGAAGTCTCTTCAAACGTTTAGGTCTTAATATTGAAGTAGAACCTGTGGCAGCCACATCCTATCTCAAGGAAGGGGGTGGACAAGTTCTTCTAGGGCGAAGTTTTGATGTTTACGAAGTTCCTGGGCATTGTCCCGGGAGTGTCTGTCTTTACGATTCTAAGTCTAAAGTTCTTTATGGTGGTGATGTCTTGTTTGCTGGAGGTGTAGGTCGTTGGGACCTTCCTGGTGGTGATCGTGAAGTATTGCTTTCAGGAATTAGGCAGAAGTTACTTGCATTACCTCATCAGACACGCGTTCTTCCTGGGCATGGTCCTGAAACGACTATTGGAATTGAGGCGCTGACGAATCGATACCTAAATATTCGGCCAATAGGCCAAATATAAGTTTAAGTTGAAAGTTTAAGTTTAAGTTGATTTTTGGTCACTTCGTGACGCGAACTACGAACTAAATATTCGGCCGGTTGGTCGCTGAATATTCAGGGCTAATTCTCCCAATGGGACAACTACCAACGTCTATAAAGACATTGGTAGTACGTAGAAGATGGTAATGGTAGATAGTAGATAGGAGAAGAGTTCTTTACTTCGGATAGACTTTAACTATCATTCTCTGTCTTCTAATCCTACCCCTGGTTACTTTAAACTTAAACTTATATTTGGCCTGTTGGCCGAATAGTTACCATTCAAACTATGACTTCGCAGTCCGATCATTTGGTTCAGATCCTTCCTCCGAAGGAGGTGGATTTGAACGCCCGCCTCACTGAAAAAGTTCTTGTTATTCCACGTGCTCTCTTTGATTCCTTAGGCTCTTTCCAAGGATTAAATGCTGAGGTAGAACGTTATCTGCCTCAATTTTTAGACCCAGCAAACCATTCTTTTGTTGCGCGTGCTGAAGCAGAGGAGGACCCTACATTAAAACAGATTATTCCCTATATTGTGGTAACTTGTGGAGAACGTATTCTTCATTATCGTCGCGGTAGTGGTTCCGGCGAGAAACGACTGCTTAAAAAACGTTCGCTTGGTATTGGTGGTCATATGAATGATATTGATGGGGCAGGAGCTCACTTTGACGCAGCAGCTTATCAGCGTGCTTTACTCCGAGAACTTGACGAAGAGTTACAGTTGCCAACTTCTTTTCATGAAGGTCAAATTAAGGCGTTGGCTCTTCTCAATGATGATTCCAATGCTGTCGGTGCTGTGCATCTCGGAATTGTTCATCGATGTGATCTTTTATCGGAAGAGGTGACAGCTAAGGAAGAGGCAATTGCTGAACTTGGATTTCTTACCTGTGAGGAGTTACAGCAACGTCATGAGGAACTAGAAAGTTGGTCGCAAATTGTTATTCAAGGGTGGAAAGAATTGGCTTCCAAGTAGAATAAGCGAAGTAAGTGAAAAGTTTAGAAGCAAGTTTTCCTCTGGCTTCTACATTGTATCCTCTAAATTTTTCAACTCTTAAACAACTACCAAGGGGGCGAACTTGGTAGTTACAACTTACTCCCAATTCTTAATCCATTGATCACTTCGTTTGCTATCGCCCGCAGTTGACCAGAGATCAAAGGAGTCTAACCCATTATGAGGAGATCCATTGGTATAGATATAATGGTAGTTACCACCAAAAGGATCTAGGATTCCTTTTTCATTAGTCATCTTACTTGAAAAGAAAAAATAAACTTTAGGATAAGGGTTTTTAGGTGCAGCTGGCGGCATAAGTGCTGTAATAAGGCTGCGAGTATCGGAACAAATATCATTGGTGGGATAATCACCATGATCATTTTTGTAACTTTCTAAGGCAGCACTGAGGCTTGTGATTTCTGCTTGCGCACGACAGCGTGCTCCTGAACGAAACGCATAACGAGTCATCCCAACAACTAAGGAAGAGAGGAGGAGTAGAAGCGTGATAACGACCAGGAGTTCTAGGAGAGTGAAAGCATGGGGAGCGCTAAATTTTTTGTTCATAACCAAAGAAACTGAAAAATTAACAGGGATGGAAGCGATGAAAGGGATGACAGAAAAAGAGTATTGATTGTTGATAATCCCGTCGTTGTTTTTAATAAAGTGTGTTCATTACTATAGTCATGTTTTTTAAACTGATCCTCTGACATCTCTTTCATCGCTTCCATCCCTGTTATTTTCTTTTTTTTATATCAAGCTGTCATTCATCATGCTGATCAATGGTAAGAAGAGAGCGATAACAATAGTGCCAACAAGCAATGCTAGGAGAAGGATGAAAATAGGTTCGATCATAGAGATGAGCGTTGTGGTACTATGATCGACTTCCTCATCATAAATTTCAGCGATTTGAAGAAGTATTTCTGAAAGCTGTCCGGTCTCTTCTCCAACGGCAATCATTCCAAGAACTATGCTGGGGAAAAAAGTACTGGCCTGCATGGGATCGGTCATGGAGTCTCCTTCTTTGAGGCTTTCTTGAATTTTTTCAAGAGCCTGGCTCATGACAGCATTGCCTGCTGTTTCTTGAGCAATAGTAAGAGCTTGGAAGATGGGGACTCCATGATTTATTAAAGTACCAAGGGTGCGAGAGCAGCGGGCAATAGAATTTTTTTTAAGAAGATTACCAATCAGGGGGATTTTCAGTAAGAAGGAGTCTCTTATCATTTCACCTTGAGGTGTTCGTATTACTAAATGAAATCCTATGCTGACTATTCCCAATGCAAGAACGAGCCAGAGAGCATTGTGTTGGAATTCACGGCTGATAGTAATAACAAGTTGGGTAAGGGACGGAAGTGGACGGCCATTCAATATCTCAGAAAAAATTGCCTCGAATCGTGGAATAATAAACCCCAGAAGAAATCCCATAATGATAAAAGTCATTAGTAAGACAATCGTAGGATACAGAAGAGCTGACTTTATTTTCTTTGCAATTTTGAGACGCTTTTCTTGAAAGTCAGTTATCCGATGGAGTGAATTTTCAAGGATGCCGCTTGCTTCTCCCGCTCTAACCATGGCAACAAAAAGCTTGTTAAAAATCTTCGGATGGCAGGCTAAAGCATCACTAAGACTTTCTCCAGCTTGAATGGAGGCTATTAGTTGTAAAATTGTTTTGTGTAAAACAGTATCAGTTTTTTGTTGAGCCAAGAGTGTAAGGCCTCGAATTAAAGGCAATCCCGCCTTGAGAAGGATTGCCAATTGCCGAGTGAAGAGTAAGAGGCTCTTGCTAGGAATGGAGGTTTTATAAAAAAGACGAGGTCGGTTTTTAAAACCTAGAAACGGGAATAGAAATTGATGAAATAGCATAGAATCGTAACTAGCAAAATATCAGCAAAAGAAATTAACAGGGATAGAAGGGATGGAAGAGATGGCAGAAAAAGAATACTGATTACTGAAGATCTAATCATTAGTTTTTCTTGATTTTACTTTTTACTATCCCTTCCATCGCTTTCATCCTTGTGAATTTCTTTTTTTAAGGTGAGTTGGTAGCAAGGTGATTTTCTTACATTCTCGTCCTATGACAAAAGCAATAATGGCAATAAAGAAACCAGCTAAACTAACTAATGCTCGTTGATAGGGAATGTGGAGAGAAGTGTCAGGTGCAGGAAGCATGAGAACACAAAAGGAGATCATCATAGCAATGGAACGATAAATCGTTGCCTTGGGAAGATAATAGCAGGCAAGCCATTCTAGAGAGCCAAAGGTTATTCCTAAAAAAAGAAGATAAACTCCAAAATCATTTCCAGCTGCAATAGTAATTACAATGAAGGAGGCAGCAACGACAATGCCAATTAAGTATCCAATGAATTTGTCAATCAGTGGAGTAATTAATTGTGTTGTTTCTAAAATTGTAATGGTCGAGATGGTTGCCATGATAAGTCGGCCTCCTTGATCTGTTCGGATAGAGGCATCAATGAGACCAGCAATACTCACTGCAATACCGATGGTGACGATGCTTGAAAGCGGAAGTTTTGGGGAAGGTTCTACCGTTGCTTTTTTTTTCGTTAGGCACGCAGCAATATAGGTCATTATAATAGCAATGACTGCTTGTGCCCAAAAATTAAGAGCTAATAAAGCAACGCTATAAGTGAAATGCCCTGCAATCGAGGAGACATGGATTGCTAAGAAATAGAAACTAAAAGCACAAGCACTTCCAGGTCCCCATCGTGCTAGGAAAAAGGCATAACCATAAGCAGAAATTACGCCCAAGAGAGGAATGTAAAACCATGGTTCCTCTGGAAAGATCACTAACAAAAGCACAGAAGTCACTGTCCCGAACGAGACGGCAACAATACGTAAAAGAAAATGTTCCAGAGAAGGTTTCGGCATGACTGAGAGTGTTGCCGAAAAAACAAGACCCATATAAGAATGAGGGATTCTTAATGCCCCAAGGATTAGCATGGTGCCTACTGTTGCGAGGGCAACGCAGAAAGCACTCTTGGTTCGTAATTCGCAATCAGTGGTTGATGGAGGCATGTAAGAGAAAATGGTAGAAAATAGCCACAAAAGAACACAAAAAAGAAATTTGGCAATGAACTTGATTTATTAGTTAGCCAAGCTGTTTCGCCGCCATTAGTGCTCTATGTTGAAGTCGGATCTTAACCCGAATATTTCATGCTAAATCTATTGCGGCTTGTACAAGGCTCATAATTACTACGTTGGACTCAGATTTCTCGCTTCGCGTAAAATGATTCATCACCTACAGCCACATCGTCGAAATCTTTCGTCCGCCTTGTATTTACAAGCCTTGCACAGCGCCTCATAACGATTCAGTATAAAATATTAGAGTTAATTTCTACCCTCTTCTTATTTGTCACGATAGTGAACATTCTTTATCTTGAGTTCTTAAATTCGTTAAAGAATTTTTATAAAAATTCTTTTTTTTTGTTCTGTTTCTTTGTGTTCTTTTGTGGCTATTTTTTTCCTTTTTCCTTTTACTCCAATTCAGCTTGATCTCTCAATTATTTTAGGATGCCGGCGGCACGAAAGGAGTGAGTGTCGGTTCTTGAAGAAGCTTGAGTTCTCTTACAAAAGGAGTAGTGCGCGTATCGATGATCACAGAAGCTTTTCCGCCCAGGCGAAAATCAGATTGTTCGTCCCCTTGAAGAACAATACGTATCGGGAAACGTGTGGCAAGTTGAATGAAATCAAAAGTAGCAGGTACGACGGAGAGAAGGCCTTGACCTCCTGCTTCATTCCGTGATGTCCCGACATAAGGGAAAACCCCACGAGCAATACCTTGAACAATGCCTGTTATAGGAAGACGATGTCGTGCCATTAAGTAGACCCGAGCACTTTGGCCAGGTTTAATTCGGCGAATATCAATTTCTCGAAAGTTAGCCATGACATACCAAATGCTAGAATCAATAATGGTAAAAACCTGTTTTCCTGTGGCAGCATAAGTACCAGGGGCGATCTGAAGGTCAGTAACATAACCGTTACAGGGCGCATAAATTTTGCAATAAGAGAGGCGAAGTTCCGCATCATGGAATGAAGCTTCAGCTTCTTCAATACGTGTATTTTTCCCATTGATTTCACCAAGAGTATTACGCGCACGTGTAACAGCTGCTTCTGCCTCATGAACCAAGGCTACGCTACTGACAGCTTCTGTTTGAGATTGGTGAACTTTATCAGTAGAAGCAAAGTTTCCTTCAAGAAGTGGTAATAATCGCTCATAATGAGCTGTAGCATAAGCAGCCTTAGCTTCGCGTTCATAGAGGATTGCTTGAGTGGCAGTGATTTGATCTTCGAGAGCTTTCACTTCGAGGTGTACGAGTTCTAATCTGGCTTTAGTTCGGGCGGCTTCTGCTTTGTAAGGACGGTCATCAAGTGTCATTAAAAGGTCGCCTTGTTTGACTTTCTGATTATCGACAACATGAAGTTCTACAATAGTACCACCAACTTGAGGTGCTATGCCTACCGTATTAGCTGTAATTTCTGCATCATCGGTACGAGGGAACGTTTCAATATTATTCCATACTTTATAAGCACCAAAGAGTGCTATAAGAATAATTATAATGCGAAGAATGAGCTCCAAGCCACGACGTAATGAGCAGCGATTTCGATATAGTACTATGGACCTCTCAAGAGGAGAGGTCTGATTTTCACGAATCTCCCGAGTTTCTTCAATCTCTTGAGTATTCATTGTGCGGCAAAATAAAAAATCCAAACCCAAAGAGTAATAGCAGCAAAGAGACTTGGTATCATTAATCCAGGAGGGTTCATCACTTGAGTAAGTCCGCAGCGACCAAAAAAGATAGCACTAATCCAGGTGCCAAGAAGTCCTGCAATCATACAAGCAAGCCATGCAGGAAAGTAAGCTCCTGAAATATTAATCAAGGGATCACCGCTAAACTTGATGATTGCGATCATAGAAAAAGGCTGGAGGTTGGAGGCTGAAGGTCGCTTCGCAATCCGTTTAAGTTGAAAGTTTAGGTTGAAAGTTGTTATCCAAGTCTCGCTGTGCGGTAAATAGAGTAAAATTAATTGCTCGTTATCTTTCCTTGAAAAAGCCACTCTGTCAAAATATGAATACAAGGCTCATCCTTTTTGTTCTGATAGCGCAGACCAATTTTTTTTCTTTTGCAGTAGAAGTAAAAGATTCTGTAAATTTAGAAAAGGCATGTGCAGGAACCATAGTAACAAATAAGAACCTATGTTCACAGTCAACTGAAGCCTCGGAGGATTTTCTCATTTCAGTATTAGAGAGGAGAGTTTTATCCCCATCTACTACGAATTATGGAAGGCTGGATAAATGCGGCGTTGGACTTGGATTTGGACCTTCCTCACAAAATGATTTATTGACTACAGTCTCTGCGTCAAAATCCTTCGTTCGCGTTGCCTCATCTGTCTCCACTGCGTCTCATAATGATAGTAATGAAATGCCTGGCCCTAATTTTTCGGGTACACCGTATGCATTCCGGGCTCTACGCTCCGAGGCTCCTTACTCCGCATCAGGTTCGGCGATTTTGAAAACAGGTTCTAAAACTGCTGCAGCAAAAGAGACTTTAATATCAAAGAAGAAATACGATTTAGGTAGCCTCATTGATCTTGCTCTCAATAATAATCCTTCCACTAGGGTTGCCTGGAGTCAGGCAAAGGCAGCTTCCGCTTCCGTAGGTGAAGCACGGGCTCTTTATTATCCCTGGGTTCGTTCTAATTTTGTAGGAGGGTATGATTATAATTATCTACCGACCGCATCAGGGCCGAATATTTATAGTCGTAATCAAGCCACAATATTTTTGAGTATGGAATATATTCTACTCGATTTTGGAAGGAGGGATGCTGATGTAAGACGGACCGTGGCAACTTTTCAGGCGTTGGGATGGACCTATCAGCGGAATTTACAAGAGACCATTTTTGCTCTTCAGAAAGCTTATTTTACGCATGAAGCAGCGCTATGGCGCAAAAAATCGGCAGAGGCTAATCTGATCTTTGCACAGACTCTTTCAACGATGATTTCTAGAGAAAATGAGACTGGCCTTTCAGCAGAGCCCGAAGTGCTTAAAGCACGCAAACGAGTTCTTGAGGTTCAGTATGAATTAGAAGCTTCCATTGCTGCGGTTAATAATACACAGGGAGAGCTCTGTATTGTAGCGGGACTTCCAGCTAATAGTCCGTTAGAAATTGCCGAAACAGAACCTCCTGTTTCTACTAAAAAATTGCGTGGAGATGCCAATGAATTAATCAGTAGAGCATTGCTACTGCGTCCTGATCTCGCTGCGCGTGCTGCCGAGGTGAGAGCAAGTAAGGAAGCCACAAAGCGTGCTGTTGCTGATTTTTTTCCAGTTGTAAAACTTGAAGGACAGTATGCAAATTCGACTTTTGGATATACAGGTTCGGATTCCTTAATTCATGGAACTTACAATCGTAATTTTATCTCCGGTTATAGTGGTTTTGTAACCGTGCATTGGGATCTCTTTGATGGTTTTGAACGTATTTTTCGTGTGAGAAGGCGTCAAGAAGAGGATAAAGTAGCCCAAAAAAATTTGGAGCAATTACAGCTTAATGCAACGCGTGATGTTTGGACGGCTTATAATAATAGCCTTAGTGCAGCTCAACGAGTGGGGTATGCAGAAGGTTTTGTTGCCTCGGCTAAAGAATCTTTGGATGCTATGAGCGCAGCTGTTAATACAGGGTTAACCAATGTTACTGATTATTCTGAAGCTGGGAGTAATTTAAGTTTTGCTCAGTCAGAACTAGCTACGGCGGTTGCTGATTATTCGACAACTCTTGCTTCCTTAGCTCTTGCTGTGGGAACATCGACGCCAACCTCAGGGACTGTACGCCAAAAATTTGGAGACCCTGGAAAACTTACTGGGCATCTTATTACTGCAGAAGAGGGGGCAATTGGGAAAAATAGTTAGATTGTTCTTTTAGACGATAAAATAATAGCAAAGCCGTTGAGAGTTGCTTTGAAAGAAAACAAAAAAACGTAATTTTATATCTTGCTATCTTGCTCTTCTCCCATTACTCTGTTCGCCCAATGGTAGCCATTCAGTCCTCGCTGCGCGACGACTGAAGTAAAAGTGACGGTTTAATTTTAGTATGTTTTCACAACTTATATTTGAACAATTAGTTCAAAGGAGGGTAACTGAAGATCTTTCTCTGAGATAGAACTGTCAATTTCTTGTTTTTAGGTGTCTTGCTAGTCATTGAGGCAACGATAAAACGAAAATCTCTTATTTTATTTCAGTCGTCGGGTAGTCGGAACTGAATGGCTACAAATTTTCAACCTGTCATATTTTAACACTACCGAGGCGATAGCCTTGGTAGTTACTCCTATCATGCCTAAAGCCATTGCACGCAGTAAAACAAAGAAGTCCGTTGCCAAGAGGTTCAAAATTACGGCGACCGGTAAAGTTATGCGCTCCAAAGCGGGTCGTCGTCACTTGCTTGAGTGTAAAAGCTCCAAATTAAAACGTAAGATGGGTAAATCTATTGAGGTCGATCCAAGTGATGTTAGTCGCATTAAGTTGAATCTTCCTTGGGGTTAGTCCAAGGGAATCGCT
>DATEBV010000201.1:0-4674 GCA_035287205.1 Chthoniobacterales bacterium | reverse complement strand
GAGATTATTCTTTTCCTTTGAATAATGCTTTCGAAGAGTCAGCGTCAATTTCCTGGGTTGCGTGTGCTAATGAACTCAATGCAGGATATGCGGCTGATGGTTATGCGCGTGTTCATGGATCGGCTCTTTTATGCACAACGTATGGAGTAGGGGAATTGAGCGCTTTGAATGCCATGATGGGTTCTAAGGCGGAACGACTGCCGGTTTTTCACTTGGTTGGAGCTCCTGGTAAGCGAACGCAGCGATCACGCAAGCCGATGCACCATTCTTTAGGAGATGGAGAATTTGGTCAGTTTTTTTCGCTCTCTGCTGCTGCAGCTTGTGTGAGTACGACTCTTACACCTGAGAATACTATCAGAGAAATGGAACGTGTGATTCACGAGACTTTCTTACAGCGACGTCCTGCTTACATTATGGTTCCCTCAGACTATGCCTTGATGGAGGTTGTTGGAGAATCAAAGGATGGCATTGTATCGACTCAACCTTCTCTTCTTTCCAGCGAACCAGGGGAACTTGCCGCCGCGCTCGAGATGATTCTTAAACGCCTCACTCAAGTACAATCGTCTGTGATTCTTCCTGCCTTTACAGTGGCTCGTTATGGGCTACAAAAAGAATTAGAGGAGTTTCTTTCTCTTTCTGGAATTCCTTATGCAACGACGCTTATGGATAAGGGCGTTATTTCAGAATCAAATCCTAATTATCTAGGAATGTATATGGGATATTCCTCTCCATCACATGTGAGAGAGGCCGTAGAGTGTGCTGACTTGATCATTAATTTCGGAGGAGTTTTATTTACAGATCTCTCCACCATGTTTTTTTCTCAACAGCTCTATCATTCTCATATGATTACGATCTGGCCCGATTATGTCGAAGTGGGAGAAAATCTGTCGATGATGACTTCACAGTCAAAAACCTATGGACCTGTTTTTATGGGAGATTTGCTTTCAGGATTAATTAAAGAGGGTTCTCGATTGAAAAAGCAAGTGTCAGTATTTCATCGCCCATCTTATAAAGCTTGTCCGAGTCAGGACGCTGGTTTGCCAGATGATCCTATAAGCACCAATTCTCTCTATCCTCGACTTCAACGTTTTCTTAAACCAGAGGATCAACTGGTGATTGAAACAGGGCTTTGTATGCTGCCGATGGCATCAATGATTCTTCCTCAAGGGGCGACTTATTTTAATCAAACGCTTTGGGGGTCGATTGGTTGGGCTACTCCTGCAACGCTCGGTATTGCCCTTGCGCATCCAAAGCGTCGGACTATTTTAGTGACAGGCGATGGTGCTCATCAATTCACGATTAATGAATTGGGCACCTTAGGACGCTATGGAGTAAAGCCAATTATTATTATTCTCAATGATGGAGTTTATGCCATTGAGGAATTTCTTGAACAAAATAAAGGACATGGCTATAATGTTCTAACACCTTGGGCTTATTCTCAATTTCCAAAGACTATGGGGTGTCGCGATTGGTTGACTATTCAGATTCGCACAAATGCAGAATTTGATGCTGCCCTCGCACTGGCTGAACAGGCCGACACTGCTTGTTATTTTGAAGTTCTTCTCGGACCAACCCTTAGATCCCCAGCATCAGTAGCCATGGTCGAAGCTTTAAATCAAATAGCTCCTCCACCTTATTAATTATTCTAAAAACAATCGCATGCAATTTTTTAGCCACAGCCAATTTGACAATCATGAACAGGTCTCTTTTTTCAGTTGCCCAGAGACAGGATTAAAAGCAATTATTGCCATTCATAATACTAACCTTGGCCCAGCTATGGGTGGATGCCGTATGTGGGCCTATGAAAATGATGAGCAGGCACGCTATGATGTGCTTCGTCTTTCCAAAGGAATGACCTACAAGGCAGCGCTTGCTCAACTTCCTTTAGGAGGAGGCAAGTCAGTTATTATTGGTGATCCCAAGAGAGAAAAAACAGCGGCCATGATGCGTAGTATGGGTAAGGCTGTTGATGCCTTAAGCGGCAACTATATTATTGCAGAAGATGTAGGAACAAGTGTGGAGGATATGAATGAAATGAGCAAGACCTGTCATCATATTACTGGTCTTCTTCAAAAGAATAAAGGCTCTGGTGACCCTTCGCCAACGACAGCTTATGGAGTGTATCTAAGCATGAAACCTGCTGTAAAATATCGTCTTAAAAAAGAGAGCCTTCAGGGACTTTCTGTTTCTGTTCAAGGTCTTGGGCATGTCGGATATCACCTTTGTAAATATCTCCATGGTGAAGGAGTAAAAATGTACGTTTCTGACATTGATGAAGAAAAAGTCGATCGAGTAGTAGAAGAGTTTGGAGTAACGCCTATTCCTTTTGATGAGATTTACGATGTCAAAGCAGATATCTTTGCCCCATGTGCCTTAGGTGCCATTATTAATGATGAAACGATCAATCGCCTTAAAGTGAGTATTGTTGCTGGAGCCGCTAATAATCAATTGCAAGAAGTGCGTCACGGTAGTCTGTTAAGTGATCATAATATTCTTTATGCTCCCGATTATGTCATCAATGCAGGAGGTCTTATTAGTGTCTATTATGAATATGCTGTTCGCAATGGTATCGAGTTTAGCCGCGAAAGAGTCTTAAAACATACTGAAAAAATTCCTGAAACATTAGAAATGATTTTTGCCTATGCTGAAAAGCATGGTCTTTCTACCTCAACAGCTGCTGATTCTTTAGCAGAGCAGATTTTTAAAAAAGGGCAGGCTAAGCAGGCATAACTATTTGGGCAATAAGCCAAATAGTTAGAGCCTGTCCAAAAGTGAACCGATTTTGAAAATGGATTTTTATTTTTGCTTGCTACCTGGCTTCACAATAGACAAGTAACGAGTTTATTTTCTTGCCTGCGGCAATTCAGTTAAAAATTTGCTTAGCAGTAACTATTTCCTTTGTCGACTGAATAGTTAGTTCTCAGTTCGTCATTGGCATGAAGTAGTAGGAAAGCGTTCTTTTAACTTTTCAACACTACCAAAGAGCTTGCCTTGATAGTTACAATTCTTTTGCTTCAGTTATCCCCTAGCGGGAACTAAATAGATTACAATGATTCATAAAAAAAATAAAATACCCTCTATCCTTGGAAAAGAAATAGAATTTGAAATTCGCGATATAGCCTTTGGGGGAGCAGGGGTCGGTAGAGTTTCTGATCGTCAATATTCAACTAACCCATCGGTAGAATGTGCACCAACAAATGATCCGAGTTCTTCTAATTCTGCCTGCAGCAGTAGCTCTCCACTTCCATCTTCCGTCTCTCATCTTCCGTCTACTACCGCAGCAGCGCTACCTCCCACCTCTCACCTCCCACCTCTCACCTCCATCCTGTCTGGTGGTCGAATAGTTTCTTCTGATATAGCCTGTTTTACTAAGGGAGTAATAGATGGAGAAACGGTAAAAGCTCGTGTTCGTCGTCATAAAGCTCGCTTGATGGAAGCTGATCTTGTCGAAGTCTTGGTGGCATCGCCCCATCGCGTAGAGCCACCTTGTCCTTATTTTCTTCGTTGTGGAGGATGTTCTTACCAACATATTACCTATAGTCATCAACTCGAGATTAAGGAAAAACAACTCCGCGAGGCTCTCCGAAGAATCGGTGGTATTCAAGAACCTCTTGTTAAAACTATTATACCTTCACCTGAACCGTTCCATTATCGTAATCGTATTACTGTTCATGTGAATGGAGGAGCTCCTGGATTTTTTGTTGAACGTGGTCATAAAGTTATTGAGATTGATCACTGCTTGATTGCTTCTGAGGAAGTCAATAAAGGACTCAAAAATCTCAAATCAAAACGTCCTCCTGATGGTGACTATCTTATTGGGGAAAAGCAGCACTATGGAGGTTTTCGCCAGGTTAATAATGCTGTTGCCTCCATTTTACTAGAAGAAGTAGGACGTTGTGCTGGTTCAGGAGAATTGCTCGTTGATGCCTATTGTGGCGCAGGATTTTTTGCTCATGCCCTACGAGAATCTTTTACAAAAGTTATAGGAATAGAGCGATCACGTGGTTCAATTATCATGGCTCGTGAGCAAGCGCATCCTCATGAAGAGTTTCTTGAGGGTGGGGTGGAGGAGTTGCTCGCTGAAGGACTCGCTGGAGGATCTCCTTCTCAGACAGTACTCATTTTAGATCCTCCTTCTGAAGGAATTTCAGATCTTATTGTTGCCACAATTTTGAGTTCACCTCCTGCAAAAATCGTCTATATTTCTTGTAATCCTGCAACGCTTGCTCGTGATATTAAACGTCTTTCAGAATGTTATCAGTTAGAGGAATCCACTCCTCTTGATATGTTTCCTCAGACTGCTGAAATTGAATCAGTGAGCTTATTAAAGCTTTCGTAGTAAGAAGGATCCAAAGAAATTTACCACAAGGAACACAAAGGATTACACAAAGAACACAAAAAAAGAAAAAAGAATTTTTATAAAAATTCTTTAACAGTGTTAAAAATTAAAGAAGATTAGTGCTCCCGAAACATAAAAATTCAATCGAACTACGATAAAGATTAGTGCATCGTCTTTTTAAATTTGGTTTTCATTCATAATTTCCCCCTTTAAAATTTTTTATAAAAAATTTTATCTATGTGTTCTTTTGACTCGCTCGCTCCCGCTCGGCTCACCCTAAAAGGGCTACTCGAGCAAAGCTCTCGTAGTCTATCCCACGCCCGCCCGGGCAGTGG
>DATEBV010000200.1:0-5101 GCA_035287205.1 Chthoniobacterales bacterium | reverse complement strand
GATTTTTATTTTTGCATGGCACTTGGCTTAGCTACAGACATGTAATTAGTAAAGGGTAACGAGTTTATTTTCTTGCCTGCGACAATTGATTTAAAAAGTTCCTCACTATAACCAAGTAAATTTCGACAATAATGGTATTTTTTAGCTCTGAAACATCTCCAATAAAGGATCTGATGATTCAGAACGGGCTCTATATATTTTTTGTATTAAAATTACTTGAATAACCCGAAAAACACAAAGCAAGAAGGCTACTAAAGTTTAAAAAGACTGCACAGAGAAAAGGAAATTGGAGAAGAATTTTTCTAAATATCATTAGGAGCAATAGGCTGAAAGGGAACTGCCTCAGGAGAAGCATGCATCAACTGTGCTGCAAGAGGATCTGCATTCTCCTCATGTCCCTCAATATTGTCTACTTGCATTGCCTCTAGATTTTCAGTGTTGTTAGAAAGGTCAGAATTTATTGAGCCGAGTGAACTTGGCTGGGTAAAGTCACTCATATGAGTCTGATCACTCTCGCGAGTACTATCGGTATCATTTCCACCATCTACTTGATTGTTTGCTGCATTGTTTCCAGGAACTACTGAGGACTGCTGTTGGTGCTGTGCAATCATTTCTGAAGCAGTATTAAGATGCTGCAAAGCCGTGTTTATTGCATGATTAAATTCTTCGTCCGTATGAACATACATATTCGCAAAAAATCGATCATGAATTGCAGCTGCATGATTTAGAATAACATTTATTGAACCTCGCTCATTAATAGGAACCTGATGTATGAAGATGCCTTGAAAATTTCCAATATGCTGATCAATGTGATTGAGCTGTTCTTCACGACCTACATTAGCTAATGGAGCTAATAGTCTAATATTTTGAGTGGGTTGAATATTCATATCATTATGCATTGGTGTTCTTACTTCTAAAAACAAGCATTGCTCTTATCTGATCAGCAATCTCTAAAGTATTTTCAGCCATTATTAAAATATTAGCAATGGCTTTTTTTCTCACTTCAACAGGATCAGCAATAGGCATGCTCTGATAACGCAACATCGAAATATGAGAGCATTCTCTATAATAGTCATACGCTCGGTTTTTTTCTAACATCGCTTGAATAAACTCTGTCGAAGATTCTCCCACGGAATTGCGTAGTATATTTATTTTTTTATACATGACAGATAATTTGCGGTAAGCCACTACACAAGCTCTTCCTGAACTGTACGCTAGACTGTTGTAAAGAGCCTGTCCTGCGTCCGCATCGGAAGATTTGAACACAGTAGTGAATTCCTGAAGATCTTTGATTACACTGTCTCCAGCGAGAACAATAGTAACTGCTTCGAAATCGCTAGGCTCTATATCGCTATACGGAGTGATTGTAAATGGTATTGTTTTCTCAACAACGACATGATCACTTGTATTGTTTTCTATCTTAATAGGATTAGCATCTTCTAAATTCACAGAATTAAAGGATGCATTCATTAATTCTATAGCAGTATTAGCAAGAATTATCGCCTCCTTTTCATTTTGTAATTCCACATCGTTTTTAATGGTTGAAAGTAACCCTTGAAATTGCATTTTTATTTTGGGATAAGCAACAGCATAAATTGCTGCAACACAAGCAGCCCGATCAGGCGCTCCTTCTGGAATATCATCGATTGCTATTTCAATACCACTTGTAAGCTCTTTAAGTTTTCTGGAAGTAAGCAGAGGACGCTTCTCAAAGCGCTTGCCAATAGAGGAGCTTGTCATACCTCTTTCAGGAGAAAGATCAAAGGCAACTTGTTTGATTGGTCGTAATCCCACCTTGTTTATTCCTTCTTGCATTGTCATCACTTCGCTAGAAGACGAAAGCTTGCTGTTACTAGAAAGAGCTTGATGAATGGCTGTTTTCCCATCCATATTGTCATGAATGATTTCCTTTTCTTCGGGAAATTCATCCGCAGTGAAAGAGGAAACCAAATCGTCGGAATGAGGTGAAACGTTCATCTTTTTATTTTTATAGAGAGTGCTTTTATCACTTGATTCAACAGTACTCTTAATTAAGTTATTAATGATTTCTGCTATTTCTTCCAATTCTTCGGGATGCATTTGCATCTTAGGAGCAAGATCTGATGAAGAACTGGAAGATGCAAGATGAGAATAAGGCGTTTGAGAGTCCGAAAAACCCTGAGCGAGAAGACTGCTAAAGTTTAAAAAGACTGCACAGAAAAAAGGAAATTGGGGGAGAATTTTCATCAGGGGATATATCTAGAGCCAGAAAGTGAACGGTTGGTTTTTAAAAATGCATTAAAAAAACTGGAGCACTTTCGAACAAGATCTATGTAAACCTATCATAAAAATTTCATTAATGCACTCAAGCAAAAAAATAGTATCAGGCCATTTTAAAATTGCATCGCATCAAATTCTACAATTTCTGGGACTGACCCTCCTAATGGTACCTACCTTGGTAGTTACATGATATTAAAAAACTGATGCCAATAATGTCACTCCTATAAAAATGGCCAAAGTCCAGTTAAAGAATTTTTATAAAAATTCTTTTTTCTTTTTTTGTGTTCTTTGTGTATCTTTGTGTTCCTTGTGGTGAATTTCTTCCTGTTTGAGAAACGTTAGCTGTCACAAAACTAGCACTTTTTTTCATTTTAGGTTAAAGGCTTTGTCATCTCACTAGGCTCTGTTGCCTCGCTATAGCATCAGCTTCTGCTTGAGTTGCTTTTGCTTGATGAAACAGGTGATTACCATCACTAGTATTTGCTGATGCAGAAGCCCTCACTAATTCTCTATATTGATCTGCTGCTCTTTGAGAGGTCTCTGCTGCTTCTTGATAACCTGCTGCAAGTGCCGCCTTTCCTGCTTCCTGCGCTTCTATCGCCTTGGCTTGGTAATTGGCTTTGGACTGAAGGGATGCTCCTTGGTTCTGCAAACCATTACCCTCTTTTTCTTTTCCTGCAGCATATCTTTCAGCAGCTAGTTTCCATGCATCTGCGGCAACTTGAGAGGTCTCTGCTACTTCTAGGTAACCTGCTGCAAGTGCCGCCTTTCCTGCTTCCTGTGCTTCACTTGCTTTAGCTTGATAGTCGGCTTTTGACTGAAGAGATATTCCTTGGTTCTGCCAACTATTACCCTCATCTAGTTTTTCCACAGCATGTCTTTCAGCAGATAGTTTCTGTGCATTTGCACCTCTTTGAGAAGTTTCTGCTGCTTTCAGATAACCTGCTGCAAGTTCTCCCTTTCCAGCTTCTTGCGCTTCTAGTGCTTTAGCCTGATAGTCGGCTTTTGATTGAAGAGATACTCCTTGACCCTGCCAACTAAATCCCTCATTCCTTTTTTCAGCAGCCTTTCTTTCAGCAGATAGTTTCTGTGTATCTGCTGCTTTTTGAGAGGTTTCTGCTATTTTCAAATAACCTACTGCAAACTCTCTCTTTCCAGCTTCCTGCGCTTCTAGTCCTTTAGCTTGATAGTCGGCTTTTGACTGAAGAGATTTTCCTTGCTTAAACCAACTAGTACTCTCACTTTCTTTGTCCTCAGCACTTTTTTCAGCTGATAGTTTATATTGATCAGCTGCTCTTTGCATAGTCTCTGCTGCTTGCAAATAACCTGCTGCAAGCGCTGTTTTTTTAGCTTCCTGAGCTTTTATTGCTTTAACCTGGTAATTGGCTTTTGATTGAAGAGATATCCCTTGTTTCTGCCAACTCATTCCCTCACTCTCTTTTCCTTCAGCTATCCTTTCAGCTGACAGTTTTGACTGATCTGCAGCTCGTTGAGAGGTCTCTGCTGCCTCTCGATACCCTGTAGCAAGCGCTGTTTTTCCAACTTCCTGCGCCTCTATCGCTTTAACTCGATAGTCTGCTTGTGATTGAAGCGAGCTTCCTTGCCAACGGCAACTTTCTCCATCTCTCTTTTCCCCTTCAGCATGCCTTTCAGCAGCTAGGTTCAACTGATCTATTGCTCTTTGAGAACTCTCTGCTGCCTCTCTATAACCTAATGCAAGTACTGTCTTTCCTACTTCCTGTGCTTCTATCAATTTTGCTTGATAGTCAGCTTTTGATTGAAAAGACTTTCCTTGCAAATCCCAACTATTACCCTCATCTAGTTTTCCTTCAGCATGTCTTTCAGCAGCTAGTTTCCTTGCATCAACCGCTTTTTGCGAAGTTTCTACCACCGCTTCATAACCTGCTGCCAGCACCAAATTACTAGCCTCATGAGCTTCTAGAGCTTTGAGTTGATAATTTGCATTAAAATATGCAAGCCTCCCAGCCCAACCCCAACTAATCGCTTCACGCTCTTTTCCTAAATGATGCGCTTCGAAGGCCTTGTTTTGGTCACTAGCAGCATTTTTGTAGTGTTCTGCTAAGTGTTCCCAGAAAACCTTTTCTTTAGGGGCAACTTGATTGGCTTTTTCATGTGCTTCTTCTGACTTTAAAGAACATGCTAAAGCATCTGATAAATAATATGCTCTCCAATGTTCCTTTTCTAACGTCTCTCCCTTTTGCTTATTGCAGGAAACATACGCTTGAAGTGCCTCTTTTATTCCCATTGTTGAAGTTTCTGATTGTTCAGCAACTTCCTTCCACTGTAAGGCTCGCTCACGTTTTCCTTGACTTAATAATTCACTGTATTTCTCCCAACTCTCCCGAGATTGCTCTAATTTCGTAGAAATACGATCCCAAAGATAAGAGTATTCTCCACCTTTTCTTTCTTGAAATGCTTGTTTTGCTTCTCCCATGTGACTTGTTAGTCTTAAGATACTTTGTCGGAATTTTTGAATGTTATACATATCCTCTTTTAATTCTTGATCACTTTTTTGAAATTGATCTATCTCTTGGAGAAGAACTTTTGCTTGCTCTGAAGCATAATCAGATCCTTCCATAAGCCATAGAGCTGTTGGAGAAATTTTATCGAAAGCTTGTTGAAGAGAAGCTAAAAGGGCTTGCTGTTGTTGAATATAAAGAGGATCTCTCCCATTTTCTAAAGAAGTAATAGACTTCTTTCCAAGCTCTACTTCTGCTGCGAATTGCTTCGTCGCGTCGGTGCTCGAAGCATCGAGTAGCTTCTGTACACTCAACTTCTGCGCGCCGTCGACTCCTTGCACTTCATCAGCAGAAGCGAGTTT
>DATEBV010000199.1:0-2983 GCA_035287205.1 Chthoniobacterales bacterium | reverse complement strand
GGTTAAACTCGATAACGAGTCGATTAGCCTGTTGACATGTAATCATGTTTTCACTAGAACAGAAAGGTAGCGACCTGTCGGTCGCTTACCTTAAATCCTAGCTAAAACATCGATCTTACCCACCACAAAGTGGGTAATTTTAATTGTCGTCAGTGGGTAATTATAATTGTCGCTGGGCAGCACAATTTAAAGATTAGGATAATGAACAACTAATTGCTTCATCTTTTATAAATTTATACCTGAAACCACTTGTCTTGGGAAAAGTTGGTGTTAGAAGACCAACTTAATTCTCGTCGCAGTGCGACGACAATCTTATCATCAGGGAATGTATTTGCAAATTGAATCATACGTCTTAAGTTTTTTTCCTCAAATGAGCAACCATATTCTGCCATTAGATGGTATGATAAGTTTTCAATGATAGCCTGCCCATACTCTGCTCGGCTATCTTTTAATATTTCAACATTGATCCGATTACCTATTCTCCAATACAACGATGTTAATTCCGCATTCACGACTAATGCTACTTTTTGCCTGGATTTATTAATAAGATGTTGAATGTCCATTAATAGAGGTTCATAGTTAAATGGATTTGTTATTTTTTAAGTTATAAGATAATGGCAATAAGGGAGCTTCTAATTTATGTGTTTATAAAGCATCCTTTGCGCGCTTAGCTAAAGACTTGGAAAAATCTCGCGTCACCGAAGCATTACCAGACCAGTCTCCTAAAAGAAAACCTTCTCTAAAATTATATAGTGCAAAAGCTTGAGCAGCTCGCATGTATTGATCTGATGCCTGTTGACTCATCTGTGCTGCTTCTTTCCACAGAGTAGCACTTGCTAAATTTCCTTTTAATTCAGCACTATTCGCTTCAGCTAAATATTCTGCCTGCTGATCTAAAGATTCTTTGGCAGCTTGAATATTTCTTGCCTCAAAAACTCCAAATTTAAAAGCGTTAGCAATATCAGCAATATCACGAGCAGCTTTAGCGCTCCAGCCTACTTCTTCTTCTAAAATAGCACCAACAGTCCTAGTGGTCATTCTCTCGGCGCTTTCCACTGCATTATTAGCTTCACTAATAAGAGTATCAACTGTTCGAAAAGGAGCACAATCAGGAGGACGATTTCTAGAAGCAATCATACTATCAGTAGCAGCTAAAATTGTTCTAGAAAGGCTATCCAAAGAGACCACTACGGCAGAAAAAGTAGGCTTTAATTCCTCTGTTACATCTTTCTTGAAATCAGAAACAGTATCAGCAGCCAATATTACATTATTAGCAGTAGCCTTGGCAGCAAAAAGAATATAATCAGTAGCACCAGAGTTATAGTTATTCTTATAATTTTTTAAAGTCTCTAATAAAGCAGACAAAGCAACTCTAGCACCAGCAAAATCTCTTTTAATTATAAAGACAGCTTTATCATTTTTAGCAGTAGTCCGTGGTGAAGCAAAAGCAACACCTTCTGCTCTACTTGATGAAGCCACTTCCCTTTGGTCAACTCTACCAAGAATCTCGCGAAGTCTCGCTGCAGTTAAAGGAGATCCAGGATCTATTAAACTATTAGGATTAGGAAATAAATTGTTATCATTAGCAATTTCTGACAGACCACCCTTGTTAAGGGCTGCTTGCAGAGCCTTCTTAATCTCTATATTATCACTCCGATTTCTGTCAGCTTCACTTGCTACAGCAGCTTGAGGTCGAACAGAAAACTTTCCTTCTTCAGTATGAATAACTAATCTTTCTGCTATAGGATGATTTTCTAAAGCTTGTCTGAATGCTTCAAGTCCTAAGCCCTCTTCTGCTACCTCTTCAATCGCAGGATTCATCTGCATCTGAGGGGCTAAATCATCTTGAAAGCAACCCTCCTCTCCATGCTCAATATAATCCCCAATATTGGAGTATTGATTTGCTAATACACTCAGTTGATTCAGAGGTGGTTCATTACTCTGAGCAAAGAGAGGCTGAGAGCTAAGTAAACCTATTGAGATACCAAGAGAAGTTAAGCGAGTGAGTTTCATAATGTTGATTTTAAGTTGGGTTAATTTTAAAAAGTTATTTAATGAAATCCTGATATGGTCAAGGCTGTATCGACTGCATCCATACCAGGATTCCATTGTTGATATCGTGTTGCTGCATTTTTCCGTACAGGCTCTTTTTCAAGAACATTAGCAGCAGACTCTAAGTGCTTAGCACTCTCTTCTGCAGCTTTGGCAGTGGCTTTAAAACATGTACTTTTGTCTTGATCACCTTGAAGAAAAGCCTCTGTCTCTTGAATACGATAATCAGCAGCAACTTGATATTCTATTGCTACTTTTCCCCATGCCTTTTCTAATTCTTCGTTTTTCCATGCAATTGCTAATTCTGAGCTTCTCCATGCAGGTGTAGTTTTTAATACCATTTGATATTGAGCGTTAGCTTCTAGGGATTTGTCAAGGGCTTGGGAAGCAGAATTTAAACACTCAGCACTTAAGTTAGCAATGTCAGCAACAGTTCTATAATAGGCTCTTTTTTCTTGATCACTTTGAAAAAAAGCCTCTGCCTCTTGGCGATACCAATGAACAGCAACATGATATTGTCTTGTTGCTTTTTTCCAAGCAGTTGCTAATTTACTTTTTCCTTGAGCCTCGGCTTTTAGGGCTTTGTCAAAGGCTTGGGAACCAATATCCAAGTTTACAGCAAGCCTGACAGCAACTTCAGCAGCAGCTTCAAAATAGGTTTCTTTTTCTTGATCACCTTGAAGGAAAGCCTCTGCCTCTTGGCGATGCCAATCAGCAACAACTCTATATTGTGTTGTTACGTTTCTCCATGTAGTTGCTTTTCCTTGAGCTTCGACTTCTAGGGCTTTTTCAAGAGCATCGGAAGCGTACTTTAAGCACAAAGCACTGCAGTTAGTAACTTGAGCAGCAGTTTGATAACGCGCTCCTTTTTCCCGATCACCTTGAAGAAAAGCCTCAACCTCTTTACGAGACCGATCAGCAGCAACTTGAT
>DATEBV010000198.1:0-2012 GCA_035287205.1 Chthoniobacterales bacterium | reverse complement strand
GTTTCAGTCAAATCGAAAGAGAGAAGTCTCAATGGACCGATGAAATAATTAAAATTGCTGAAAAAAAGAATCAAAGTGAAGCTCTATTGGAAAGAGAAAAAGCAAAACAAGCTGCTGCAGAGAAAGCAGCTCTGGAGAAAGCGGCTAGAGAGGCTCAAGAAGCAGCAGAGAAAGCAGCTGAAATTCAAGAGGCTCAAACAGCATGGCAAGAATGTTTGATGAAACGTAAAGTTGTTGCTGAAAAATATAGGTTAGCAATAACAGCAGCAGAGCAATATTTTTCTGCTGGTACGAAGCAGGCTGTTCCTCCTGACTATGTTGTTGATGCCATTTTGATGGCCAATATTAAGTGGAAGTCAGCCAGGGATGCGTCAATGGCTATCTATAGGCGTAATATGAATTCAAGGAACAACGATCAAGATCATCGATTTTGTGCAACAAATCCCGAATATCGTTCTGCTGAGATGGCTGCGAATGTAGTTTCTGCCACTGAATCGAGCCTTAGAGAGTTTGTAGAAAAAAGATATGAGGCTGATACGGCTCCAATTTCCGGTTCTCGTGCTAATACGATTTACGCTGCGGCGCATAATGCTGTTGCCCAAGCTTATCCTCCTGTTTATCAAGCTGAGCGTGCTGCAGGCAAAAACCTTGTTCCGCATGGTGCTGCTAGCCTTGCTGCTACCAAGGCTTCCGTTGCTGTTGTTGCTCCTCTTATTCGAGCCTATGCCTATGATGATGCCTCTTCTACTATTGTTGCTGCCATTGCAGGTGCTGAATCTTTCTTGGCTGCTGTGCAGAAGAGTAGTACTGCTGATATTCAAGCTGGGGTTTCTTTCGGGCAGTATTGGACTAATGCTTTGAATGCCTGTGTTCGAGAAAAGAATGCTTGGAAAAATATAGCTAATGCAGGCTCTTCTTGGAATCAAGCTCAGTTGATGGCGGCACAGAATGCAACGAAAGAGGCTGATCAAGTCTTTCAAGTTCTGAAAGAGGCTCGCGATGCAGCTTATGCTGTTATTGATAGGCCTTCCTCTCAACAACAACAGAAAGCTTTAGAAAAATCACAATCTGCTAAATTAAAAGCAAAAGTAGATCAAAAGCGAGCTGAAAAATTTTCTGCATTCCAAGTTCCTGAAGCAAAAGAGGAAGAATTTTATAGAATAAAAGTCGTACGAATAACAACCCAAATAGAAGAGGCAAAACAAGCGTCTAAGGAAGGATGGGGTGGAGAAAATTCTTATCTTTGGGATCGCATTGCTAGAAAACTAGAACAATCCCGAGAGAGCTCGAATAAAGCTCATAAGTTAGTAATTCAAGGAAAAACCGAAAAGTCTATCCTCTGGGAAAAAGAAGCTGAAGCCTCAGAGGCCTCAGCAGATGGGATGAGACAGGTTGTTCAAGCCTATATTTCAGGCAATAAAAAAGCTGCAGAACAGTTAGAAAAAGAGAAGTGGAATACTTTCATGGCATCAGATATTTCCACCTGGTCATTAAAGTCAGACGAAGCCCTAGAGAAAGCAAATCAAGAGCAAGGTCAAAATAAAAATTTTTGGGAGAGCCTTTCAATGCAATATAAAGCTGCCGTTGATTATAGAAGAAAAGCTTTAGAATCTTATAATTTAGGAAAGGAGGATTCTTGTAATTTGGCGAGTATAGCCCTTTCTTTACATTCCAGCGCAGACTACCAAGCAAAAGTAAGTGAGGCGGAAAATACGGGAAAAACGACTCTCGTAGCAGGCTATCGAGAAGCTGCAGCAATATACCAAGAAGCTGCAAATCAGTATAAAAAAGCAATAAAAGTTTCTACTCTAGAACGCATAAGAGGTGAGAGGCAATCAGGTGAAGGTACTCGTTTAAGGCAATCAGGAGATGCAATGCAGGCAGAAGCTAATGCAATAGCAATGAAAGCGGAGGAGGCCAATAATGCAATGCAAGAAGCAGATAAATCAAAAAATGATTGGGCTCAGAAAGTAAATGAAGTAAAACAAGAAGAAATTGCTAGGAAGGAAGCA
>DATEBV010000197.1:0-17382 GCA_035287205.1 Chthoniobacterales bacterium | reverse complement strand
CGCAGCATGACGCATGCTCACAAATCCCGCAGAGAGGGTAGCACGTGCTGGAGGCAAAGGAAGGAGACGTAGCGTTGCCTCAGTAATCACGCCTAGAAGCCCTTCAGAACCAACAAACATTCCGATTAAATCAAACCCCGTTTTATTTTTGTGAACACGTCCACCAAGACGCACGAGCGATCCATCGGCAAGAGCAACTTCAAGACCTAAAACATAAGAACGAGTTACTCCATATTTTAAACAGCGAGGCCCTCCAGCATTGGTTGCAATATTACCACCAATACTACAATGATCCCTACTTGCAGGATCAGGAGGATAAAATAAACCTTGGGCTAATGCGGCCTTCTGCAGTTTTCCTGTAATGACAGCAGGTTGAGTGATCGCTACAAAATCAGTGCTACTGATTTCAAGAATTTTATCGAGACGTTCGGTCGAAAGCAAAATGCCCCCTTGCACTGGTACACATCCTCCAACATAACCATAACCAGCTCCACGTGTGGTAACAGGAATATGATAACGATTGGCATAGCCAAGGATTGCAGCTACCTCTGCAGAGGTCGTTGGCGCTACAGCAATGTCTGGTAACGCCGCAGCAAACCATTCATCACGACCTAAAGCTGTTCGTCGTGACAAGTCCTCAATAAGGGACTTCGGATCACTGAGAAGAGGCAAAATATCATGACGTAAGGCTACTGTAGTTTTCTCGTTAAACACGGAAGTTTTTTTTATGGTCACAAATGATACCTCTACAAATTAACTAAAGAAAAAAATGAAATAGCCACAAAAGAACACAAAGAAACACAAAAAAAAGAAACTTAGCGATGAACTTGATTGATTAGTTCGGCTAAGCTGGTTCGCAGCTATTGGTGCTCTAAGCAGAATCTCAATTCCTACCCTCCTTGTTTTTTACGATAGCGAACATTCTTTGTCTTGAGTTTTTAAATTCGTCAAAGAATTTTTATAAAAATTCTTTTCTTGTGTTCTGGTTCTTTGTGTTTCTTTGTGCTCTTTTGTGGCTATTTCCTCTTTAGGTAGCTTATGCTACCTCACATCCCCATAATCTCATAGCCGCCGTCGACATAGAGCACTTGGCCGGTAATTCCAGAAGCCCCATCACTAGCTAAAAAGACGCCTGTCTGTCCTAGCTCTTCCGTACTACAGCTACGCTTCAGTGGTGCATGCTCTTCATAATGTTTCATCATGGAAGAAAAACCAGAAACACCACGGGCTGCTAATGTTTGCACAGGACCAGCACTGATACAATTAACGCGAATTTTTTTTGCACCAAGATCATAAGCAAGATAACGAGTAGAGGCTTCGAGAGAAGCTTTAGCCACACCCATCACATTATAATGAGGAATGACTTTTGCAGCACCGTAATAGCTCATCGCAATCATACTTCCTCCCTCGGTCATAAGGGGAGCAGCTTCACGCGCTACACCAATGAGCGAATAGGCACTGATATCATGAGCCGTTGCAAAAGCCTGACGTGAGGTAGAAAGAAAATCACCCTCAAGAGCCTCCTTCGGGGCAAATGCAACCGAGTGGAGAAGAAGATCGAGCTTGGAGGTTTGCTTACGAACTTCGGCAAAAAAGGTTGCGATCTGTTGATCACAGGAAACATCACATGGATAGAGAAATGTATCCGGACCAAATTCGGCCGTTAACTCTTCCACATTTTCCTTCAATCGATCCCCTTGGTAGTTAAACAAAAGACGCGCACCAGCGCTATGCCACGCTTTTGCAATGGCCCAGGCAATACTTCGTTTATTGGCAACACCAAAGACAACGCCAACTTTTCCTTCAAGGAGGCGTCCAGATCTTGCCTCCTTCGGAGGAAGGATCTGAACTGAATTATCAGACTGCGAATTGGTAGTATGAATGGATTGCATAGTTTTTGAACTGCTTTGCAGTAAGTTTGTAAATATTCGGCCAACAGGCCGAATATAAGTTTAAGTTTTAAGTTTAAGTTTAAGTTGATTTTTGGTCACTTCGTGACAATGTGAAAAGTGAAGCAATATTTTTAGTTGCACCTCGAAGTCGCTTCAGTAAAGGATTCTTACACGCTTAGACAAATTTTATCGACTGGGTTAACCTAATATTTACTCTTATTCAAAGAGAGCTTCCGTTCAACTTTTCAACAGCTGCGTCAGCAGCGCTTAACAAGCATAGATCCTTCCTCCGAAGGAGGGAGGTCTGAACGCCTACCCTCCTTTACTACCAGAATATTTTATTGTTTTCAATAGCCTTGTGCTTCTGTATAAATGAAACCTTCGATTTTACTAATGTCACTTTATACTAATGTCACTTCATTTCGCAGAAATGAAGTGACATTAGTAGATAACCCCTGAAAAAAACTCATGCTCATCGGCGTTCCTAAGGAAATCAAAAATCACGAATATCGTGTCGGCTTAACAACTAGTTCCGTGCGTGAACTAACATATTATGGCCATTCTGTCATGGTGCAAAAGAGTGCAGGTTCAGGAATTGGCATCAGCGATGCTGATTATATCAAAGCAGGTGCTCAGATCGTACCAACAGCAGAGGAAATTTTTGCAAAAGCTGAAATGATCGTCAAAGTCAAAGAGCCTCAGTCAGACGAATGCAAAATGCTCCGTCCCGGACAGATTCTTTTTACCTATTTGCATTTAGCGCCTGATCTTCCACAAACCAAGGCTCTGATAGACTCGGGCTGTATCGCCATTGCCTATGAAACAGTAACCGATCCAAGAGGAGGATTGCCTTTGCTAGCGCCTATGAGCGAAGTTGCAGGACGCATGTCTATCCAAGCGGGTATGCATTGCCTGGAAAAAGCCCAAGGTGGAAGAGGCATCCTTTTAAGTGGTGTTCCAGGTGTGGCAGCAGCCCATGTTGTTATTTTAGGTGGGGGAGTTGTTGGTACGAATGCTGCACGCATGGCAATGGGGCTTGAGGCCAACGTCACTGTTATTGATAAATCATTACGTCGATTGCAGGAACTTGACCAGCAATTCGGACCTTCCCTTCATACTATTTATGCGACTCTTGATGCTATCGAAGAACATGTGGTCAATGCTGATCTCGTGATTGGTGCTGTACTCGTTCCTGGAGGAGCAGCCCCACGCCTTGTCACTCGCGAGATGATTTCAAAAATGAAACCCGGCGCGGTCATTGTCGATGTTGCCATCGATCAAGGAGGATGTGTTGAAGGTGCTAAAGCCACAACTCATGCCGATCCTACTTATAAGATTGATGATGTGATTCTCTATTGCGTTGCCAATATGCCGGGAGCTGTAGCACGAACATCAACATTTGCCCTCAACAATGCAACCTTGCCCTTTACGTTAGCCTTAGCACAGAAAGGTTGGAAACAGGCCTTAAGAGACGATGAACATTTACGCAATGGATTAAATGTTTGTGAAGGAAAGGTAACTTATAAAGCTGTTGCCGCGATTCATCAACTTTCTTACGTCTCCGCAACTGACATAATTAGCAACTACTAACCCCTATAAAGACGTTGGCAGTGTTTAAAGGTTTAAATGTTTAGAGGTTTAGAGGAAAGTTTTTCTATAGCTCCTGCATTTTATCCCTTAAACTCCTCACCTCCTAAACTCCTAAACAACTACCAAGGTATCTACCTTGGTAGTTACTATAATTATTTAAATTCTTTCTTGCTCATTGGCTGAAGCTATGGCACATTCTCTACCTTCATGAAATCTGGTAAACATCCCGAATATAACGAAACAAACATTATCTGTGCCTGTGGCGCTGTCTATCGGACACGTTCTACTCGAGATAATCTTAAGATCGGAATTTGCGCCGCCTGTCACCCTTTCTTTACAGGGGAACAAAAATTTATTGATACGGCAGGTCGTGTTGAAAAATTTGCTCGCCGTTATGGCAGTGTTCAGGCACCGCGTGCTCAAGCACCACGTGCTGCTCACACAGCAACCTTGACGAAGAAGAAAAGCTAGGCGTAACTATTCGGCCAACAGGTCGAATAGTTAGTTTAAGTTATAAGTTTAAGTTTAAGTTGATTTTTGGTCACTTCGTGGCGAGATAAAAAGTGAAGCGGTGTGTTTTTTTAGCTCTTAATTTGTGCTTTCAAAATCGCTTCAGTAAAAAAATCTAACAACCTAAACAAATTTTACCGACTGGGTTAACCCGAATATTTCCCGCTAGGCGTTGCTTTATACTTCCTTTTAGTTCTTAGTCGTTCAGTCGCCGCGATGCAGCAACTGAATGGCTATCCTGTTTTATGTCCATTGACTTCACGCAGCTCATCCATCAACGTCGCGAGCGATTTGCTGTCCTAGAGGAAGAAATCACTTCTCCCACACTCTATGCTGATGCAAAACATGCACGTGATGTGCTCCAAGAGCATGCTCGGCTAAAAGAATTACTCACAACAGCTAACCAGTTGGAACTGACCCGACGTCACCTTCGAGAAAATCAAGTTTTAGCTCATGGCTCTGATGTTGAACTTGCCGAAATGGCCGCTGCTGAAATTATTGAGTTAGAACAACAAGCCATCCAGCTTGAACAAGCTCTCCAAATCTCACTTCTTCCACCCCAACCTGATGATGACCGCGATGCTATTGTTGAGGTGCGAGCTGGCACTGGGGGTTCTGAAGCAGGTCTCTTTGCTACTGACCTCTATCGCATGTACTGTCGTTATGCAGAAGCTCATGGCCTTAAAGTAGAACTCATCGAAGGAAGTTTTGGTGAACTCGGTGGTTATAAAGAGGTTATTTTTCAAGTTAGCGGCGAACAAGTTTTTCGAAAATTGCGTTTTGAAAGTGGCGTTCATCGTGTTCAACGTGTTCCTGCAACTGAAACTCAAGGACGCATTCATACCTCCACAGCAACAGTAGCTGTCTTACCTGAAGCTGATGAAGTTGATGTGGTCCTACGTCCTCAAGATCTTCGTATCGAAGTCTGCCGTTCAGGAGGTCCTGGAGGACAAGGAGTCAATACTACCGACTCCGCAGTACAAATCATGCATCTTCCCACAGGAAAAATTGTTCGTTGTCAAGATGGCCGTAGTCAACAAAAGAATAAAGAGAAAGCTCTCCAAATCTTACGTGCACGCTTACTTGAAGAAAAACGTGCTGAAGAAGAACAAAAATATTCAGAGCACCGTCGAAGCCAGATTGGCACAGGAGGACGTGAAGAAAAAATTAGAACTTATAATTTTCCTCAAAATCGCCTCACTGATCATCGTATTGGCTTAACACTCTACAACCTCGATCGCATCATGGAGGGAGAACTCGATGAGCTTATCTCTGTTCTTGAAACTAAAGATCTTCAACGACGACTAGAGGAATCTGCAGAAGTAAAGAGTAAGTAACTATTCGGCCAACGGGCAGAATAGTTAGTTTAAGTTATAAGTTTAAGTTTAAGTTGATTTTTGGTCACTTCGTGACAAAGGAAGAACGAATCTTTTTACTCTCGAAGTCGCTTCAAGAGAGGATTTCAACTGGGTTAGCCGAATACTTACCGATGTCTTTACATTATACCTTCGCAGCACAATCATTTGGTTCAGATCCGTCCTCCAAAGGAGGGGATCTGAACGCTCGCGAAACCGTTTCTCTACTCGAAGTCTTACAGGGTGGAACAAATTTCTTAAAAAAACAAAGTATTGAACAACCTCGTCTCAACGTAGAGTACCTCTTAGCTCATGTTTTAGGCATCCCTCGCTTAGAACTCTACCTGCAATTTGAACGACCTCTCAGTGAATCAGAACGGGCTCCTCTTCGTGATTTATTGCGTCAGCGGGGACGCGGAATCCCTTTGCAACATCTTCTAGGTACCACCGATTTTTTTGGAAGAACCTTTCGTTGCGATCATCGAGCTCTGATTCCACGACCAGAAACAGAGCAACTTGTGGAACGTGCACTCACTTATAAAAATTGCCATCGTATTCTTGATGTTGGCACTGGTAGCGGCGTTATTGCCATCACCTTAGCATTAGAAAATCGAGCTTCTCAAGTTCATGCCATTGATCTCTCTCCAGAAGCTTTAGCTCTAGCTCAAGAGAATTCTGCTCTGCACGAAATCAGCTCAATCCAATGGCATCATGGAGACCTTTTAGAACCTCTTTCCAAAAAGGAAACACTATCTCCTTTCGATCTTATTATCGCTAACTTGCCCTATCTCACTACTTCAGAAATTCCAACCTTAGCTAGAGAAGTTCAACATGATCCTTTGATGGCCCTTGATGGAGGAGCCAATGGTCTTCAATTTATTGAAGAGCTCATAAGACAAGCTCTAAAACATCTTATTCCTGGAGGATATCTCTTGCTGGAAATTGGAAAGGATCAAGAAAAGGCCACTATGGATTTGCTCCAACAGCATAATTATCGTGATATTAATGCTCTCTCCGACTATCAAGGAGTGCTTCGTTTTATTGAAGGCAAGCGTTCAGACCCCTCTCCTTTGAAAGAAGGGTCTGAGAGAACGATTACTGATGAAACGCAAAATACTCAATGATTGAGTATTTTTACTCAATCGCTGAAAGTTTATTGTATGTTATCGTTATTTTTTGCTATCCTTATCACAGATGAAAGGTTACATGCCTGTAGCTAAGCCAGGTCAACTATACAATGCATTTACACCACACCTTCGCAGCACAATCATTTGGTTCAGATCCGTCCTCCGAAGAAGGGGGTCTGAACGCCTGCTTTCAGAGAAACATTGTAAACAATCTAATCGATGTAATTAAAAACGGCCCCTCTCTTTTACAAATTCTTGTCGGCCCAAGACAAGTAGGTAAAACAACAGCTGTTTTACAGGTTGTTAAATCTCTTGCATGGCCTCATATAGTTGCTTCTGCTGACGCTCCCGTTTCTCTAGGTCCCGAATGGATTGAAACTCAATGGCGACTTGCTAAGATAAAGGAGCAAGAAACAGGCGAACGCGTTTTGTTAGTTTTAGACGAGATTCAAAAAGTCCGAGGCTGGAGTGAAGTAATCAAACAGTTATGGGATGAGAACAAAAGAACACAAGGAAAAATTGCACCAATTCTTCTAGGCTCGTCAGCCTTGCTCATGCAAAAAGGATTAACTGAAAGCTTAGCTGGTCGTTTTTTTCTTCATCGTTGCACACATTGGAATTTTTCAGAATGTCAAACCGCCTTTGGCTGGAACCTCAATGAATGGCTTTTTTTTGGAGGTTATCCTGGTGCTGTTCCCTTCATCGAGAACGAAACCCTTTGGAAGCGTTATGTTGCCGATTCTCTCATTGAAACTGTACTTGCTCGTGATGTTATGCAACTCCAAGTTGTTACTAAACCAGCTCTACTGAGACACCTCTTTGGATTAGCAGCAGCATTTCCAGCACAGATTTTTTCTTATAACAAAATGTTAGGACAATTAACTGATGCAGGAAATACAACAACACTTGCAGGCTATTTAAAGCTATTAGAATCAGCTTATCTTGTCTCTGGATTGGAACGATTTTCTCAAGGACAATTACGCAAACGTGGCAGCAGTCCAAAATTAATTCTTTGGAATAATGCTCTGATCAATGCTCTTTCTTCTCGCTCTAAGCAACAGACTATCACAGATCCTATTTGGTGGGGACGCCTGGTTGAAAATGCTGTAGGCGCTCACCTTCTCAATGCTCTGACAGCTCCCGATCAGCTACTAACCTACTGGCGTGAAGGAAACGAAGAAGTTGATTTCATTCTTACGTTGGGTGGTCAAATCTGGGCTCTCGAAGTAAAAAGTGGTTTGCCAGGAAAACTAACAGGCTTGAATCTTTTTAAAAAGAAATATCCTACTGCACGATCCCTAGTTATTGGCAGCGGAGGTATACCACTGGAAGATTTCTTTTTAAAACCGGCTTTAAGTTGGTTTGCAGGGTGGTAACTTACTATCAACGTCACTTTATTTCTACGAAATCAAGCGACATTGATAAAATTGGCAGCGCTTATATTTAGTTTACTTGTTTGCAATAGTCTTGTGCTGTGTTTATACTGCCCGCGCTCAATCTTTGAGGTTTTACAATCCTCAACTCTCTCCCACGAACTGTATAAAATAGAACCTTCGATTACATGTTAGGCTAATTTTATCAACGTCACTTTATTTCTACGAAATAAAGTGACGTTGGTAGCTACGTTATGGATAAAATGATTGTACATGGTGGCCGCTCCTTGAAAGGAGAAGTTTGCATTGGAGGTTCTAAAAACTCCGCACTTCCAATTTTAGCAGCCACCCTTCTTACTCGTGAACGCTGTGTTATTGAGAGGGTTCCTGATCTCAGTGATATCCATTATATGTTGACCATCTTAAGTGAACTAGGATGTGAAGTGGAAAGAGCCAGCGGTATTGTTCAAGTGAAAGCAGAAAAAATTAAAACCGAAGCTCCCTATGAAATTGTACGCAAAATGCGTGCCTCGGTTTGTATTCTTGGTCCTCTCTTAGGTCGCGAGTATGCGGCTACTGTCTCTCTCCCAGGAGGCTGCATTATTGGTGACCGCCCCATTGATTTGCATCTTAAAGGATTTGAAGCTCTCGGAGCCGCTGTTCAGATGAAAGGTGGCGATATTTGTATCCTAGCGTCACATCTCCGAGGAACAACGATCAACTTACAAGGAAAATATGGTCCTACTGTCCTTGGCACTGATAATATCATGATGGCAGCCGTACTGGCTGAAGGAACAACCATCATTGAAGATGCAGCTCAAGAACCGGAGGTCATTGATCTTGCAGAATTCCTCATTAAAATGGGCGCAAAGATTCATGGAGCAGGCACCTCACAAATTGTTATTGAGGGAGTTAAAGAACTCCATGGAGCTACCCATACTGTTATTCCTGATCGTATTGAAGCAGGCACCTTTCTTATTGCAGGAGCCATTGCTGGCAAAAAAGTAACTCTCCGTCGCTGTATACCAAGGCATCTTGATTCTCTTCTTAAAGCACTCTCAGCAATTGGTCTCGAGATTACAACTGAAGAAGAGAGTATTACTATTTCTCCTAAGAAATCTAAAAAACCAATTCATCTTGAAACGCTTCCCTATCCAGGTTTTGCTACAGATCTTCAAGCACAACTTTGTGCTCTCCTTTGCACTATTCAAGGAACTAGCACTATCACAGAAACTATTTTCCCTCAACGTTTCATGCATCTAGCAGAACTAAAACGGATGGGAGCTTTGATAGAACTTGATGGAACTCTTGCAACCATCACAGGAATTCCGCAGCTCAGTGGAGCTCCCGTTATGGCCAGTGATCTTCGTGCTTCAGCAGCTCTTGTTTTAGCGGCACTCTCTGCTGATGGTATTACTGAAATTAATCGTGTTTACCACATCGATCGCGGTTACGAAGCTATCGACCAAAAGCTCAATAATCTTGGAGCTCATATTGAACGTAGGTCAGCTCAGGGGTAGTGAAAATCCTGTAGCTACCAACGTAAATTTACAGAAAATTAACAGGGATGGAAGCGATGAATGCGATGGAAGGGATGACGGAGCATAATTAAAAATGACGTATATAAAAATGAATGTCCGAAATCAAATAATGATTAGATCTTCAGTAATCAATACTCTTTTTCTACCATCCCTTCCATCGCTTTCATCCCTGTAAATTTCTTTTCTTTTCCTTATCAGTGTATAGGGATTCATAAAGCCATCCAACCTGCATTGCGGCTTGGACAGCACTAAAGTCGCGCTCAACTTTAGACCGTGCATTTTCAATTAATTGCTTTTGATGATGCTTATTATATTGCAGGAATACTTGCGCTAAGATTTCGCTATTATCTGCTGGAACCAAAGTCCCATAGCGCCCTCCCTCTAAAGCATGATGGATTCCCTCTAGATCAGTGCTCACCACAGGAATTCCCGAAGCCATTGCTTCAAGAATAACCATTGGTAATCCTTCAAAAGAAGAAGTAAGAGCAAAGAGATCAAAGGCTCTATAAAGAGAAATACGATCTTGAACTTGTCCTAAAAATCGAACTTGCTCCGCAATCCCAAGCTCTCTAGCTAGCTTCCGCAAGACTTCTTCCTCAGGACCTGTTCCCGCAATAAGAAAAATGGCTTGCAAACCTTGTTGCAGTGCCTTCTTAGCTGCTTGTAAAAACATTTTTTGATTTTTTTCAGCAGCCAAACGCCCCACTGTTCCAATAACAATATCCTCTTCTTGTAAGTTAAAGAGTTGGCGAGCTTCTCTCTTTTCGTTCACAGTAAAGGGGCGAAAAATTTGTGTATTCACTCCATTGGGAATAACGGTTATGTCACCGGAAGAAAGTGCTTCATAATGCATCAGAAAATTTTTAACCTCAGGAGCAACAGCAATTGTATGTGAAGAAAAACGATGCATGATGGCATCGATCAACATAGAACCCACACCTCGAAAACGAAGATCGGCACTTGCATGATCATGCACAATACGGGGCTGCTCACCCACCATGGCAGCAAGCGGTTTTGCAATCCAATTGGCTCCTGAAAGATGAAAATGGAGCAGATCAAACTGTCGTTGCAATTGAACAAACGAAGAAAAATAACGAGGAGGCCAAAGTGAAGGAGACAGAGAATGAACTTTGATTCCTCGTTGTTCTAAGATTTCTGCAAAGAGCCCTCTCCCGTGCATCACGGCAACTTCACAATGCCATTTTAAAGGATCAGTGAGTGTCACCAAATCTAACAAGACGGCTTGGGCACCACCTAGGCCTAGATGATCGATTACATGAAGAACACGTTTCATTAAGAAGAAAAATTAGTGAGCTCAAACTGAACTGAAGTAAAAAGAAGAAGGAAGAAAATAGCCACAAAAGAACACAAAAAACACAAAGAACCAGAACACACACAAAAGAATTTAAGATAAAGAATATTCACTATCTTGAAAAATAATGAGGGGGCAGAAGTTGATATTCTGCTTCAACATAAAGCCCCAATAGCAGCGAAACAGCTTAGGCTAACTAATCAATCAAGTTCATCGCCAAGTTTTTTTTTGTGTTTTTTTGTGTTTTTTTGTGTTCTTTTGTGGCTATTCCTTCTGCCTGTTACGGTAACATTAGTCAGATAAAGGTTTTAAAAACGCATCCACATTCTTTGCATTACAATGCCACTCCTTAACAAAACGTGCTGACTCCTGTTGAGCAAAAGCCAAGTGTTCTTGATTACTTAAGAGTTGTTCAATCCCTTCTATTAATAATTCTTTTTTATTACCAGCACACACTCCAACAGAAAAAAGATGGAACATTCCATCGGGATCAACGGACAAAGAGGCAATAGCTGTATGTCCAAGCCCCGCATGAATAAAGGTATTAGGGACACCTTCATCCAGAGATGTATTTATAAAAATCTTAGCCTCATTGAAATGATGCTGAATCTCTCGATAAGGCACTGTTTCAATAAATTCAACATTAGCTAGCTGAGCTGCACGTTGTTCTACTTCTTTCCAAAGTTTTTTGTCTTGAAGTGAACAGATCATGCGACATCGTGCTTGAGGAAAACGTTCGGCAAGTTCTAGAAAAAGGAGGGGTTGTTTTACAGGATGACAACGTGCCACCCAAAGAAGATCAATTGGTTTTGGTATTATTTCAACAGAAGCAGAAGTACTCTGCTGTAAAAGCAATCGTGTGACAACACAACTCATCCCTTGCGCTCTAAAGAGGCGTGCTTGATATTCTGTAATCCCAAAACGTGCATCACAAAGATGGATTCCTCTCTCAAAGAAATAACCCCGAAGAGGATGCACGGAACGAAATCCTCCATCAATTTCTGAATCAAGAGCACAGATAAAAAGAAGGCGATAAGGAAAAAACGTGCGCAGTTTTGCTAAAAAATAGAGCAAGGATGTCCACCCATAGACAACAACAATATCAGGCTTCTCTTCCCAAAGAACAGCTGTCATTCGAGGCAACGCTAAAAGCGTATCTCCTAATTTTCCGGTATCAAATCTTCCAGCTGTACGTACTTTAACCCCTTCCCAAGTAATACCATCGACCTGCCCTGTTTCTGCAGCTAACAAAATCACATTATGCCCTCGTTTGATAAGCTCTCTTGATAGAAGAGCTACCTGAAGTTCCGCTCCCCCAGAAGCCCTCTCTGAAGAGGGATCGAGCGCAAGATGGGCATGCCCGGAAAGAAAAAGAAATTTCATTAGGAAACAAAGAAAAAATTAACAGGGATGGAAGGGATAACAGAAAAAGAATACTGACTGTTAAAAATCTATCATTATTTGATTTCGTACACTCATTAATTTTATACACGCCCTTTTTTGATTTAGGCTTTACCATCCCTTCCATCGCATTCCTTACCGTATACAAAATAGCGAAAAGAATTAATTAAAAAATCGCAAGAACGAATGGGATGGAAGGGATAGAGACAACTAAATACCTACAATAAAATATTAAACTCTTAGGATAATTTGATAAGAGCCCTGATAATTTATTTTCCTGAGTTTATCCTCTGTTATCCATCCCTTCCATCCCTGTTAATTTTTCTGTTTTTTCTGTTATCTCTATTCTTTTATCTTTGTCGATCACTTCAAAATGCGTGCTGGATTTCCTGCAACAACTGCTCCTGCGGGCACATCATGAAGAACGACTGATCCTGCTCCAATCACTGCTCCATCGCCAATGACGACAGCACCAATAATGACGCTATGACAACCAATATCAACATTGTTGCCAAGTATTGGAGCGTCATTTATTCCTCTCTTTGTTCCAAGAGTTGTACTATGCCGTAAAGTGCAGTTTTCTCCAATGATTACCGATTCATGAATCACCGTTGCAACACCATGAAAAAGACGAAGAGACGGTCCTATTATTGCTTTATAACTTATTTCAATTCCTAAAATCCAAATAACCCAAAGTTCATAAAAGGCAAATAAGGGAAATCCAATCCATCTCCAAGCTGGAGGAAGACGGTGAAATCGCTGTGCAATACGCAGTAAAAAGAGCACCATTTGACTGCGTAAATTTCCACGATTTACGGACCAGTCTTGAAAGATATTTTGCAGACATTCAGATTCCTCCTCCTTCGGAGGAAGAATCTGAATTAAATGATCGGACTGCGAAATAATCATGTGCATTGCATACTTTTTTACTGTTTCGTAGTCAATGAGCAAATATTTAGGAGTTTAGAGGAAAAACTGCAATAATGAATATTAAACCCCTAAACATTTAAGCTTTTAAACATTTCCCATGATTTTCTTTTTCTTACCAGAAGAACATTTTCCTGATGCTCATTGGAGAGAAGCTCTGAAAAAAAAAGAAGTTTTCTCTCTCGAAGAAAATGGTAAAAAAGCTACTCTTCACTACTGGATTTATCAAACGTGGGCGCTTCTTACAGAAGCTGCTATTCCATGTCAACTTGTTCATCAAATACCACAAGAAGGCATTGTCATCGCCCTAAGTGGCTCCTTGCATTCTTTGCTCCATACTGCATCTCTATTTCTTGTTGATATTGTCGCTGATGGTCTTCCTCATCCTTCGGCTCAGCTCCATTTGCTACAAAATAAGGCGCATGCTCAACGCCTCCCTCGCTCCCTTTTTATTCCTCACTGGCCTCAACCTGGCCTTATTCCTAGAGATTCAGTGCGAGGCAACCGTTTTGAAAAGATCTGTTTTTTCGGCGATTCTAATAATCTTGCCCCTGAACTCTGTTCTGAAAAATGGAAACATCAGCTCTCTTGTGAACTAGGACTTCTTCTGGAGTGTCGAGGAGCTTCGTTCTGGCATGATTATCATGATACTGATTGTGTTCTTGCCATTCGGGATTTTTCACGATCACGCCAGCTTCATAAACCGTCGACCAAGCTTTATAATGCCTGGCTCGCAGGAGTCCCTTTTATTGGAGGGAGAGACTCCTCCTATGCTGCCGATGGCCATCCTGATAAAGATTATCTTGTTGCCACTTCGCCAGATCAAGTTTTAGATCATCTCCGAAGACTTAAGGAAGATCATGACTTTCGTCAGAACCTTATCACCCAAGGAACTCTTTCAGGAGCCACTTTCACTAGAGAAGCAACGTTAGAGCGTTGGAAACAACTGATTCAAGAAACGATTCCTCAACTTGCTAAAAATTGGTTTTCTCTTTCTCCAAGAAAGCGCCGTTATTTTTCTCTAACGCAACACGCTGTTTGTTTTCTTGATCAACACTTGAGATGAATCTGAAAAAAAGAAATTAACAGGGATGGAAGCGATGGAAAGGATGGTAGAAAAAGAATACTGATTACTGAAGATCTAATCATTATTTAATTTCGTACACTTATTAATTTTATGCACTCCATTTTTAAATTTATGCTCCGCTATCCCTTCCATCGCATTCCTTGCCGTATATTAAAATAGAGGTGGGCGTCCAGTCACAGCTGCGCAGTGACTGAAATAAAATAAGAGTTTTTTGTTTTATCATTATCTTTCCTTAAAAATTATAACCAGTATTCCTGGGAAAAAGAAATTAACAGAATCGCACTTAGGAAAACCTTTAACCTCTCTTCTTAGCACTAATTGTTCAAGTATCAGTTATGAAGACATATTCAAACTAAACTGCCACCTTTACTTCAGTCGTCGCACAGCGAGGACTGAATGCCTGACACGAGAACGAACGCGATGGAAGGGATAGAAATACCTAAGTAAACACAACAGGCTATTAAACTCTTAGAACAATTTGATAAGAATTCTGATGATTTGTTTTCTTGATTTAACCCTCTGTTATCCCTTCCATCCCTTCCATCCCTGTTAATTTTCTGTAAATTGGCGTTGGTAGTCGCTACATTCTTTATGAATTGTCTAGATTCTCTATCGCAAATCTCACCAATCAATAACCCTCAGCCAGAATCTGCTAATTCTGTAGAGGAAACAATTGCTCGATTTGCATCCTATGCCAAAGAAGCTGCAACTGCAGGCAATCAAGAATTAGCGGAAAGGTGGACTCTAGCGGCACAAGCCGCCAAGGATTTTTCTTATTATCATTTTACTTATCAGCAAAACTTTCTTGGAAAAATTCATACTAGTAAGGACCTTCCTTTAGCAGCTCCTTGGAATGACTCTATTAAGAATACTCAAATTTCCGCAAGATACATCACAGAATCCCTAGCTGCTGCTAAGAATGGAAATATAAGATTAGCACAACAGCTAGCGTTGAACGTCCAAGCAATCAGTGAAGCGACAGCTCTCTATCACTACTGGTCAATACGGGCTAACCAAAAAGCATTGCTTCTTTTTCATGTTGATGAGCACTCTGCTGCAGCATTAGCTCTTCATTATAGAAGCAAAGCCTTAGAAGCAACGGCAGCACAAAATCCTACCTTAGCTCAACAATGGGCAGAAGCCGCTTGTCTTGCTCAAGGATCCGTTAGAAAAACTAAGATTGCTCAAGCAACACAAACTCAATTAGAGAATAAAGTCTTAGCCAACCGTTGGACCCTCGCTGCTTATTGGAATTATCTTGCGACAATTCTTCGAGCTAATGTTGCACAAGCTCTTGAACACGATGATTCCATCCTAGCCCACTATTGGCATGAAATTGCTATCTGGGCTGAGAACGCCTCAACATATAGAGTCAAGGTTGTCAGCGCTACTCTAGGAGGAAATAATATCGCAGCTAATTATTGGACCACTGCTGCCTGTTGGGCAGGGAATACTTCCAACTATAAAAAATTTGAACTAGAGGCTCACCAACGAGGAGAAAAAGAAGTACCTCACCAATGGAGTGAGGTTGCTCTCCATGCTGAACAAGCAGCAATTTATTATACAAAGGCTGCTCAGTCAGCTATGAAGTGCTTTGGTTTGCCTTCCTACTATTGGAGAAAGATGGGCTTGAGAGCAGAACAAGAAGCTAGAGTCTGTCTTCAGGTGAACCAATTTTAAAAATGGATTTTTATTTTTCTTGATGACTGGCTTCACATTAGACAAGTAACGAGTAAAGAGTAACGGGTAACGGGTTTATTTTGTTGCCTACGGCAATGAAGTTAAAAAGTTGCTCACTATAACTAATTAATTTTCGAAAAAATGATGATTTTTTGAGTATTTATATTTTTCATTATTTAACTTCAAACCCTTTCCAATAAAAGATCTGATGATTCAGATTCCAGTTATATTCTTATGAAAATTTCTTTTTTTATACCGGAATCATCACTTCCTAACCAAAAGCAACATAGCATGGGAACTATTCCAAGCTGGATCTATCAGACTTGGTTACTCCTTCAAACGATAGGAATCTCCTGTGACCTCGTTTCTCAAGTACCCAAAGAGGGTATTGTTATTGTTCACGGAAATTCTTCTGCCACTTTTCTTAATGATCCTCATCAACTTCCTAAAGATCTCTTTATTGTTGATGTAGTCGCTGATGAGTTCCCCCATCCTGCAGCTCATTGTTACCTCGTGCAAAATAGAGCTCATGCCAAGCGGCTTCCTCGTTCTCTCTTTATTCCTCATTGGCCTCAACCCAATCTTATTCCACGTAATCCTGAACGAGGCAACCAGTTCGAAAATATTTCTTTTCTTGGTACCTTAGGAAATTGTGATGTTACAATCCTTTCGGAAGAATGGAATGACCGCTTGCGTCGTGAAGTAGGAGTCTACTTTGAGTATAAAAAAGATCCTATTCACTGGCACGATTACAGTACTACAGACTGTATATTAGCCATTCGGGATTTTTCACGGTCACAGCATTTTTATAAACCAGCCACTAAACTTTATAATGCATGGCTGGCAGAAGTTCCTTTTATTGGTGGTAGAGACTCTGCTTATGCAACTGATGGTCATCCAGGAAAAGATTATCTTAGAGCAACTTCTCTTAACCAAGTCGTACAATACCTCCAGAGATTAAAAGAAGATCATGCTTTTCGTGCAAGCCTTGTTCATCAAGGACAGCTCTCAGGAGAAGCTTTCACACGACAAGCAACCTTAGAACGCTGGCAAACCTTAGTCCAAAAGACTCTGCCCTTACTTGCTTCACATTGGTTAGCGCTCTCTCCAAGTAAGCGCCGTATTTTCTCCTTAACACAGCAAGCATTTTGTTGTTTTGACTATTTTTTCGCTTGAGCCTGATCACTATGGTTAGTTCTCTGCCAAGCTTCTGCATACATTTTAGCTAATTGTTGCCGAGAATAACATTCCTCTTTAGCCTGTGTTAACGCTTCGTTAAAACAATCTCTTTTTGCCTCTTTCTCATCCTGTTCTGCATTTTGAAAAGTGATCTCTGCTTCTTGATCCCAATCGCTAGAGACATTACTAGTCAGCTTGCTACTACTAGAAGTACCTACTCCTTTCTGATGCACATTCCATTTTTCATCAGCTTCTTGGAAAAAATTATTTTCCACATGATTAATACTGATATCTCTAAAACCAAAAACTCCAATGTTTGCAGCTGTAGTACCTTCTCCAACGCGGGTTGTTTCTTCTAAAAATTCTCCAAGCTCTTGACCTACCCTATTCATCTGGGCAAAGAGGCCA
>DATEBV010000196.1:0-2924 GCA_035287205.1 Chthoniobacterales bacterium | reverse complement strand
TATGCCTTCTCAGTCGCTCTAGCAAAAGATTCCTTTATTGGAGATGGTTCAGAGCTCAAAAATGAAAAATATAAATACTCAAAAACACCATTTTGTCGAAAATCAATTGGTTGTAGTGAGCAACTTTTTAAATCAATTGCCGTAGGCAAGAAAATAAACTCGTTACCCTTTACTCGTTACTCGTTACATGCCTGTAGCTAAGCCAGGGACCAAGCGAAAATAAAAATCCATTTTCAAAATCGGTTCACTTTTGAACAGGCTCTAGCTACTTTTTACCCTTCACCTTTTGCTTTTTCTTTTGTGTTTCTTTGTGTTCTTTTGTGGCTATTTTCTCTTTTTTTTGCTGCGCAGAGGTGGCTGAACTGCTACCTTCTTTTTTCTCTTGAGTCTTACCATGACCTAAGATTTCCTTTAAGAAAGGAGCAGTGCGGCTAATAGGATCTTGGGCTACTTCTTCAGGAGTTCCTGCGACAACAAGTTCTCCACCACGATGTCCCGCCTCTGGTCCGATATCAATGACGTAGTCAGCCTCTGCAATAAGATCGAGGTGATGCTCTACCACGATAACGGTGTGTCCTTCATCGACAAGGCGATGGAGGACGTCTTGTAGAAGAGCAACATCGGCTGCATGAAGTCCAATAGTCGGTTCTTCAAGGATATAAAGCGTAGTTCCTTTGCTTCGGATGCGTGGTTTGTCTGCGCTGCCACCGCGAGCAAGTTGAGTGACAAGTTTAATACGCTGTGCTTCACCTCCGCTAAGGGTAGGGCTCGGTTGTCCTAGCTGGAGATAACCAAGGCCTGTTTCTACAAGGAGCTGAAGAGGGCGCCGAATTTTAGGATGGGAGGCAAAGAATTCAGCAGCTTGTTCGATTGTCATAGAAAGCACGTCGCTAATCGACTTTCCATCATATTCTACTTCAAGTGTTTGTCTATTAAAACGAGTTCCGTGACAATCTTCACATGGCATAAAGGAAGTTGGCAAGAAACTCATTTCAAGTTTGATAATTCCTTGACCTTCACAGGTCTGGCAACGGCCACTGCTATTATTAAAAGAAAATCGACTGGCTGTATAACCGCGAAGACGTGCAGCAGGAAGGCTTGCGTAAAGGATACGAATCGTATCAAAAATTTTGAGATATGTCGCAGGCGTTGAGCGAGAGGTTTTCCCAATGGGGGATTGATCTACTTCGATCACTTGCGCTAAGGTTTCTGTACCTGTTAAAGAAACCCAGCATTCCGAACCGGTTTTTTTTCGTTTTGGGGTGAGGGCCGCTTGGACTGCTGGTAGTAGGATGCCTCTTAAGAGGGTGCTTTTACCAGAACCACTAATTCCCGAAATAGCAGTAAGACGTTGAAGCGGAATTTTAACATCAAGACCTTTGAGATTGTGTTTTTTTGCTCCTTTAAGTTCGAGCCATCCTGGAGCCTCAGCTAATGAGCGTCGCTCTCCTCGGAGCGGATGTTGAGGAGGAGTTCGTAAAAATTGGCCTGTCAAAGACAGGGGACTTGCCATAATTTCTTGAAGAGTTCCTTGAGCAACAATTTCTCCACCATGAGTTCCTGCACGAGGTCCAAGATCAATAATACAACGAGCGCGGCGCATGGTTTCTTCATCATGTTCTACGATGACTAAAGAGTTTCCTTTTGTGCACAATTCTTCAAGAGCATCGAGCAGTCGATTATTGTCGCGTGGGTGTAGTCCAATGGTCGGTTCATCGAGGACATAGAGGACGCCTCGAAGATTTGATCCTAACTGAGCAGCAAGACGAATGCGTTGGGATTCCCCTCCACTGAGGGTTTTAGAGGATCGATGGAGTTCAAGATAATCAAGACCAACTTGGGAAAGGAATTCTAAACGTTGACGGATTTCTGGAATAATATCGCGTGCTACCATTTTGTCGCGGCCAGTGAGTTTCCATTGATCAATAATACCTAACATGTCGGCTGCAGAGTGAGTAGTCAGTTGAACGATTGAATGCCCTTGAATTTCGACAGCACAGGCTACCGGATTAAGGCGCATTCCTTTACATACCATGCAGGTACATGTTTCTCCTTCTTCACGATGTTCAAAGGAACGTTCTGCTGCTAAATCTGCTTCTAGTTGCGAATCAAAATCACGCGAGGAAGTTTCTGTCCAAATTTCACCAAAACCACGACAGGCTTCACACCAACCATGAGGAGAATTAAAGGAGAAGAGGCGAGGGTCAAGATCTTCAAAAGAACGGCCGCAGTCAGGGCAGTTCATTTCAATACTTAAAATGGAAAATGGATGTTCTTTTTTCTTTTCACTGCTTGCCTGGCGAACTTTAGCTGTTCCTTTACCAAGATCTACTGCTCGTTTTGCAAGTTCTAGAAGACCTTTTGTTTGGCCTTTCTCTAGAGTTGCTATCAGGAGATCAATGGTATGTTCGTGAAAGCGTTTTAGAGGTTTATAATTTTCACTATCGATTAAGACTCCATCGACAAGAAGTGTCGTAAAACCTTGGATAGCTGCCCAGCGGCCAATATCAGAATGCATTCCTTTACGTCCCCGTACCAGAGGAACAAAGAGTTCTACAGGGCCGAGAGCGGCCATTTTTTCTAATGTATCAGCAATAGCAGTAAGGGAGCTTTTAGTTACAGGAACGTGACAGTCAGGGCAATATTGGGTGCCCAGTTTGGCATAGAGCAGTCGGAGAAATTGATAAATTTCAGTAACTGTGGCCACGGTTGATTTTCCTCCACCACGGGTGACGCGTTGTTCAATAGCTACACTTGGAGGGAGACCATCGATCTGATCGACATCAGGTTTTTCAAGCTGTTGAACAAATTGACGTGCATAGGGAGACATACTATCAAGAAAACGACGCTGACCTTCCGCAAAGAGAATATCGAAAGCAAGTGTCGATTTTCCAGAACCACTGAGGCCTGTAATAACCACCATT
>DATEBV010000195.1:0-3800 GCA_035287205.1 Chthoniobacterales bacterium | reverse complement strand
AGACTCCTTCCATGGCAGCAAGCTTAATCGGTTGGCTTCTTACCACACCACGTGCTGTGGCATCAGCACTGAAGGACTGACAAATAGAAGCAAAGGCTGCAAGAAAGATAGCCAACGTCATCGAAGCTTGAGCAAAACGACGATGCCTTCCTCGAATAAGATAGTAGGCACTAATACTAATGACAAAAAAGGCTCCTGTGAGCCACGTGGCAAAAACAACATGAGCGAGTCGTTCCATTGATGAAGGGTTAAAAACCATTCCCCAAAAACTATCGATAATTGCCCTTACATGACCAATATCTTCAGACTTTAAAATATAATCCGGCGGCAAAATGGATCTTATTCCATTTTTTGTCAGTTCTAAATGGTACCCAGCGGGCGTCTGCATCCAGGAATTGGCAACAATAATCCAAATAGCGCTAAAGTGCGATCCGAGACAAACCATACAGGTTGCAAAAAAATGCATTCCCTTTCCTACCTTGTCCCAACCAAAAAGAAGCACTGAGAGAAACCCAGCTTCCAGCATAAAGGCAAAAATGCCCTCCGCCGCTAGGGCACTCCCAAAAACATCTCCCACAAAGCGAGAATAGGTAGCCCAATTGGTCCCAAACTCAAATTCCATGACAATGCCCGTAGCCGTTCCAATAGCAAAAATAACTCCGAAAATTCGAGTCCAAAAATGAGCTAACTGATGATAGAGTCGATCTTTCGTAATGAGATAAGTCCCCTCCATGATAACTAGCATCAATCCCAAACCCATCGTCATGGGTGGATAGATATAGTGAAAGGCCACCGTAAAGGCGAACTGAATTCTGGCTAGTATTTCAACATTCATGGTTGTCGTGCAGTTCGCAGTTCGTAGTTATTTTAATTCGTTAAATTCATTAGAGCTCTCCTTGGACTTCTTAGCAAGAAAACTTATCACCACGATAGCTTCTGAAATGATTTTAATTTCTACAGAATGAGGTTTTTTATAAATACTGGATAAAATAAAAACACCCCTTCGCTTTAATGCACTTTTAAACAGAGATGAAAAATCCAACTAATAACTAACAATTAACAACTAACAACTTTTATTCGGTTCATTGGTAGAATAATTTCGGTTTTTTTTGTGTCCTTTTGTGTTCTTTTGTGGCTATTTTCTTTTCCCTTCATCCCCCGTTACCTGTCACCTGTCACCTGATTATATGAAACCATCCTTCCCTAAAATCTATCTAGCTCGTCACGGAGAAACTGCCTGGAGTCGTTCAGGCCAACATACTGGCCGTACTGATATGCCCTTGGTGGAACAAGGAGAAAAAGATGCCAAACTTCTTGGCGCTCGTCTTCAAAAATTGACGTTTGATAAAGTTATTTCAAGTCCCTTACAACGCGCCATGAACAGCTGCATCCTTGGCGGCTTTGGAGAACGAGTCGAGGCAGAACCTCTCCTCCTCGAATGGAACTATGGTGACTACGAAGGACTCAAAACCACCGAAATTCGTGCTAAAAACCCTAACTGGTCGATCTTCCGTGATGGTTGCCCAGACGGTGAGTCACCCGATCAAATTGCTGCACGCTGTGATGAACTGATTGCAAAATTAAGAAGCGTCAATGGCGACGTCCTTCTCTTTTCTCATGCGCACGTTCTTCGCATGCTTACTGCACGGTGGCTAGGCCAACCTCCAGCCAATAGTGGCCTCTACTTCCTTAACACAGCAAGTCTGAGCATCCTCGGTTACTACCACGACTTGACCGAACCGGTCATTCACCTATGGAATGATACGAGCCACTTAGGTTAGAACGGGAAGTGAACTGATTTTGAAAATGAATTTTTATTTGGCACTTGACTTAGCTACAGACAAGTAAAGAGTAACGAGTATATTTTCTTGCCTTCGGCAATTGGTTTTAAAAGTTGCTCAGTATAACTAATCAATTTTCGAAAGAATAATTTTTTGAGTATTTATATTTTTGTGAGCTCAAACTGAACTGAAGTATTTGTTCTTTTGGGTTAACTACCAACGTAGTCCAAGCAGGGATAAATTCACCACAAAGATCACAAAGCCGCTAAAGCGGCACACAAAGAACACAAAAAAGAATTGTTGAAAGTCCTCACTTTTTGCAGACTTTAAAAAATAACACTCCTTCTCGTCATTCCAGCGGACGCTGGAATCTAGGAGAACGTCAATTCTGATTTGGGTAGTAGCGTCAAAAATACTTTATGACACCAGGAATAAAGATCGACAGTCGTCTGGATTCCAGCGTCCGCTGGAATAACGGTTAAGATGTGTCGGCTATTTTTCTGAAATTACCTATTCTATTTTTTTGATGACCTTAAAAACTGATGCCAATAATGTGACTCCTATAAAAATGGCCAAAGTCCAGTTAACAATGTTAATAACTAAAGAAGACCAGCGATTATGAAGCATAAAGAATTAATAGTGATATTATAATAATTTGCACATCAATAAGTTAAACTTAGTTTGCATTCACGATTTTCAACTTTAAAATTTTTTATAAAAAATTTTATCTATGTGTTCTTTTGTGTATCTTTGTGTTCCTTGTGGTGAATTTCTGCCAATTACGACGACGTTTTTATTTATGTTTACCGTCAAAAATAACTTTGAATGTGCGTAAGTTATTCTTTTGATATTCCATAAAGCTAGCACTGATTATAGTTAGGAAATTACCATAATTTTTACCACCCAAGATGTGGGGTCAGCAATTAAGGTGTATTTTCGCGCCACTTTTCGCGCCATGTTCGCGCCAAAAAAAATATAATTAAATCATTTTTAGCGAGTTATTACTTAATAATATTAGCGCCACTCCTCCCCTAATCCCCATCCGATTCAGATAATCTTCAGTTCAGTTTGAGCTCCCAAAAAATTTATGTTTCCAAAATTCTTTTTTTCCTGCTGCAGCAAACCTCAACTTCCATCTCCCATCTCCTATCTTCCATCTCCTACCGCAGCAGCGGTACCTCCAGCCTCCAGCCTACAGCCAACTAGCCTAATAGTTACAGTTACGCTCTTTTTATTCTTTCTGACGCTCTCTAGCGCTCTGGCCGAACCTTCCGTAGAGACCCTTCTCCAGGAAGCACGCCTTCATCCCACAGCGCACCCCATCACACTTTCTGCTCAAATTCGCGGAGCAGAACACCCTCTCCCGTTAGTTCTAAAGATTGAAAAAAATCAGATCGAGTATCAACTTCATCATCCTGAAGAGTCGATTATTTTAAAACTAGGTTCTACGACATCTTCCCTTTGCGAAAAAATAGATGGAAAAATCCAACGAATGGATGACAAGAAACGTTATCAAGAAATTCGTAATACAGGAGTGACCTATGATGATCTTTCTCTAGGATTTCTCTACTGGCCTCACCCACGGCTTCTCGGTACCGTCACCCTTCGAGGGCAAAAATCTTCTTTAATTGAATTAACCACGGAGCTTGATCAAAAAAATCTTAATAATCCCTATCGCAGCGTCCATTTATGGATCGATCAGTGCAATGGAGCTCCCTTACGCATGGAAGGATTTAATCAACAAAACCAGTTAATTAAACGCTTTGAAATCGTCTCTGCTCAGAAAATTGATGACCTCTGGATGCTCAAGGAGATGCGTATTGAAAGCTTTGATCCAGAAACACAGAAAGTTATCCAACGACGTTATCTAGAGATTGCTCGTAAGTGACCCAGTTTGTGCTACCAACGTCGCTTTATTTCTTCGAAATGAAGTGATGTTGCTAAAATGGGCAACACTTGCAATCTAGAGCCTCAATCATTGGATCTTTTATTGGAGAGGGTTTGAAGTTGAATAATGAA
>DATEBV010000194.1:0-24892 GCA_035287205.1 Chthoniobacterales bacterium | reverse complement strand
TAGTTCTCGTGTTCTTAGTTCGTAGAATTTTTATGTTCGACGTTCTTAAGAGAAAGTGAACTATCCTATAGATAGCGAAAGCTATAATAAAGGAGTCAGTACCATATCTCGTCAACCTGATGAGCTATGGGACTGGCTCTTTTTTTATGCTTGCAAGATTCCAGAGGCTTTGTGGAGTGTCTCTTCCCATTCATCGTTAGGCAGAGAATCGCTTGTGATTCCAGCGCCAACATAAAATTCAGCCATTGTAGAGGAAATAACTAAAGTTCTAATGGCAATACTGAATTGGCTTTCGCCATTAAAACCAAAGTAACCAATAGCTCCAGTAAAGAGGCCTCGTTGAATAGGTTCAAGTTCTTTGATTATTTCCATAGCTCTTCTTTTAGGGGCTCCCGAAATGGATCCTCCTGGGAAACAGGACTTCAGAGCAGCCACATGAGAAATTTCTGGGCGTAGCTCTCCTTCAACCGTAGAGACAAGATGAAAGACTTGAGGGTAACGTTCGAGATGGAGTAGTTGAGAAGTAACAACACTTCCATAGGTACAAATTTTTCCAAGATCGTTTCTCTCCATATCAGTAATCATCACGAGTTCGGCAATTTCTTTTGGCGAGGTTTTTAATTCGAGCGCTTGCAGTTCATCTTCTTCAATATTGTTTCGACGAGGCCGTGTTCCTTTGATGGGACGTGTCATAATATGCTGTCCGCTCATTTTAAGAAAACATTCAGGCGAACTTGATAAGATAGTTTCTTCGCCTGACTGGAGGTAGGCAGCAAAAGGAGCTGGAGATTTTTTGCGAAGTGATAAATAGAGTGGCCAAGGATCACCATGAAAGGGGCATTGAAAGCGGTGAGCAAGGCAGACTTGATAGATATCTCCAGCGGCTATGAACTCCTGGGCTTGGCGTACCATTTCACGGTATTCTTCAGGAGAGAGATTTGATTGAAAATGGAGAGGATCTCTTGCTGTTGGAGGTAGCGTTGCTGGCAATGGAGCTTTCGTTTTGGGAATAGTTTTAGGAAGAGGTGTTAACCAGCGAGATTCTACTAATGAAGTATGGTGAAGATACAGTTTCTCATAGAAACTGAACCTAAAGGATCCATCATAACGGAAAAAACCAATGGCTGCTCCTTCAGGGAATCCTGGATGGAGTGTTGAACGTTGGCGTCGTAAGAGCTCCTTTTCTAGGAGATGCCATTCATCGGCTTTTCCTTCCAGTACAAGATCGGGCTCATAAGCTAAGATTGATAATCCTTGTGCTATCTCCTCTCCTTGATTGAACGAATGGTGGGGGGAAAGATTAGGGAGTGATGAATCGAGCCAGACAAAACCAGCTTTATGATGGAGAGACTCTGCTAATTGTAAGGGAGACAGGTGTTCAGATTCGCCCTTCTTCGGAGGAAGGTTCTGAATAAAATGATCGGACGGTGAAGTCATGGTTTGAATGGAGAGCTCAATGCTCGTGCAAGATTTAATCGTCCTGTTTTAACTTTTTTAGAGAGTTTAGGATCCAAGTCTGTTGTTGCAAGGAGTTGAGCAATGAGAGTGCTATAAGATTGATTAGGAAATTGTGCCGCAAGGAGGGCAAGAGCTCCTGTAACATACGGAGCGGCCATTGAGGTGCCACTCAAGGTAATATAAGAAGAATCATTGGTAAAGTAGGTGGAATAAATGTTCATTCCAGGTGCTGTTAGCAGAACACTCTGAGGTCCATAGTTAGAAAAATAAGCTAGATCACCTGTTCTTGCGGTTGCTGTAACTGTTATAATATTGTCCAGTGGGTAACAGGCAGGATAGATGGGAAAGATATCATTATTACGACTGTTATTACCTGATGCTGTAACCAAAATGATGCCTTCATCACGAGCACGGGTGATTGCATCAAGCAGGCATTGAGAAGCTTCAGGTTGAGTCCAGCTGGCATTAATAATTCTGGCTCCATGATTGCGCGCATAATCAATGCAGGCAATGGCATCATCAGTAGTTCCATTGCCATGAGAATCAAATAATTTACAGGCCATCAGTTGCACTTTCCAGGCCACCCCACTAATTCCAATACCGTTATTACCAACAGCTCCAATTGTTCCTGCGCAATGAGTGCCATGACCGGAGTCATCCATGGGATCACCATTATTAGCGCTGGCATTCCAGCCATAGATATCTTCATTCGTCGGTGAAGGATTATGCCACATATTATCCTTGAGGTCTTCGTGAGTATAACGAATGCCGGAATCAATGATTGCGACAATAATAGAAGCGGCCGAGGTTCTTAGACGCCATGCATTCATGGCACCCATGCCATAATGAGGTTCTTTGGTGAATGCTAAGTCATCATCTTGTTGAAAGATTCCCCATTGCATGGTGATGTTTGGATCATTAGGAAGATCATAGTAAGAGTAACACATGGTTCCTCTAAGAAGTATGAGAGCAAGAAATACCGTTACGCTTAGAGTAACTATTCGGCCAACAGGCCGAATAGTGGTGGGAGATGCCGCTGCTGCGGCAGGAGATGGAAGATAGGAGATGGAAGATGGAAGTGGATATCCGCTGCTGTAGGCAGAATTAGAAGGATTCTGATGATTTGTTGGTGCACATTCTATCAATGAGTTAACCGAGTGTTTACCGCTTAGAGTACAACGAAGATAACGTTCTGATTTCACGGAATGTAAGCGTTAAGATCCCCTTCTTTGGAAGAAGGATCTGAACCAAATGAATCGACTGTGAAGTCGTAATGTGATGCAATGCGCAGTTTTTCCTGCTTCGCAGTAAGTTTAAGTTGATTTTTGGTCACTTTGTGATCTCGACTTCCATCTCCTATCTTCTATCTCCCAACTACCAACGGCACGTTGGTAGTAACCTTGGAAGTGTTGAGAGAGCGCTCTGTTACTATTTGTGGTCAATAACACTCAAAAAACGGTGTCACTCGCCGTATCCTTATTCAAGGAGTGCTTCCGTTCAACTTTTCAACAGCTGCGTCAGCTGCGTTCAACAAGTTCAGATCCGTTCTCTGAAGGAGGGGGGACGGAATGCTTATGATTTTGGAAAGAAGTCCGCTTTCCTATACTGTTGTAATAGTTTGGTTCTCGCGTGGCAGCGATGGAACGACTACAAAGGAAAAAAACTGCGGCCGCAGGGATTCGAACCCCGAACCTTCTAATCCGTAGTCAGATGCTCTATCCAATTGAGCTACGGCCGCGTAAGCACCAAACAATATTGGTTCTTTGATGAAATGTCAAGTAACTACTCTTTTGTTTCTTTTTCGGTTTTCTCCACAATTTCCTCTTCTGTTTCTTCATCACCTTCTATTTCTTCGTCACCCTCTGTTTCGACATACTCTTCTTCAGGTGGGGCAAAGCGTCTTTTGCGCTTATTAGCAGGAAGAGGGCTCATTGTCATACCAATGGCCCGTCCTAGAATCTTAGCAGGTGTATCGACAACAGCCATGGTTTCTAGATCGTTCTTAATCTTTTCCATCATGGCGAGACCAAGATCCTTGTGAGCCATTTCACGTCCACGAAACTGCAACTGAAGTTTTAATTTGTTTCCTTTGTCGAGAAACTCCTCAGCATGGCGCAATTTTGTTTCGTAGTCATGGGTGCCAATTTTCACCCTGAACTTGATCTCTTTGACTTTAATACTATGTTGCTTCCGATCTTTATCCTGCTTGGTTAGTTCATATTTATACTTTCCAAAGTCGGCGATACGGCAGACAGGTGGTGTTGCATTAGGCGAGATCTCAATGAGGTCAAGCCCATACGACTTGGCTCGACGAACAGCTTCATCGGTTTTGACGATGCCAAGCTGTTGGCCTGTAGAAGCTATAATGACACGGACTTCGCGAGCGCGAATTCGTTCGTTGATGCGGATGGAATCAGGATTAATAGGATCAGGTTGCCTTTACGGCAAAGGTGATGGCGTTAGCATGAGACGTGCATAACGACCGGGTGAATGGTTGTTAGTTATTAGTTATAGGAAAAAGGAAGAAAATAGCCACAAAAGAACACAAAGAAACACAAAAAAATAACGTAAATATTAGGCTAACCCGTTCGGTAATTTTTTTAGATATGTTAGAATCCTTTACTGAAGCGACTTCGAAAGCAAAAATTGAGAGGATAAAATGTAGGAGTCATAGGGAAACTTCCCCTAAAGCCCTAAAAATTTAAACCATTAAACACTACTAACGTCTGTATCAACGTTGGTAGTTAAGTTTATTTTAGAATTTATTTCTTGTTCTATGCGGTGATAAAAATCCTCTTTAGGTAAAGAACCTTCATCTCCACGATGGCGACTACGAAGTGAGAGCTGATTAGCCTCCGCTTCTCGATTGCCTACTATGATCATGTAGGGCACCTTTTCGATTTGGGCAAGCCGAATTTTAGCTCCAATTTTTTCTGAGGAGGTATCTACTGTAGCACGAATGCCGCGTGTGGTCAGTTCAGAAACAATTGTATGGGCATAATGAGCTACTTTATCAGAGATAGGCAAGACGCGAGCTTGTTCTGGAGCTAGCCAGAGAGGAAAGGCGCCGGCGAAGTGTTCAATGAGAACACCTGTAAAACGCTCTAGTGAACCAAAGGGAGCGCGATGAATCATTACCGGTACGTGGCTCTTGCCTTCAGGGCCAGTGTACTTCAGTTCGAAACGATGAGGTAGATTGAAATCGACTTGGACGGTGCCAAGTTGCCAATCACGGCCAAGCACATCTTTCACGACAAAATCAATTTTTGGTCCATAAAAAGCAGCCTCTCCTTTTTCTTCAGAATAGGAGACTCCAAGATTTTTTGCCGCATCACGACAGGCTTGCTCGGCTTTAGACCAATTTTCCTGACTGCCAACATACTTATCAGAATCGGGATCACGTAGGCCGATGCGCACACGATAATCGGTCAATTGAAAAGTCGTTAAAACTGTTTTGACAAGATCGAGGCATCCTTGAATCTCTTGAGCGATCTGTTCTTCAGTACAAAAAAGATGAGCATCATCTTGCGTAAATCCACGAACGCGTGTCATTCCATTGAGTTCGCCTGATTGTTCCCATCGATAGACTGTACCAAACTCTGCGAGGCGCACAGGAAGATCACGATAGCTGCGTGGCTGCGATGCAAAGATTTTTGCATGCATGGGGCAATTCATCGGCTTGAGCAGGTAACCATCAATGGTACCTTGTTCTAGAAGATTGCTAAGTGTAGAACAGCTGCATTCTTCTTCTGCTAATTTTGTAATCGTTTCGCGGTCGATGAGCGGTGGAAATTGCGACTCTGCATAGTAAGGAAAATGTCCTGATGTACGGAAGAGATCGAGGCGTCCAATGTGAGGAGTGAAGACTTGAGAATAACCCTGTTTGCGCAATTCACCACCAATGAAATCTTGAAGTTGTTGACGGATGATGGCTCCCTTAGGCGTCCAGAGAATCAGGCCCTGACCGACTGCATCATCAATGTGAAAGAGGTTTAACTCCCTGCCTAGCTTGCGGTGATCTCGTTTTTTAGCCTCTTCTAAGAGTTCTAGGGAACGGTCAAGCTCTTCTTGCGTAGTAAAAGCAGTGCCGTAGATACGTTGTAGTTGAGGATTTTTTTCATCCCCTTTGTAGTAAGCACTCGCAACATGGGTAAGGCGAAAAGCTCCTATTTTAGAAGTGTCAGCAACATGAGGTCCTGCACAAAGGTCAGTGAATTCTCCATTGCGAAAGAGTGTGATCTCTTCATCTGCAGGAATATTTTCAATAATGTCGAGTTTGAATCGACTAGGGGTAGAACGTTCTCCTAAACCTGCTAATTCACCCGAGCGGCCCATAGCAAGAGCTTTGTCCCGGCTGATGACCTCACGCTGAAACGGTTGAGCCGCCTCAGTTACCTTGTGCATCTCGGCTTCAAGACGTGCAAAATCTTCTGGAGTGATACGATGAGGTAGATCGACATCATAATAAAAACCATTGGCTGTGGGAGGTCCTGCTGCAAATTGAGCTTCAGGCCAAATTTTTAAAATAGCATTAGCGAGCACATGCGCGCAGGAATGTCGGAGCGTTTCGAGTTCAGTCATATTAAGCAGGGTACAGGTTGCAGGTTACAGGTTACAGGTGGCAGATAACTATTCGGCCAACAGGCCTAATATAAGTTTAAGTTGATTTTTGGTCACTTCGTGACAAGGAAAGAGTCAAAGCAATTAACCACAAAAGAACACAAAAGAACACAAAAGAAAAAAACTCTTAGACTGTCCTCAGGGCTAATTCACCGAAATGCATAAACATGGATGAAAGAGGATGAAAGAAGAAAAAATTAACAGGGATGGAAGGGATAAAAGGGATAAATACAGAGAGGCGCTGATTAATGAAAAAAGTTTTTTTGAAGTGCTTTTCCATCATCTATTATTAATTAAATTTCAACCTATTATCCCGTTGGAAGAATTAGTCCTGGACTGTCCTGTGTTGGCTGAATAGTTACGAACGCAAAGAGTACAGAAAAATTAAACAAGAGAGAACCCTTCTTCTACTAACAATACAGGGATGCCATTGCGTATAGGATAGGCAATTTTTTGATCTTCTCGTATAAGAGCTCCTTCAAGGACATTCTCCTGAAGGTTAGAAAGAGCACAACGTGTGTTGATCTGTTCTAACTCTGCGTGAGAAGCTTCCCGAAGACGTTGCTGCGATGCAGGACAGCGGAGGAGATTAACGAAATTGAGATCCATGTATTTTTTCTTCCCAAGCGAGGATGCCTCCTTCGACATTATAGACATTTTTAAAACCCATTTCTTGGAGGAAGAGCAAGGCCTTAGCACTGCGTCCGCCAGAACGACAATGAAGATAGATTTCATTAGCTCCTTGAAGCTCCTCAAGCCGAGACGGAAGTTCTCCAAGAGGAATGAGGTGAGAGCCAGGAATCGAGGAGAGTTCATGCTCAGATGGCTCCCGAACATCAATAAGCATATTGTTTCCTCCTTGCTGAAGTCGAAGTTGTAATTCTTCGATCGTGATGGTGGGGATGGTGTCTTTTTGCTGTGTATGTTTTTCCATAAAGGTGAGTCCCAACGTCTCTTTATTTCTGTGAAATAAAGAGATGTTGGAAAAATTGGCGTGATTTGAAGTGTAAAGAATAACGTTAATCGTATATTAAATTATCGTGAGCTCAAACTGAATTGAAGTAAAAGGAAGAAGGAAGAAAATAGCCACAAAAGAACACAAAGAAACACAAAGAATCAGAACACAAAAAAAGAATTTTTATAAAAATTCTTTAACAAGTTTAAGAACTCAAGATAAAGAAGTCTATTGTGAAAAATAAGAGGGGGTGGAATTGATATCCTGCTTCAACATAGAGCCCCAATAGCGGCGAAACAACTTAGGCTAACTAATTAATCAAGTTCATCGTTAATCCGAATATTTAATACTCATCTATTACAACTTGTGAGAAATTTGATGAATACTGCGTGGGATTTGAATTTTACTTGGGACGGTATGAAATATATAGCCACGGCAGTAAAATCCTTCGTCCGCCTTATCTCATCAAGTTTCGCACTACGTTTCATAACGATGTGTATGAAAGATCCGAGTTAAGTTTCTTTTTTTGTGTTCTTTTGTGGCTATTCCTTTTGCCTGTTATGGTGACGTTGGTAGCCTAGCTTAATCGCTTTTCGATGAGGTGAAGGAATAGCAAGATGCTCGAGTTCATCAAGCGAAAAAGGTTTAAGATTCTTTGGCACGAGACCAGCAGGTCGGTAAAGCTGCATGGTGATCCGATAGCGCGTGATGGGATAAATAATGGAGGTGATGAATTCTTTTTGTTTGGGCGGTCTAGTGTACGAAGGGAGGATCCAGAGACCTTTCCAAAGAGGACCTGTCGACTGTTCAAGATAGAGGGTATTATCGCGTTGATAAAAGGCTCGTTGTTCCTTTTTCTTAGTAACCACGGCTCTTGGCTTTTTCTGCGGCAGGCTTGATGGGTTCTCTGCTTGGCAAAGTTCACTAAGAGGGCATATGTCGCATTTTGGTGTTGTTGCAATACAAATCATAGAGCCTAGATCCATGAGTGCTGAGGCAAAAGAGCGACCTTCTTTTTTTGGAAGCATTGTTAGAGCAACTTCTTCAAGATGCCTTCGTCCAGAGGCCGTATCAATTGCAGTTGTTATGTTATTTAAACGTGCAACGACGCGAATAATATTGGTATCGAGTACTTCTACTGGCTGGTCAAACGCAAAGGCCATAAGTGCGCTAGCAGTGTAACGGCCAATTCCAGGGAGTTCCATCAAGGTGGTGAGATTAGCAGGAATAATACCTTGATGTTGTGCAACAATCGCTTTTGCTGCTGCATGCAGACGACGAGCACGAGCATAGTATCCTAATCCCTGCCATGCTGAGAGAACTTCATGCTCTTCAGCTTTGGCTAACGCTTTAATATCAGGAAAACGTTGCATCCATGTATAAAAGCGTGGGGTGATCGTTGCTACAGTAGTTTGTTGCAGCATAAATTCCGAAACCAAGACGTCGTAAGGAGTTGGAGATTGCCTCCAAGGTAGATCGTGGCGACCATGATTTTGAAACCAAGTTATTAACCGGCGAGTGATAAGATTTTTACGTCGATTCATAAAAGATAAAGAAAAATAGCCACAAAAGAACACAAAGAAACACAAAAAAGAAAAAGGGTAGAGCGTAACAAGTAAAGATTTTTTATAGAAACTCTTGAGGCTTGTTCAAAATATGGTTAATACTTTTTGCTCCAATATTCGTTTTTTATTTACTGCGCAAGTACCAGACTGATTCAGCTAGTAAGACTTGCAGAACATTCCAATACTATTAAACCATGAAAGTCCTCTTTTACCTTTTCTTAGGAGCTTTGATAAGCTCTACAAGTTTTATCAATGTTAATGGTCAGGTTGAGCCAATTAGGATACAGGATACAGACATTAATCAGGTTACAGGTTGCAGGTTACAGGTTGCAGGTACTAATCAGACTACGAACTACGAACTACGAACCACGAACTGTAACAATAGAGTTCTTTCCAAACTCGCTTATGCTGATGCAGTGCAAGGAGTCGACGGCGCTAGTGGAAGTTTGTGGCAGGAGCTACTCGATGCTTCGAGCACCGGCGCGACGAAGCAATTCGCAGCAGAAGTAGAGTTTCGAAAGGACTCTAATCAAGATGATGATATTGATTGCTACCTAATGATGGAACCTGCAGCAATCGAAGAGGCAGAACAAGCTCTCAAAAAAGGATTGAGAATTTCAGGAGAAAATGCATCTCCATCACAAACAACCTCTGTTTCTTCTAGAGTTCAAGTTGAGGAAAGCACGTTAAATGCTGTTGATCCTCATCCCAATGTATTCACAATTGTCAAAAATCAAACAACAACTTCTGCTACAGCTTCAACTTCTGAACAACAGATGGATCCAGTCTTAGGGAAGAAGGTTCAAGGAGCGATTAATAAGGTCATAAGCCATTCTTCAGCTCAACTTCAAGATCATTATAAAAAGGCTGACGAGGCGTGGGGTGCGTGTGATCATGGATGGAAAGAACAGAGTCGTATTTATCATGAACTTCAGGAAAGTCGTAAACAACTGACTTTATCCGAACAAAAACTTGAGCAAGCTAACAAAGCAACAACCGATGAAGAACTCGAAAAAACCCGACTCGCTAAGATTTCTAAATATGCTTTGATGGCTGGAAGTATGATAGGTAACACCCCTGATCCGCATATTCAGGCGGTCCGTGTAGGAGTTTCTGGGTTGGGAGTGTTTGCAGGCGCCATCAATATGGCTTGGGCTCATGGTAACTTGATGCTTGCCAAAAGAGAACATCAACAGATCAGCGAACAACATGAGCAGATTCAAGGACAAAAAGATCATTCACATCAACAACTTCTCCTATTAAAGCAACATGCTGAAGAGGTAGAAACACTTTCTTCCTCACAAGCAGAGCAGTCTGCTAGGAAATGTGCCGAACAACTTCATCCTCAGACAGACTGGAAAGAGACTCAGTGGCAAGCATGGGGGAGTTTTGTAAGCCCAACGTGGAGTGAGAAAGAAAGCTTTCATCTTATCGACCTAGTGCGTCTTAATCCAAACTGGGTAGAATCCGTGACGAAAAAATCTTGGGAACAGAAAGTCGAGACAGGCAAAGAACAGTACATAGCATTGCAAAAGAAAGCTAATCTTGCTTCCCTAAAACGTTCTTATGAGAGCGCTCTTCAGCAATATCAACGTGCACAAACACAAGAAGAGCAGCAACGAAATTTTCTGAATCAAGGTCAGAATTCAATAGAAGATCTTAAACTTGAGATAGAAAAACGTGTTGACGAAATGGAACGACTTGAAACTCGAGACAAAGTTCAATTTGAGCAAAAAAAGAAAGAGTTTATTGAGAAGCTCAAGGAATTAGAAAAGACGCAATTGCGAAATCAAGAATTACAAAAGAAATGGGAAGCTGCCGTTCAACGAACCACCACCCAAGAAGAACAGCGCTGGACAGCCTCAGAAACCTATCAGAATGCCAAAGAAGAAGCAGAAAGAACTCTTATTCGAGGTAAAAAAGCGTACCAAACCGATCGAGAACTTTTACAACGCATTTGGCTTAAGAGTGCCACTAGCAACTATAAAGATTGGAGTGTGCCTGAAATTAGTACATCTCACGTAGTAGAAAATACCTTAAATTCCTCTGAAGAGAGAGGAACACATGAAATGTGCGAGCCTCCTTTACAACGATTGGAAGAGCTAGAACGTCAAGGACGTAATTTACGGATACGAGGAGCAATGATGAGTATTACAACAACAAAGAAGCCTACTGTTCTTACCGCGATATTGCATCCTTTTTCAAAGCAACCTTCATTCTATTATTCTGCACCAAGCAACCTTGATCAAGTGAAAGAATGGGTTCAACAACGACAAGAACAACCAAGTTCACAAGATCGAGAGCGTTGGGAGACTCGAGAAAAACTTGATCAACTTCAAAAAGAGATAAGCTCTATAAGAAAAGAACTCCAGAAAGAAAATGAAGGGAAAAAATGTAGAGATAGTGATGCATTGGCTGAGGATGATGACGATGTAGATAGCAATGCTAGTAATGCTACGAAACAAACTGCTGCTGCTACCACCTTGAGTATTAGTAAAAGTAGTGCATTTAGCATTGGAGGAAAAACTCTATTTGGTAATAAAAAACAGCCTCTTTCATTGCTTCCCTCCATTAATGAAGGGTCTCAAGATTTCGAAGAAATACTGAAACAACTTCAAGAACAGGCACGCGAGCTTAAAAAGGAATATTTTGATCTCCTAGATCACGCCGAAAACGAACGTCTTAGTCCTCTCAAAGGTCAAAAAGAGGCAATTCCTTTTAGTGAAGAAACAGATCGTAATGGTGCTTGGGAAGAAGCGGATCGAAAAAGTGTTACTCTTATTCAAGAAAAACGCCGTGAACAAGAGAGAGAAAAGATAGCGCAAGAACAACAAGAGAGTTGGCAAACAAACACAGAGCGCTGGAGACTTTGCGTTCAAGCAGATCAAGCCTTAAAAGTTTTTCGCAGAGCTCAACAACGGACACTCAAGCTAGGAGATGAGGCAGATAAGGCAAAAACGAAAGCACAGTTAACGGCCGCTAATAAAAAGAGAGACGAGGCCTTAGCGGAAGAAAAAAGATTGCAAGAAGCGTACTTTGAAGCTGAAGAGGCGTGGGAAAAAATGGCTCAAGAATATAGGGATGAACGTTCAGAACAAAATATGCTTCCAGAACAGGCTAACGAAGAAATTAAAGAAAAAGCTAACGAACGCCTTAAAGAAAGAGATCGCGCTGTCAATAAACGTTGGGAAAAACTTCTTAAAAGTTATCAAAATTCCGAACTCGAAAAGAGTGCTGTTGATCAAGAAGAGATCAGTGAAGCGATCATCAATCTAGAAAACCAGCTTGAACAAGCATACCAGGATAGCCGTATAGCATATAGTGGTCAAAAAGCGCTTGACCATTATCAAGAGGTGGCCTTTCAACGAGCACTAGATAATGCACGTAATCATCCTGAAGAAATGGCTGAAATCTGGGAGAAAATCGCAGCTGAAAAAAAGAATGTAACAGCAGCGCAATTAGAAAAATTAGAAATTAACAAACAAGCCGCAAAAGTTTTTAAAGAAGAAGCTAGACGTCTTGAAAAAATCGAGAAGATATGGAAAGGCATCCTACAAGAAGAACAAGAAGAAAAAAAACAGGCACGAGAACAAGCCTCGCAAGAATATCATCGAGGGTATTACTCCGATTGGAACGCCTTGAGCGAGCAAGAAAGAACGTACTATAACAACGAAGTAAGAAAATCCAACGAAGAGTACGATCAAAAAAGAGATGAAATCAAAAAACAAGTCGGTGAAGCTCATGCAGAAGAGCTAAGGGTAAAAGCTGAAATAGAAGCTGAAACAAAAAAGATTGAAGGAAGCTTATGGTATTCAATGACCTCAACAAAACGAAAAGAAAAACTGAAGCAACTGCAACAACAATTAGCAGAGTTAGAAAACAGCATTAAAAAAAATTCCGATGAACTTAAAGAACAGGAAGATTCTTTAAAAATAGGTTATAAAGCCAGACAAACAGAAAACTACTATCAATCCTTGACTCAAGCGCAACAATGCGAAGAAAAAGTAAAAGAACAAAAGAATAATATTTACTGGCAACAAGCCGCTCAATGTTATCGCAAAGCTAGTACCCATTGGCAAGAGGCTGCTGATGATAAAACGCTAGAAACTCAACGAAAGCAAAACGAACAAGTTGCCGTTTCTTACGACCGATCCGCAGAAGCTTACGAAAAAGCAGCTCAAGAGCATACAGTCTTGTTAACAGCACAGGGAGCTCAAGAAACCTTGGTTACACTCTCTAGCAATAAAGCAAAATTATATGAACAACTGGCTGAACAACAAACACATTTTGTTAATCTTTGCAATCAAGCAGCTAAAGCTTCTGCTACAGGAAAAACAGAGGAAAGTGATCGTTGGAATGATGCCAGTGATGCTTGTTATTGGGCAGCAGAAAAACTAATGAAAGCCATTGAAGCCGAGAATGCCGGCAAGCTGGCAATAGTGCAAAAATACCGTGAAGCAGCGGAGCAACAAATGCGTTGTATTGAACTTTATACTGAATCAGTGAGAGCATTTACAGAAGGAAAAACAGATGAAAGTGCTCTTTGGCGTGAAGCTGGTAATGGGTTTTATGATACAGTAGAAAAACTAGAGGAAGCAATTGTGGCAGAAGAAAATGGAATGATACCTCAAGCCCAAGAATTAAGAGAAAAAGCGATAAAATATCAACAAAAAGCAGAGCAGCAGAAACAAGCTGCAGAGAAATTACAGATACAACGGGTCACTATAGAAGCAGATAGAAAATTAATAGAAACATGGAATGTCAGGAAAGAAGAAATGAAAGAGAAGAAAGCCAAAGCTCATACTGCAGGAAAAACAACAGAATGGACTAGTTGGCATAATGCTGGTGCAGGGTATTGTGGTGCAGCAGAAAAACAAGAGAAAGCGACCGCAGCCGAGATCGAGGATAAGCCAGAAATAGCAAAAAAATGGAGAGAAGCAGCCAATCAACAAGTGGATTCTGTAGAGCATTTTATTCAAGCGGCCAAAGCTTATGTTGCAAAAAGAACAGATGAAGGTGATGCTTGGAATAATGCTGGTAATAGTTGCTATGATGCAGCAGTAAAATTAGGAAAAGCGATTGAAGTTGAGTTAGAAGGCAAGCTTGAAGTAGCTAAAAAATGGAAAGAAGTAGTTGAGCAACAGATGCGTTCTTTTGAACTTTATACCAAAGCAGCGAAAGCTTATATTGCAGGAAAAACAGAGGCAGGTAATAGTTGGCATAATGCCGGGGGTGCTTTTTATGATGCAGCAGTAAAATTAGGAAAAGCAATTGAAGCTGAGATAGAGGGTAAGCCAGAAATAGCTAAAAAATGGAGAGAGGCAGCCGAGCAACAAGTACGCTCCGTGGAGCCTTGTACTCAAGCTGCAAAAGCTCATATGGAAGGAAAAAAATCTGAAGCTAAAAGTTGGAATGGCATAGGTGGTGGTTTTTATAATGCAGCAGAAAAACTAGAGAAAGCGATCGAAGCCGAGAGTGCTGGCAAGCCAGAAATAGCTCAACAATGGAGAAAAGTAGTCGAACAACAAGTGCGTTCTCTCGAGTGTTATACCAAAGAAGCTGAAGCAGAGAGTGCTTGCAAGCCAGAAATAGCTCAAAAATGGAGAAAAGTAGTCGAACAACAAGTGCGTTCTCTCGAGTGTTATACCAAAGAAGCAACAGCTTTTGAACAAGGAAAAACATCTGAAGCTAAAGGTTGGAATAGCATAGGTGGTGGTTTTTATAACGCAGCAGAAAAACTAGAGAAAGCGATCGAAGCCGAGAGTGCTGGCAAGCCAGAAATAGCTCAACAATGGAGAAAAGTAGTCGAACAACAAGTGCGTTCTCTGGAGTGTTATACCAAAGAAGCAACAGTTTTTGAACAAGGAAAAACATCTGAAGCTAAAAGTTGGAATAGAGTAGGTAGTGGTTTTTATAATGCAGCAGAAAAACTAGAGAAAGCGATCGAAGTCGAGAGTGCTGGCAAGCCAGAAGTAGCTCAAAAATGGAGAGAAGTAGCCGAGCAACAAGTACGTTCCTTCGAGTCTTATACCAAAGCACTAACAGCTTTTGGACAAGGAAAAACAGACGAAGGTAATAGTTGGAGAGATGCCGGTGATCAGTTGGGTGTAACAGCAGAACAACTAGAAAAAGCGATGAAAGCCGAGAGTGAAGGCAAAGCAGAAGAGGCTCAACGGTATAGGGAAGCAGCTGATCGGGGCAAAAAAATGGCAGACGCTTAGTATCTCCAATCTTCAGTTTTCTAATTTGCTCGGCTAACCCAATCGATCAAATTTGTCTAGGTGTGTTAGCATCCTTTACAAGAGCAACTTCGAACATAGATTAGGAAAATTGGGGTCAGGGTTCGCAATCTTGACCAAAAAATGGTTGTTTCGTTTTAAAACCAGAGAAGTTTACAATTTCCGATAACTCCTAAAAAAACTTTCCATTGGTTAAGATTCGAGACCCTGACCCCATTTTCCGCGCTTAGTGCTTTCATTATCTTACTCTTCATTTTTCGAATAAACTCTATCTAAATGGCTAGAAGCATACGAATTCAATATGAAGGTGCCTTTTACCATGTGATGGCACGAGGAAATCAGCAGCAAGTTATTTTTGTGGATGATAATGATCGGCGATGCTTTTTATCAACATTGGGAGATGTGTGTGAAATGACAGGCTGGCGAGTGCATGCATGGACTTTAATGGACAATCATTATCATCTTTGCATTCAGACACCGGAGGCAAATCTTGTCGATGGAATGACATGGCTTCAAAATACCTACACGAGACGATTTAATGTGCACCACAAGGCGTGGGGACGTCTTTTTGGAGATCGCTATAAAGCCATTCTAGTTGAGGGAGAGAGCCGTTATCATTATGAAACACTCGTAGATTATATTCATTTGAATTCTGTGCGTGCTGGCTTAATAAGGCCAGAAAATCAGCAGAGTGTCTTGGATTATCCCTGGAGCAGTATCGTAGGAGGATATGCTTTGCAACCAAGCGAACGCAAGGCTTGGATGGCTTGCAATGATGGTTTAAAAGCGTTTGGTTGTTTAGACACACCAGCTGGACGACGTGAGATGGTGGAACGTCTTGATCGACGAGCATTCGAAGAAATGGCAAATCGATGCAATATTCCAACAACAAGGAATGAACTTGATTCGAAACAAAACAGCCACCCTTCGCAAGGGTGGTATTGGGGTAGTCAGGAATTTTCTAAAAAAATACTTTTGCAAGCAGAAGATGATTTAGAAAAAGAAAGATCACCGGCGTATCAGTCATCTGCTGAACACAAAGCACATGGCTTGCAACAAGCAGAGAAATTGCTCCATGAAGGATTAGCTAGAGTGAATCTTAGTCAGCAAGATTTGCTAAATTTAAGTGGTTCTGATCCAAGAAAAATCTTTATTGCGCTTCTCTTAAGAAAAAAGACAACCGTTTCTAATGGCTGGTTAGCAGAACAGCTGAAAATGAAAAGCGCCGGCAATGTAAGCCATCGATTAAAGAATGTTACTATAGAAAAATTGAGCAGAAGCTTATCGCCTGATGTAATCGATTATATGAGGTCTCAAGGTTTTAATATGTGATATTTTTTGAGCTCAAACTGATTTGATATATTTAGTATGTTTATGTAACTATTAAGGTCATCGAACTCTAGTAAGACTTAGATGTGGGGTCAGGGTTCGCAATCTTGACCAAAACATGATTCCGTCGCATTAATTGCAGGGAAGGTTTTACTTTCGGGTAGTTTCAAAAAAAAGGATTCTATTGGTTAAGATTCGAGACCCTGACCCCCATCCGAATTAGATAATCTTTAGTTCAGTTTGAATTCACTGACTTTTTGGAACGGAAACTGTCCGGAAAATAAGATGGGGAGAGGCGACGCTATGAAACGATGAAAATATGCGAAACACAAAACGCAGAAAATGGGGTCAGGGTCTCGAATCTTAACCAATGGAAAGTTTTATTTTGGGAGTTATCTGGAACTGCAAACTTCTCTAGTTTTAAAACGAAATAACCATTTTTTGGTCAAGATTGCGAACCCTGACCCCAATTTTCCTATGCCCCTTCAGTCGCTGTAGCAAAGGATTGCAGCATATTTAGAGTCCGAAAGTGACCCAGTTTTGAAAATGGATTTTTATTTTTGCTTGGTACCTGGCTTAGCTACAGACATGTAACGAGTAACGAGTAAAGGGTAACGAGTTTATTTTGTTGTCTGCGGCAATTGATTTAAAAAGTTGCTCACTATAACCAATTAATTTTCGAAAAAATGGTGTTTTTGAGGATTTATATTTTTCATTTTTGAGCTCTGAACCATCTCCAATAAAGGATCCGATGATTGAGGACAGACTAAGGTGATCGAACTCTAATAAGACTTAGATGTGGGGTCAGGGTCTCGAATCTTAACCAATGGAAAGTTTTATTTTGGGAGTTATGTGGAATTGCAAACTTCTCTGGTTTGAAAACGAAATGGCCATTTTATGGTCAAGATTACGAACCCTGACCCCAATTTTCCTATGTCTCCTCAGTCGCTGTAGCAAAGGATTCCAGCATATTTAGACAAATTTTACTTAACATGTTAAAGAATTTTTATAAAAATTCTTTTCTTTTTTCGTGTTTTTTGTGTTCTTTTGTGGCTATTCCTTCTGCCAATTAGGATGATAGTTTAATAAAGAAATTTAGTTTTTTTCCTGTAGGTGGAAGAGAAGTCTAAATCGTCACTAAAAGAGAACTCTGAATCGGTACTAAATCCGATGGATACATTTTCTGGATCCACTGCTTCTTTGGATGGATTATTACCTATTATTAACCAATTCGATTCTATGTCATGAGATATATTATCATCACTGTGCAGCAGTGCATACGATTGGAATTTAGCCGCGGGTAGTTCAATAACCCCATGAGATTGTTGCTGGAGCTGTTGTTCTATATCTCCCCCAGGTGCGGTAGAGTTGGGCATGCTAGAAAGTGATGAATATTTCTTCGAACAATATGCAGCAAGACGTTTACGGAAAGCACACATTAATGCGCTGGTTATAAGCGCTGCTCCCGCAGAACCTCCTGCAATAATATAAGTAGAGTCACTGTTTTTTGATGCATCATCAGAATCCGAATTTGGTGGGCAAGTTTGAGTGATTGAATTATTTACCACAGAAAATCGAGATGTAACATCTGTTGCTCCCAAAGAAATCGGAGAAAGAGTAAGACCACTAGCAGTGCTTATAATATTTTGAGCTCCCAGAACTATATTATGACTGTTATCATGAAATCTCGCTCCTGGAGACAAAAGAGAGGGATCAATCTCAAGATTTTTATTTAAAGTTACAAACAGGAGATTGTATTTACCACAATAGCCCCCCATTCCAAGAGAAGTAAAGGTACCATCATCATTAGCCACAACGGACAGAATATCAGCGCTCTGTAAAGTAACACTTTTAGATAGAGTGCCATCATTGAGATTCATTAATAAATACGATGAACCACCTACTGCCATTATTTGATTTGTATTACCATTTGCAAAAACAACAGTATTTAAGCTGTCACCACTTGTAAAGCTGTTACCACTTGTTCCTCTAATGGAAGTGACCCAATGAGTTGCACCTGTTGTTGCATCAATACTGCCAATGAAGCCATCATCAGCAATGAAGCGATCAGCGTTATCATAGATAGTACCTGCAAAAATTACTATATTGTTTCTTACAGCAACAGAATTAATATTAATATTATTAACATTAGGTACTGAATAAAAGCGAGTCCAAGCAGAACTCCAGGTAGTACCTGTAAGACTTATTTTACTTAAGCATGCTTTATCCTGATTTTCTACACTTCCCCCAATGATATAAGAATGATCATCAATTGCTGCTATTGCATGATAATCGGAGTCATCAAACTGAGCTGCAGAGAGCATAACACCATTATAAGGATCAAATTCGAATGAACCATAGTATCCAATACCAATTAATGTGTTCCGATTTGTTGGAAGCATACTCCCAATTATCATCCCTGTCTGCCAAGCTGATAATAGAACACCACTAGTAAGGTTATGACGACTAATGTGGCCGAAGAACTCTCCACTAAACAATTCATTATTCATAATAGTTGTGCTATAAATATGACCTGAAGATTGAGAATTAGATTGCTCATAGAACCACTCTTTTTGTCCATTAGCATCGAATTTCCCAAGGAGGCTATTCTCCCCCAATAAATTTGTCTTATTCTGTAAAAAAACTAATCCTCCCATAATATAGGAACCATCAGTATTAGCAGTTAACGACAAGGGATACATCTGATCGGTGCTATTTCCAGTACTATAAACAACAAAAGCAGGGTTTCTCGGTGCTAAGGTTGGTGTTTGGGTGGGTTGTTTCGTGGGCTGAGCCGTCGTTGGTTGCGCTGTTGTTGGTTGTTGAGTTGGTTGAGCTGTCGTTGGCTGAGCCGTTGTGGGTTGAGCTGTTGTCGGTTGTGCTGTTGTTGGTTGAGCTGTTGTTGGCTGAGTAGTTGGCTGAAATGTTGGTTGACCTGGGAAAGTTTGAGTAATTGGATCATCTACCACAGAAAATTGAGATGTAATATCTGTTACTGGTAAAGAACTCGGAGAAACAGGAGAAAGAGTACTACTACTAGCAGTACTTGTAATATTTTGAGCTCCTAGCACTATATCATTACTGTTATCACTAAGACTCATTCCTGGGGGTACAATAGAGGGATCAATCTCAAGATTTTTATTTAAAGTCACAAACAGGAGTTGACCATTACCACTATTTCCAAGAGAAGTAAAAGAACCATCATCATTAGCCACAACGAAATAAATGGTGTTTGCTCCACTTAATTTAACACTTTTAGAAAGAGTTCCATTATTGAGATTCATTAATACATACCATCCATTCCCGAATGGGGCAATATTGCCTACTGCCATTATTTGATTTGTATTACCTGAATTACTACTTGCAAAAACAACAGTATTTAAGTTGCCAGAACTTGTTCCCTCAATGGAGGTAACCCAATGATTAGCACCTGTTGTTGCATCAACACTGCCAATGCAGCCAGTAGTACCATCGACATAACATGAAAAGATTGCTGTGTTGTTTCTTACAGCAACGGAATTAATAAACATCTCACGAACACTAGGGACTGAATAAAAGCGAGTCCAAGCAGAACTCCATGTAGTACCTGTGAGGCCTATTTTACTTAAGCATGCTTTTGTAGAAGGACTTCCTCCACAACCTCCCCCAATTATATAAGAATGATCATCAATTGCTGCTATTGAATTAGCATTGAAGTCACCTATAAACTGAGCTGCAGAGAGCACAACACCATTATAAGGATCAAATTCAAATAGAACAACGTTTGAAACAGCAATTAATGTATTCCGGCTTGTTGGAATAATATTAATACTATTCCTGTCTATTATCCAAGCTGATAATGGAATACCACTAGTAAGGTTATTACGACTAATATAGATGCCATAGGACTGTCGATTAGAGTTATTATACAAACTACCTGCACTAAACAATTCATTATTCATAATAGTGGTACTATCAACAAAAACTAGAGAATTAGGTATTGATTGCTCATAGAACCACTCTTTTTTTCCATTAGTATCAAGTTTTCCAAGTAAGCTAGTAATGTCGTTGTCTGGTTGGTTGTAAACATATCCTCCCATAATATAGGAACCATCAGGATTAGTAGTCATCGAGTAGGGCGTAATAAACTCAGTGCTAAGCCCACTATAAACAACAAAAGATTCATTGGCCGCGTAGGCATGTGGTAACATAGAAAGCAGAGCCCCTAAACCAAGTACACTTGGAGAAGAGAGTGTTGTTAACAAAGATTGGGTTGAGGCATGGGGCATCCAACTGTTAAACTCTCCGCTTTGCGCCATGGAGGAAGAGGCAAGGTAACTAACGATGGCTTTAGCAGCTCGTTTGATATAAGATGAGCCCTCTGACTTACGAGTCACTTTACCATCATTTAAGTGATCCGCTAAAGTAGAAGCTTTAGTAGAAGTTTTTAATTCTTGTGATGCTAACTCTTCCTCTGCTACTGCTTCCTCTCCTAATTCTACCTGCTGTGAATCATCGATCTCTGAAGCAGCACAATCATTCACAGCTTCAGGTGGGCATAAATACGGGCTATCAGCTGTTTTTGTAAGCAGTTCAGCCGCTTTGGAAAAATAGCCAGCGAGTTTGGAAAAAGTACCAATGTTTTCTTCTGATGTTGGATCGGCTTTGACTAAAATAGAGGCTGTAGATGCCGCTGTTTCGGGAGGAGATGGGAGAGGGGAGTTGGAAGATTGAAGTTCAGGATTATTATAGACACGATTGGAATAATTCTGATGATTTGTTGGAGTACATTCTACAGATGGGTTAATCGTAACTATTCGGCCTGCTGGCCGAATAGAGGCTGTAGGCTGTAGGCTATAGGTTATAGGTTGATTAATATGCTGATCAATATTTGAGAGATCGTTCTGCTGATCAGTTGATTCTCTATCACATGTTTCTGATGGGTTAACCGAATATTTACGTGCTGGTTGGGTCTTACCAACAATGAATCTTTCAATAGCATCTTCTGTTTCCTCTACCATTGAAGGATTCATCATCAGGTGACAATTCAGGTCTGGATCTGAATTATCACAGTTGGCAACGATATTGTCAGAAAGGGTTCTTTCTGCTCCCTCCAGCCTATAGCCTACAGCCTCCAGCCTATCTTCACTCTGCGCATGGAGGCCAGTAGAAGTTAGGAGGATTAATCCGGCTATGCCAAGAGAGAGTAATGGTTTCATATAGCCGTTCAGTCTTTGCTGCGCAACGACTGGAGTAAAATAAGAGGTTTTATAACTGTTCTACCCCACCTTACGGAATTGATGGTTAGAGTGACTAGGCCTGAGTGATCAAAAAGGTGAAAATTCGGATTAAACAATTATTGAAAATATTCAAACTTGTCAAAAGGTTTTTTAAATAAAAAGTACCAAGGTAAGGAATCTTGGTAGGGTCAGAATTTGGGGTCAGTGTTCAAATATCAAATATTGACGAAAATCATTTTTGAATGTAGATCTATTAAATGGCCAGAAGTATACGAATTGAATATGAAGATGCCTATTACCATGTCATGGCAAGAGGGAATCATCGGCAGTCAATTTTTTTAGATGACGATGATCGCCGATGTTTTTTAGAGACATTAGGAGAGGCATGTGAGATGACAGGGTGGAAGGTGCATGCATGGGTTCTTATGGAGAATCATTACCATCTCTTTATCCAAACACCTGAAGCAAATCTTGTGGAAGGAATGAAATGGCTTCAAAATAGTTATACGCGGCGATTTAATGTAAGGCATAAAGAGTGGGGACGTCTTTTTGGTGATCGCTATAAGGCTATTTTGGTGGAGGGAGAAAATTCGTATTATTATGAGACATTAATAGATTATATTCATTTAAATCCTCTGCGTGCCGGGTTGATCAAACTCGAAAATCAACAGAGTATTTTAGATTATCCTTGGAGTAGTATAGCAGAAGGGTATGCTTTATTGCCAAATGACAGAAAAGCATGGATGAATTGTCAAGATGGATTAAAAGTCTTTGGATTTTTAGATACTGTTGATGGGCGTCAGAGAATGGTAGAACGTCTTGATCGAAGGGCCATTGAAGAAAAAGCAGATCATATTGGCGTGCCATTAATAACAAAAGAAATTGATAAGCGTTGTAGTCATCTCAGAAAGGGATGGTATTGGGGAAGTCAGAAGTTTTCTGAAGAAATGCTTTTGTTAGCAAAAGATGTGCTAACAAAACAACGCTCAAGAGGTTATCATTCGGCAGGTGAACATAAAGCTCATGGTCTTTACCAGGCAGAAAAATGCTTAGAAGAAGGGCTAATTAAAGCTCATCTTAGTCCAAGTGATCTTCCTAATTTAACTGCATATGATGCACAGAAAGTTTTACTTGCTTTGTTATTAAGAAAAACAACAATTGTTTCCAATGCCTGGTTAGCAGAACAGCTGAAAATGAAAAGTGCTGCTAATGTCAGTTATCGATTAAAACATATTGATCTCGAGAAATTAAAAAAATCTCTTTCAATAGAATTAATTGAGTATGCAATATCTCAAGGACTTGATATTTGAACACTGACCCCAAAATAAAATCAAAATTTATCCAGGTATTTCAATAATCACGTGAGATTTTTCGTTGAGGCACACTAGAAAGAGATGAATACTTCTTCGAACAATATGCAGCAAGACGTTTACGGAAAGCACACATTAATGCGCTGGTTAAAACTGCTGCTCCCGCAGAACCGCCTGCAATAATATAACTAGAGTCACTGCCATCATCAGAATCCGAATTTGGTGGGCAAGTTTGAGTGATTGAATTATTTACCACAGAAAATCGAGATGTAATATCTGTTACTTGTAAAGAACTCGGAGAAAGAGGAGAAACAGTACTACTACTAGCAGTGCTTATAATATTTTGAGCTCCCAGAACTATATTATGACTGTTATCATTAAATATCGCTCCTGGAGGCAAAAGAGAGGGATCAATTTCAAGATTTTTATTTAAAGTTACAAACAGGAGATGATAATCATCACAATAGAACCCCATTCCAAGAGAAGTAAAAGTGCCATCATTATTAGCCACAACGGACAGAATATCAGCGCGCTGTAAAGTAACACTTTTAGATAGAGTGCCATCATTGAGATTCATTAATAAATACGATGAACCACCTACTGCCATTATTTGATTTGTATTACCATTTGCAAAAACAACAGTATTTAAGCTGTCACCACTTGCTACGCTGTTAACACTTGTTCCTCTAATGGAAGTGACCCAATGAGTTGCACCTGTTGTTGCATCAATACTGCCAATGAAGGCAGCAGTAGCATCATTATTGAGATGACCTGCAAAAATTGCTGTGTTGTTTCTTACCGCAACAGAATTAATATACACGTTATTAGCACTAGGGACTGAATAAAAGCGAGTCCAAGCAGAACTCCAGGTAGTACCTGTGAGGCTTATTTTACTTAAGCATGCTTTTGTTCCCGTAGCTCCCCCAATGATATAAGAATGATCATCAATTGCTGCTATCCCATTATAAGCGCAGCCATCTGTAAACCTAGCTGCAGAGAGCACAACCCCATTATAAGGATCAAATTCAAATAGAGCATCGCCTTTATTCGAAATTAATGTATTCCGACTTGTTGGAAGAATATTGTCAATAATCGTTGACAGCCCTGTGTTCCAAGCTGATAATAGCGTACCACTAGTAAGGTTATTACGACTAATGTAGCCATGCTTTGTACTAGTACCAGAGACAAATAAATAACCTCCACTAAACAATTCATTATTCATAATAATGGTACTCATAACCTTAAAGTTAAAATTAGGTGTTGATTGCTTATAGAACCACTCTTTTTGTCCATTAGTATCGAATTTCCCAAGGAGGCTATTGTAGCCCAAGAAATTTGTCGCATTGTTTAAAAAAACTAATCCTCCCATAATATAGGAACCATCAGTATTAGCAGTTAACGACAAGGGATACATCTGATCGGTGCTATTTCCAGTACTATAAACAACAAAAGCAGGGTCTCTTGCGGCAAGAACTTGTGGTAGCAAGGAAGAACAGGCAAGATAGCTGATGAGAGCCTTAGCAGCTCGCGTAATGTAGGAAGCAGATGACTTATGAAAGTGATCCGCTGAAGTAGAAGTTTTAGTGGAAGCTTTTAATTCCTGCGATGGTAACTCTATCTCTTCCGTTGCTTCATCTTTTAACTCCAACTGCTGTGAATCATTGAGCTCTGAAGCAGCTAAATCATCCGCAGCTTCAGGTGGGCATAAATACAGGCTGTCCGCAGTTGTCGTCAGTGGTTTAGCCGCTTTGGAAAAATAACCAGTGAGTTTGGAAAAAGTACCAATGTTTTCTTCTGATGTTGTATCGGCTTTGACTGAAATAGAGGCTGGAGATACCGCTGCTTCGGTAGGAGATAGGAGAGAAGAGTTGGAAGATTGAAGTTCGGCATTATTATAGACACAATTGGAATAACTCTGATGATTGGTTGGAGCACATTCTACAGATGGGTTAATCGTAACTATTCGGCCTGCTGGCCGAATAGAGGCTGTAGGCTGTAGGCTATAGGCTATAGGTTGATTAATATGCTGATCAATATTTGAGAGATCGTTCTGCTGATCAGTTGATTCTCTATCACATGTTTCTGATGGTTTAACCGAATATTTACGTGCTAGTTGGGTTTTACCAAGGATAAATTGTTCAATGGCTTCTTCTGATTCTTCCACCATCGCAGGATTCATCATCAGGTGACAATTCAG
>DATEBV010000193.1:0-4962 GCA_035287205.1 Chthoniobacterales bacterium | reverse complement strand
AATGCAACAAAAAAAGCGGATCAAGCGTTTCAGGCTCTAAAAATGGCACGTGATGCCGCTTATGCTGGCATCGTTGAGTCTTCCTCTCAACAACAATCACAGCAGAAGATAGCATCACTTCAAACTCCCGAGGGGAAGGAGGCGCAAGTTAAAGAAGCGGCTGAGCAAGCCGATGCAATAGCCTTCGCTAAAACAAGAGAGCTTCAGGCAGTAGAGCAAGTAGCAATAGCTAAGAAAGCATCAGAAGCAGCTCGAGATGAGGATGACTGGTCAGAACAGAGTGCATGGGGTCGAGTAGCTCAACTAACTGAACAAGCAGTAAAACAATGGCAAAAGGCAAGTGATGCACTCACTCAAGGGAAGAAAGAAAGGGCAACTCTTTTGAGAAAGGCAGCCGAACAATCAGAAGTTTTTGCAGAAGAATTGAAAGAAGTGGTCCAGGCTTATGCTTCAGGAGATTTGGCCAAGGCTGAATCTCTAGAAAAAACAGCTTGTATAGGTATGTACTTATCAAAAGTTTCCATATATTCACTTAACTCAGAAGAAGCGACAGCGTCGAACCAGCCAGAACTCGCAGTCATGTGGTGCAAAACCGCTAAACAATATGAAGAATTGGCTGAGCATGCTCGTCAAGTAGCAAGTACTAGGTCAAGCAAAAATTATACTGATTACAAGCAAGTGTATAATTCTAGGATGAGAAATGCTGAGTATTTAGAAAAAGCTGCTATTGCACAGGAAAAAGTAATTAAAGCTATGACAGCAAACCAGCCAAAACTTGTAGCCTTGTGGCTCAAAACCAGCAACCTCTATGAAGAATCTTCTGAGTATTACCGTCAAAAATTAGCTGCTATTGCAGCTGGAAATACTGCTGATAGCGAACGTTTGAATAGAGTCGCTGGCTCTGCAGAACATTATGCTCAAAGATTAGAAAAAACCTCGATTGCATTAGAGAGAGGCATTCAAGCAGAGACTATCAATAAAGGAGAAGAAGCTGCTCTGTGGATGAAAAGTGCCAAATACTATGAAGAAGCTGCCGAGTATTATGGTAAATCCAGAGAAGCGGAACTAAATGAGAATACTGACGATAAGGAACGTTTTTGGGAGATGTATCGTTCTGCAGATCGTGGAGCTCAATTATTAGAACAAGCTGCTATTGCTCAGGAGAAAATAACTCAAGCTAAGATAGAAGGTCGAAGGAAGGAAGCAACGCAATGGATTGAAGTTGCTAAGCAGTATGAAGGAGTTGCTGCTTTAATTCTACGAGAAGGTCCTTCTATAAACATAGACCCCAAAGATCTTAAGCAAAGTGTTTCCTGTATGGAATCGAGAGCTAATAAATTAAAAAAAGCCCTCATTGCACAGGAAAAAGCAACTCAAGCTACAACAGAAAATCAGCCAGAAATAGCAGATTTATGGTTAAAAATAGTCAAGCAATATGAAGAATCTGCTGAATATGATCGTCAACTAGCAAATACTTACTTAAATGGAAATACTAACAATCGTGATTGTCTTAGTAGAGCAATGAACACAATGGAAGATAGTGTTAAGTGCTTAGAACAAGCTGCCATTGCTCGGGGAAAAACTATCAATACTAGAGTTGTAAATCAAAGAGCACTTTCAGGTCTATGGCTCGAAATAGCAGAGCAATATGAAGTAACTGCAGATTATCATTATCAAGAAGCTAAATTAGCAAGACGCGATAAAAATGCCCAATATGACGCGGAGTATATGAGTTATTGGAATTGTAAGAACAACTTAAGAGATTCCTTTGACGCACTGAAGAAAGCAACCAAAGCGACTATAGCAAACCGAGGAGAAATAGCCGCACCGTGGCTTGAAATTGCCAAGTGTTATAAAGTCTCTGTGGAATATTACGCTCAAGCAGCAGATGCTGCACTACGAGATCCAAATAACCATGATCGTTTTTATAAGGCGGGTTATTTGTTAGTAGATAGTGCTAATCAATTAAAAGAAGCTGCTATTATACATGAGAAAGCGACTCAAGCTACAGTAGCAAATGAGAAAGAAATTGTAGGGCTGTGTCTTCAAGCAGCCAAGGAGTATAAAAAATCTGCAGAGTATTACCGTCAAGCATCAAATGCCAAGTTAAATAGAAATGAAACCGATTTTTATCGCTTTAAACAGGCAGGTGAGTCTGCTAAGAAGAGTGCTGAAGCATTAAGGACTCAAGTATATGAACTCGAAAAAAATTAGTAACTACCAAGGTAGGAACCTTGGCAGAGTTGAAAAGTTGAAAAGTTGAAAGGAGGATTGTTTTGGACAATGATACTGCAGTTAATCAGAGAGATTCATTTTTACTGTTACCATCTTAATTTTCATATTAAAGAGAAGATAAATTAGCAGCAAAGCGTCCTTTGACTCGCTCCCTCCCGCTCGGCTCACCCCTTAAGGGCTACTCGAGCAAAACTCTCGTAGTCTATCCCACTCCCTCCCGGGCAGTGGTATTCAACTTTTCAGCCCTTCAACCTAACACTACCAACGGTACGTTGGTAGTTACCAATAACCTCAATTTTCAACCTTATGAAAAAACTCATCTCATCCATCCTTCTTGCTGCTTCAGCAAGTTCTAGCTTCCTTCTAGCGCAAAGTGAAAATAAGCAGGGTGCAGACACTAATCAGGTTACAGGTTGTAGGTTGGAAGATAGGCTGGAGGCTATAGGCTATAGGCTGGAGGAAGAAGATCAGAAACTACAAACTACAGACTGCAGAAAGATAGCATTACCATTAGGAGGTCTTTCTGTTCAAATTGACCAAGGAGCTAAAACTACTACGAACTACGAACTGCCAACTGCGAACTATGACAATTCAGCAGGAAGCTTGAATTGTTACCTGATTGACCAAGGAGCTAAAACTACTACGAACTACGAACTGCCAACTGCGAACTATGACAATTCAGCTGGAAGCTTGAATTGTTACCTCATGATGGACCCTGCAGAATTGAAAAATATTGAAGAAGGGATAGAAAATTTAAAAGGAGTATTTTGCTCTCTAGAACAAAAAGGACGCTCATCCCCAACCGCTGTCGTTACAAGCGTAGCAGCACACCCGCCCGTTGGGAGTAGTTTATCAAGTGCCGTGATGTTAGGAAAAACCTCCACTGACATGGTAGTAACATCAACAGACGACGCAATGCCTGAAGGAAACAGTACAAACATATATTTTGAGGATGAGATTTGCAATAACATCTATACGAGTTGCCTTGCCAAGGTAGCATCGATCTCACTTGCTGAACGTACGAGTGCTGAGGGCATCTCTCAAGAAGCCAAAGAGTGGGCTGCTGCAGAACGGAAGGCAATAAGAGATATAGAAAAGAGAAAGAAAGAATTAGCAAAGGCAAGAAAAGAAAAAAACATAGTGTGTAAAGAAAAAGAATCAGCCGATGCTTTCTTTCATGGAAGAGATTATGTTTCTAAAGTAAATGTTGATTTTAGAATAAAGGAACTTGCTGAAGAACTTGCGGAGGCGAGAGTAACAACAGCTGAGGCAACTCTCCTTGCAATTCAAGTGAAAGATACGGCTCAACGTCTTGGTGCTGAAACTGATCTTACAGAGGCGATAGAAGAAGAGAAAAAAGTCTTACACGCATGTGAAGAGGCTAGCAATCATGCCCTAGAACAAGAGCAAGCTGTACAAAAACGCGAAATCTTATTAGTGCAGCAAGCCAAAGAAAAAGAAGATTTATATGCCGCGTCTCAAGCAGAGGTGAGAGCACTTGAACAAAAATTACAAGTGGTACAGGCAGAGGAAGAGAATGCTAAAGCTGCAGCTCAAGGTTTCATGGCTGAAATTGAGAAAATGCAAATACAGATGAAGAAACAGAGAGATCAGGTTTCCGCTCAAAATGAAATGCGTAGTAGAGAGCTTACAGAATTGTATGCAGCATCTCAATCAGAAGTGAGAGCACTGGAGCGAAAAATACAACAGAAAAACACTGAGGAAGCTTTTACTGAGAAATGGGCTCATCAGCAAGCAGAAAGGGATAGAGCATTAGCCGAGACCGAAAGAAATAACGCACGGAATAATCTGAGTAGAGTTCAAAATGCTGAACGAGCTGTAGCAGAGTTTAATTCAAAAGTTAAAGCTGCAGAAGATAAGTATAAAAAGCTCAAAGACTATATTATTGATAAAGTAAGAGGTAATGAATATAGTTCTAATCCTAGCGAAATAATAAGATCGATAAACGATGATGTTCAAAATAAGTTTTAATAATAGTTACACAACCCTATGAAAAAAATTATACCCACCTTCCTCCTTACCACTTTAGCAAGCAGTAGTCTCATTTTTGCAGCGAATAAAACTACGAACTACAATCATCAGGTTACAGGTTACAGACTACAGGCACTAAGCAGGGAACAGGGTGCAGGGAACAGGATGAAAAATAGGCTGGAGGCAACAAATCAGGCTACAGGTTACAGGCTACAGGCTACAGGCAGCAGAAGGAGAGAATTAGGACCAGAAGATCAAATTGCTCAGCAAACTGAAACTATTGCGAACTGCGAACTGCCAACTGCGAACTATGACAATTCAGCTGGAAGCTTGAATTGTTACCTGATTGACCAAGGAGCTGAACTAACTGCCAACTGCCAACTGCCAACTGCGAACTGTAACAACTCAGATCAAGATCTGAAGTGTTACCTCATGATGGATCCTGCAGAATTAAAAAATATTCAAGAAGGTATAGAAGATTTAAAAGGAGTCTTAGGATCTCCAAAAAAAGAGGGCCTCGGCGTTAGTACAACTGCACACTCTTCCGTTGGAAGCAGTTCATCAAGTGCAGCGATGTCGAGAATAAGAGATTCCGAGCCAGCGGCAATACTCGCTTACGACGAAACAGCTGAAGGAAACAGTACTAACATATATCTTGAGGATGAGATTTGCAATAACATCTATACGAGCTGTCTTGCCCGAGTTGCTGAAATGTCACGGAGTAAGAGTATAGTT
>DATEBV010000192.1:0-3147 GCA_035287205.1 Chthoniobacterales bacterium | reverse complement strand
TGGCTCTATATGAATAATGCTATTGATGGCAACCCTCAATCCATTCCTGTTAATGGAAAATTTTCTGCCTATCCTAATGCAACCTGGGGAAGTCGGCTCAAAATCGATCTTCCTCATGATACCCTTGCTCGGCTCGGTATTTATCAAGTGACTCAAACCTCGCGTCATGGACTTAACTGGGATTTCTATCCTACTGATGGCGTCATGCTTCTAGCTCAGTATGGATGGAATCCAGAATTCTGTAATCCCTCACAATCAAAAACTTCCTCGAGTAAAAATAATAGCACTGCCACTTCTTCTTCTAAAAAAAATCCCCCCTTAAAATCATCAAAAAATCCCGATACTCCTCTTACTTCCAAGGGCCTCACTGGTCACTACTGGATGGGTGGTTATTACTCTACATTCGAGTATGCTCAGTTTAATAGCGGTTTCCAAGCACCCAATGCTTATGGCCTCTATTGGCATGCTGATCAGACGGTTTATCGGCCTAATCCTTTAGCCGATGAAGGACTTGTCTTGTGGGGAGTCACAACACTCTGTCCTCAACAAAATATTTCCTTACTTCCCTTTCAAGTCAACGCTGGAGCTGTTTATACAGGACTTATTCCTGGTCGTAAAGATGACTTCACCATTTTTGGCGTTATGTATGGAAACTTCAGTACGACCTATGCAAGCATCCAGCAACAAAATGGCAATGGCAATCCCACTTATGAGCTTGTCTATGAATTTGGTTACCGTATTAATATGACAAAATTTGCTTATATCCAACCTGATCTTCAATGGGTTATTAATCCTAAAGGTACTGGAAATATTCCAAATGCTGTGGTACTTGGAGCTCAAATGGGAGTAGTCTTCTAGAAGCGGCATTGAAGCTCTACTGAGGCAGCGAAGAGCTTCGTCGCGACGGTATTGGAGCGGATAGTTTCATTCCCATCTACTACGACTTGTGAAAGACTCGATGAATGCTGCGTTGGCCTTGAATTTTGAGCTCCGCTTAAAATCATGTTCTTCCTACAGCCCTGCATCAAAACCCTTCATCCGCCTTGCATTCATCGGTCTTCACTGCGTCTCGTGACGATCGTAATGAAATATCCACTCCTGAAGCATCGAGGACGTCTGTACACTCAACTTCTGCGTGCCGTCACTCCTTGCTCTTCATCAGCCTCAGCGAGCTTGAATACCGCTTCTTAACATTCTTTAAAACTCTACTCATTAATTCCAAAGAACTGATTTAATTTTTCTTAACACTGTTAAAGAATTTTTATAAAAATTCTTTTTTCTTTTTTTGTGTTCTTTGAGAATCTTTGTGTTCCTTGTGGTGAATTTCCTTCCTGCTTAATCAATGTTAGCAGTCATTTCTTGTAAATTATAGTAGATAGGTATGAAATACCCAGGTTACCTTCTGCGATGAGCATTCGGTGGAAGTATTCGACTCACTCTGTTGATATTTTTAGACACATGTTGAAATCCTCTCCTGAAGCGACTTGGAGAGCAAAAAGACTCGTTCTTTCCCTATCACAAAGTGACCTAAAATTGACTTAAACTTTCATGTTCCTACCGCTCTACTTTATTATAGCAGCCACGACCCCTTTAACCGAAAGTAAATATTCGGTTAACCCACCGGTAGAATGTACCACAGGATCAACGAATCATCAGAGTGATCCCAATTATAACTACAGCAGCAAGCCTCTGTTTCCATCTTCTATCTCTCATCTTCCATCTTCTACCGAAGTAGCGATATCTCCAACCTACAACCTACAACCTACAACCACCATAAGGCCTCCTGATGCTCCCTCTCCTTATGAACCAATTCCTGTTGTACCATATAATATTATGGAAATTGAAAAAGCCTCAGGAACATGGTTTGGTCAACGCGATTGGGTAACTGCTCATGGAATCGATTTTTCTATTGCTTATACCTCAAATATAGCTGGAAATCCTGTGGGTGGTATCCAACCCGGAGGATTCACCTATGCCGATGTCTTTGCGTGTGCCTGCCTTTTAAATACAGAAAAACTCTTCGGATGGCATGGTGGATACTTTACTATTAGCTCTCTTCTACTCGATGGAAGCAGTCTTTCTCAAAAAAATATTGGCAATCTATTTGGAGTACAACGAGTGTATGGGAGCATACAAACTATTAACTTTAACGAGCTCTCCTATGAACAAAAGTTTTGTAACGATTCTGCTAGTATAAAATCAGGTCGTCTCGTTGCCGGTTATGAATTTGCCTTTTCTCCCCTTAACTTTTTTTATATGAATACGGGTATTGATGGCAATCCTCAGGCTCTTTGGATGAATGGGAGAATGCCTTCTTATTTCAATGCTTCGTGGGGTAGTCGATTAAAAGTGGATCTCCCTGGTTCCACGGTTGCTCGCCTCGGTGCGTATCAAATAACTCCAATCTCTCGTAATGGACTCAACTGGGATTTTTATCCTAACGATGGCGTCATGCTCATGGCTCAATATGGATGGAATCCAGAATTCTTCAAACCTTCAGCGCCATCAACAAACTCTGATGACACTAAAAACAATATTACTGAAAGCTCCCCTAAAAAAGTAAATTCCTCAGATCAAGCATCCAAAAATACTGCCAATACTCCGTCACCTAAAGGTTTCGCCGGCCACTACTGGATGGGAGGTTACTATTCGACTTGGGAGTATCCTCAGTTTAATAGTGGAGCCCAAGCCTCTAACTTTTATGCTCTCTACTGGCATGGTGATCAGACCGTCTATCGGCCTAACCGAATGAATAATACAGGACTTATTCTTTGGTCAGACACCGTTCTCTGCCCTCAACAAAACATCGCACTCATCCCATTCCAGTTCAATGCTGGAGCCATCTATACAGGACTCATTCCAGGACGTAAACAGGACAATACTATTTTTGGTGTTGTTTATGGAAACTTCAGTACGACCTATGCGAGCGTTCTACAACAATATGGCCAAGGCAATCCAACATATGAACTTATCTATGAGTTTGGTTATCGCATTAATATAACAAAATTTGCTTATGTCCAACCTGATCTCCAATGGATTATTAATCCGGGCGGTACAGGAAATATTCCAAATGCTGTGGTCATTGGAGCCCAGACAGGGATAGTCTTCTAGAAGCGGCATTGAAGCTCTACTGAGGCAGCGAAGAGC
>DATEBV010000191.1:0-27715 GCA_035287205.1 Chthoniobacterales bacterium | reverse complement strand
CATGGTTAAAACCCCGGCCTTCAGGCCGGTGCGGAGGTTGAATACCCCGGCCTGAAGGCCGGGGTTTAACCGAAGCAACTTGGGAGGGGATGCAAACCCCTCCCAAGTTAAGTCACTTAGATAGGCCTTAAGGCCTATCGTAAATAATTGCTAGGGATAGAAGAACAGAAATAATTAACAGGGATGGAAGGGATGGATGAAGGCAAGTAAAGGGTGACGAGTAACGGGTAACGAGTTTAGAGGTATTTTTTTGGCTAAATTTCTTTTTTCCAGGCATGTTGGACCCGATTTTCAAGAGAAGACAATGATAAAAAAACTCTTATTTTATTTCAGTCACTGCACAGCTGTGACTGAACGACCACCTCTATTTTGATGCATGGCAAGGAATGCGATGGAAGGGATAGAGGTAGCTGAACAAGGAAAGCAAGAGGTGAATTTCCAAGATAATCTGATAAGAGATCTGGTGATTTGTTTTTTTGATTTTATTTTCTGCAATCCCTTCCATCCCTTCCATCCCTGTTAATTTATTCTTTCTTCTGATCTCTTCTTTTATCCTTGTTAATTTCTTTTTTCAAGAAACGTTGGTAGCCAAAAAGGATTGTGTTTTAATTCTTCACCAACTGTTGTTAAAGGTCCATGGCCTGGGGCAAGGATGGTTTCATGAGGGAGAGAGAGAATGTTGTTTTGAATGGCTTTCAGTGCAGAAGGGTAAGCAGAAGGTGAGATGCCACCTACGGATCGTGCAAAAATGGCATCGCCGACAATGGCAACAGGAGAAGAGAGACCTCTAATAATATAAGTAGTTCCACCTGGTGAATGACCAGGAGTTGATCGTGCCTCAATGCTAATGAATTCGTCTAGCCTCCAAGAAGGAGATGAAAAGAGTAGACTTCTTTCCAAACTCGCTGATGCTGATGAAGTGCAAGGAGTCGACGGCGCACAGGAGTTGAGCGTATATAACATACTCGATGCTCCAGGAGTGGATGAAACTATCCGCTCCAACTCCGGCGCGACGCCGCAATTCGCGGTATCAGTAGAGTTTCGAAAGAAGTCTAGTGGCTTTGTTCCAGGAACAAGTTCTTCCGAATCTATCCAAGCCTCAGCTCCTGTTGCTTCGATGAGTGTGTTGAGTTCGGCAAGATGGTCGCGATGACTATGCGTGAGAAAAATGGATTGGAGTTTGAGCTGGTGTTTCGCAAGTTCCTCTAGGAGGAGAGAAGCATTTGTACCTGTATCAAATGCTACGGCTCTTTTGTTTTTTTCACTCCAGAGAAGGTAGGAGTGCACTTTCATATCATGAAAGGGAGTTGTGAAGCAAAGCACCTGTTCTGGTAGTGCAACGGATATTGGAGCTATCTCATTGGCTAGATCAAGAAGTGATGTTGGATCTAGGGAAAGTACGGGAGCAAGTCGAAGGAGATTGTTTTTATGGAGATGGCCTTCCAGAAGTGATTCTACTTCTTGGAGTGGGATCCCACTACGTTGTGAGAGGGTTGTCTCATCCATCGATAGTCCTCGCATTGCCTTGCGGAGTACGTCCTGCCAGTTGTCTTCGTATGGGTTCATAGGTTGTCAGAAAAAATAGCCACAAAAGAACACAACACAAGAAAACACAAAAAAAGAAATCTTAAGTTTTGTAAATATTAGGCTAATCCAATTAGGAAAATGGGGTCAGGGTCTCGAATCTTAACCAATGGGACTCTTTATTTTGGAGGTATCCGAAGGTACAAACTTCTCTGCAGTTAATGTGAAGGAATCATGTTTTGGTCAAGATTGCGAACCCTGACCCCAATTTTCCTATGCCTCTTCAGTCGCTGTAGCAAAGGATTTCAGTATGTTTAGACAAATTGTACTGACTGGATTAATCGAATATTTACCTTTCTTCTTTCGTGTTTTTTTGTGTTCTTTTGTGGTTAATTTCTTTCTTCTTTTTCAGTTTTTTTTGTGGTTAATTCAGTTCGGTTAATGTTGTCGAATTCGAATTTGACGTCTCAATACAAAATAAAGAATGAGAAAGATGCCTCCTGTGGAGAGGAGGAGAACTCCTACATTAAACCAAAGAATATTTATCGTTAGTCCAATATAATATTTTATAGGGCCAAAAAAGACATTGGGATGGCGTGAATCGCGGTAATCGGATTGTTCCATTTCTGCTTTAGAGACAAGGTCAGTGATTTTTTGATTCGTATAGAGTTGCTCTGCCGTGACTCCTGTATAGCGACTCACTAGCGTATTGCGGTTGAAAGGAGCTCCATTGATAACCTTATCAATCAGAGAGAGGCGGTAATCAATTTCTCGTGGCGTTTTCGCAGAGAGGCCACTGAGAATCGCTAGTAATTCTTTAAGATCATCAAGTCGATCTAATTCCTCGGATATTGGGTTTTTAATAGTCGCAATCTGATTGATTTGTCGTTGGATTCTAGCCTGGCGAATCGCAAGGGGATTGAGCTTTGCTTGGGCATAGACTAAGGCCTCATAGGACCAACGCATCGGCATGAATTCACAAATCAAAGGAACTTGTAAATCGCTCCGTGGTTCTATAGCAGAATCAGGATGATGATGGAACCATTGTTGAATCGAATAGATGAAATCAAGGTTTCGATTCATCTCTTCGTATTTAATGAGAGCTCCACCTAAAATAATCTGAGGGATGAGTACTATAGGAATAATATTAACAGCTGTTTTTCCTTCTAAGACAAGTGATGAAATAAGCAGGCCAAGCGATATGCCGCTAAAGGCTGTTAAGAATAAGGCGGAAAATTCAATCCAGAAAAATCCACGGACAGCAAGCATCAAGTTTCCAATAAGAGTGAAGAGGATACATTGAGCGACAGCAAAAAGCCCTAAAGTAATTGCTTTAGCAAGGAGATAATAACCTAAACGGACGTTAAGATTACGTTCACGAAGTAAGACAGGACGGTCTCGAATAATATCATCGACGCTATTGGTAAGTCCTAAGAACATGGCCACCACAAGCGACAGAAAAAGATACGTTGGAATGTGAAAGGCAGATGCAAAATCATAACTGTTACTTTCTGAATAACGAAGGACTGCGCCAATAAGGAACGCCAGAATAGGAGCTTCTACCAGTGTTGTTAAGAGGTTGGCGCGATTGCGCATTTTACTGATAAAAGTTCTTTGCAGCAGGATGCTAAATTGAGATATTTCTTCCTGCCATCGGTGCGGTTTCCAGTGGGGAGGGAGTGGAGCAGGTGAAGCTTTAGGTTCGATTGTTGTTGGAAGAGCCTTGCGAGACCCTGCAGACTGTTGAACCTCTTTCATGAGCCGATAGGCTTCAAATTTATCGCGCCAATAATCCGGAGAAAAACGCCGGGCAGGAACAAGCTGTCCTCGGTTATTTTCATGGTAGATTAAGTCTCCACTTAAATCACGGAGTGGAGTTTCTAAGACATCAAAAACAAATTCAGGACGCGTTGCTCCACAGAGATTGCATCCACCAAGTTCTATTCCGAAGAGTTGCTCATGTTCTGCCTCAGAAAAATAAGAGAGCATTTCTGCAGGCGTTCCAAAAAAGACAAGCTTGCCTCCACGGTCTAGGAGGAGTGCCTTTTGAAACATTTGGAAAATTTTTGAAGTTGGTTGATGAATCGTAACAAGGACAATTTTGTTGTGTGCCATGCCTCGGATAATTTCAATAACATGTTCCGAATCCTTCGAAGAGAGGCCTGAGGTAGGTTCATCAAAAAGATAAATATCGGCCGTACTAATCATATCGAGACCGATATTGAGGCGTTTGCGCTCGCCTCCACTTAAGATTTTTTGATGAGCATCGCCAACAATATTTTTACGACGTTCATTAAGCCCTAGCTCAGCAAGCTTGCTGTCGATACGGCGTAGTCGCTCCCGTCGTGAGAGGTGAGGTGCTCGTAGTGCCGCTGCAAAAGAAAGATTTTCTTCAATGGTTAACTGTTCATCGAAGGCCTCATATTGAGGGATGTAGGTAATATATTCTCGAAGAGCTTCATGGTTGGGGTAAAATGAAAGGTCATTGAGAAGAACCTCTCCCTGTATAGGCCTAAAGTCGCCTGCTAAAGCTCGTAAAAGAGTGCTCTTGCCACTGCCGCTGGCGCCCATAACACAGATCATTTCTCCCCGTTCTACCGCAAAGGAGAGATTGTCTAAGGCAATGTCTCCATTAGGAAAACGACAGAGTACATCGCGTATTTCGAGGCTATGAATGATATTACGTTCTTCCTCAATGAGGCGGTCGGTAAAATTACACCGTAGAACCTGGCCTGGATTAATGCCAATAGTGTCTCCATCTTCTAAAGAAGCTCCATTGCGTACAGGAAGATCATGGACAATAATAGGACGGTCGGCTTGGATGACTTCAACATATCCTTTAAGTTCAGCATAGTTGCAGGTAATTTTCAGAAGAACTTCTCCACCACTTCCGTGTGAAAGCAGAATATCATCTTCTTCGAGCAGTCCAGGGTTGTTAGAAACAAGATAGGCTAGCTTGGAAGTTTTAAGGGGAAAGCGCCCCCCAAAAGAACGTGCTCTACGTCGGAGATCATCAAGGTTCAGCTCCCCTCCATTATTAAAAAGAATGCGATCATCGAGTTGAGCTTCAATACTTGTCCCCTTGCTCAAAGGAATACCATCAAGGGAAGCATTAAGATTTTGTAAAGCAGTAACGCGAACTTTGAGTCCAAAGGCCACTTCTAGTTTGCTGTCACGATTGCGAGTTTTTTCAAGACGAACCTCATCATGATCAATAGTGACAAAGAGATGGGGTAAGGTGACATTTTTCTTAGCATTAAAGTAAAAGAAAAGGTCTTGGCTTGTGATAACGTGTTCTCCAATGAGAATACGTTGTTTAGGATAGATACGACAAAATTCCTTTGGTTTTAAGAGGCGTCCCTGCACGATAAGTGCCTGCTGACTCTTGTTTTTTAGAATAATGAGATCGTGATACCGATAGGCTAAGAGATGTTCCTCTGGAGAAAAGTGACGCAAGGTAACATCGCATTCTTTGGTCGATCCGAAGCTGAGAATCTCAAGTTGAGAAGAAGTTTCTGAAGAAGGAGAAAGATCGACCGGCTCATCTGCATTGAGTTGATAAACAATATCCATAGCTTGTTGAGCCATTCCAAGCTTGGTCATAAAATCATGATAAGTTGCTACCTGATCTTCTTTCATGCCTGAGCGGGCAATAAGATCGTAGAGTTGGACTCCTAAAAGAATTTTTTGATCATCATTGAGCGCTGTTGAAAGTTTAACGGCAATGACAGAAAGATCTTGTTTTTCTTCAAGGGCTTCACGGAAGAGTTGAAGGAGACTGGAGTAAACTGCTTCTGGATAATCATAGCGTAAAAAGCCAAGAATAGAGTCGATTTCCTCTTCTAACATTTCTCCATCAATGCGCGTGAAAGCAGCCAGCACTTTGATGAGTGTGGGTAGCAAATTAGGAGCTTCCGTAACCGTTCTTGGTTGACGCTTCAAACGTCGCCATCCGGTAGCCATAGAGCGTTGGCATCGTAAAAAGAAGCGCAATCCTTTTTCTAGAGAATCTTGAAGGTTCATAATATTACCAACGTCATTTCATTTTTGTAAAATGAAGTGACGTTGGTAAAAGTTTAAGTGATAAGTTTAAGCAACCCTAATATTTCATACTAAATCTACTGCGGCTTGTGGAAGACTGATAACTACTGCGTTGGACTCAGATTTTTCCTAGAACAGTATAAAATATACAGCCGCGTCGGAAAAATCCTTCGTCCGCCTTGTATGTATCAGCCTTGCACGGCGCCTCGTAACGATTTAGTACGAAATATTGGGGTTAAGTTGATTTTTGGTCACTTCGTGACAAGAAAGGGGTTAAAGAAATTAACCACAAAAGAACACAAAAGAACACAAAAGAAAATTATTCGGTGATTAGGTCAAATAATAGTTCTTAGTTCTTGGTTGTTAGTTAACTTTTTCGCTTTTGCTCAAAAGTCTCCGACAGCGAAGTGGTATTTTGATTTCCTTGATTTTTTGTTACCAACGTAACCAAGGCTGCAATAAATTAACCACAAAAGACAAAACGTAATTATTCGGCGTAAATATTCGGTTAGCCTATTGATAGAATGTGCTAAGGATTCGATTCATTATCAGCGTGATTTTTCAAATTTTAATCAGCGCATCAATCAAGCTCCCACCTCTCACCACTATTCGGCCTGTTGGTCGAATAGTTACACTCCTTACTTCTTTTTCTTATGTTCTTTTGTGTTCTTTTGTGGTTAATTTCTTCCCTTAGTCGTTTTGATAATTGGTTCACTTGTGGACAAACTCCACATAGCTATCAACCTCATCGAAGGAAGAAACGGCTTAGATGTGGGGTCAGGGTTCGCAATCTTGACCAAAAAATGGTTGCACCGTTTTAAACCCAGAGAAGTTTGCACATTCAGATAACTCCAAAAGAAAGATTTCTATTGGTTAAGATTCGAGACCCTGACCCCCATCCGATATTTAAATAATACCCCCCCTCTTTTCTCATGATGAAACTGTTCCTCAAATTTTTACTTAGCGTAGCCCTCTTATTCAATGCAATCAGCCTTTTAGCGATGGATCCAATTAAGCAGGTGATAGGTTGCAGGTTACAGGGGGCAGGTACCAATCAAGATATAAACTACGAACTGCTAACGACGAACTGTAACAATCAAGGTAATGACTTTGATTGTCACTTGATGATGAACCCGTCAACAATTGAAGAAGGAACCAAGGAGGCAGGAGAAGCTTTGGGGATTTTGGGAGGAAGAACTATTACTACAGAGAAGACAGTGGTGGAAGGAGTGAGAGCAGGAAGAAGTGACGTTGTGAATGTTATCGCTTCCAGTAATGTGTTGAGACTACGCGGAGGAGCACCTAAAAAAATCCAAGCTACGAGAGGACTCAAATCCACTGGAGAGAGTAGTGAGGAAGAGGAATTGGATCAAGAAGGTATAGATCCTGATTTAGAATCAGAGGCTAACAATCCAATGGACGGCGAAGTAAATAAGTACCTCAAGAAAGAAATTATCAATAATATTTATACAGAATGTCTCGCTAAAGTCGCGCAGTTAACACTTGGCAAGCGCCAAACTGCAGAAGATGGGATGGCGCTTAATCAAGCAGAAGAGGCAGAGTGGGCAGCAGCAAAAGAAAGTGCAACGCTTGCAAAAGAATATGCGGAAAGAGAATTTAATAACGCAGTACGAGAAACTGAGAAGGCAGAGAAAGCTGCAGAGAAAGCCCAAGAAAGAGTCATGGTTTTGACAAAAGAGCCTAAGAAAGAAGGTGAAATTGAAAGAGCAATAGCCACTGCTACATTGAGCTACGAAAAAGCTCGTGAAGCTTATGCTGACAGTGATTACGAGGTCAAGAGTCTGAAAGAGCAATGGGCAGATGCCAAAGTGAAAACAGCCTTTGCAAACCTTAATGCGATCTTAAATAGAAAAACACAACAAAGTGTTGCCGCTATCAAGCAGATTAATGATGCCGTAGAAGTGGAAAAGAATCTCTACACTATTCTGGAAGTAGCTAAAAAAGAACTAGACGAACGGGGCGCATGCGTGAGAACCGCTCAAGCAGCACTTGCTACAATCAAGAATTCATTGTCTCAGTCGTCCCAGGCATTGCAGTTTCTAACAACACCTTCAAGCCCAGTTTCCCTTGTATCTTCCGAACAAAGTCAGGATGGAGATCGCCAAAAGAGCCTTCAGTCAATTGTTTTAACCAAAACTTCTGAAGGTGATAAAACGTCTTTAGATGTTAAGATTGAAATACCTGCAAGTGAAAAGACGCATTCTAATGAGCACGTTACAGAGGTCTTAAAAAATGCTAAGGATGCTATGTATAGTGATGCAGAAATTTCACGATTTCAGGCAGAGGTTAAAGAAAAAGTAGTAAGAATTACAGAGCAAATAGAAGAAATAGAAAGACAAAAACAAAAACTCAATATAACGCAAAGAATGGAAAGTTTTTGTAAGGCAATAAGAGGTACACTTAAAGATGAAGAGCCTTATTTGTGGGATAATTCTTACGCTTGTGACAGCATTATCAATAAATTAGAACAATCTATAGAAAGTTGGCACAAATTTACTGCAATACTTGACCTTGGGCAAAGAGAAAGAGAACGAGCTGATCTTTGGAGGGAAGCTGCTGAGAAATCAGAGGCTGCAGGAGAAGGAATGATACAAGTTATTAATACCTACATTTCGGGAGCCAAAGACGTGGCTAAACATTTAGAAGAGGAAGCAAGGAGTGCTTATTTTTTATCAGATTCTTTCACCTATTCATTGAAATCGAAAGAGGCACTCGATAAGGCAAATCAAATGCAAGGAGAAAATAGAAATTTATATAGGAATTTAGCAGCTCAATATCAAGTTGCTGTTGATCACGTAGAAAAAGCAGCCAAAGAAAAAAATTATAATGAGGATGTATATCTTAATTTGGTTTTGGTAGGTAGGGCCCTCAATATGAAAGCAGACTATGAGGTAAAAGCGATTGAAGCCAGAGAGGCAGGGAAAGTAGTGCTATTAGCCGGATATAAAGTGGTAACAGAAACATTAGAGAGAGCTGCTAAAATAGTTGGTTCATTAGAATATCCTAGGAAAAACCGAAGGATGATTTATAATGAAGAAGAGCAAAATATTCTCTTGTGTATGGCATGCAATTCTCTCCAACGAAAGGCTGAATATCAAGCAAAGGCGAGTGAAGCTGGAGAAGCAGGAAAAGGAGTGTTAGCAGGAGGATATAGAGAGGCTGCAGAAACATTAGAAAGAGCTGCAAAGCAGTTTAAAGATGAAGCCAATATTTATACTCTAGACTATACAGAACGTGAGAAGAAAGGGAGAGGTTTTGGCAATAAGCTTGGTATCAGCTTGTGTCGAGTAGGCATGATGTTTGAATTAGCGGCAGAGTATCAAGTAAAAGCGAGTGAAGCTAAAGAAAGAGGGAAAAATACGCTAGCAGTTGGATGCAGGGAAGTTGCACAAACATTAGAAAAAGCTTCAGAGCAGTTTAAAGGAGAAGGGAACGGCGGTACGATTCTAGAATTGAAGGCAGAGTACCAAGCAAGGGTGAATGAAGCTGAAGAAATAGGAAAAAAGACATTAGCAGTGGGTTATCGAGAGGGAATAGAAACATTGGAGAGGGCACTAGGTCAATTGATACAAAGATCTAAAGAAGAATCACATATAGTATTTATGAGTAATAATAAGGCGGGTGAAAATTTAGAATTGAAAGCAGACTACCAAGTAAAGGCGAGTGAAGCTAGAGAAGCCGGAAAAGAAATGTTAGCAGTAGGATATAGTAGGGCGGTAGAAATATTAGAGAGAGCTGTAGAGCAGTGGCAGCAATTAGCCGAAGCTCAGGCTGCAGGAGAAGAGTATTCTACCTCTTCCTGTTGGTATAAGCGGAAGGAGGATATATGTAGAGCTTTGAAATCTAAGGTAGACTACGAAATAAAAGCAGGTGAAGCTGGAGAAGCAGGAAAAGAAGTGTTAGCAGCGGGATATAAAGAAGTGGCAAAAACATTAGAGAGAGCAGCAGAGCTGTTAATACCAGCAACTGAAGCCCATGTTGCAGGAAAATTGAGATTTGACTGGTTTTGGTATAGTAATAAGGGGGGAATGTGTAAAATTTTCGAATTAAAAGCAGAGTGCCAAGCAAAGATGAGTGAAGCTGAGGAAGCAGGAAAAAGAAAGCTTGCGGTAGTATATCGAGAAGCGGCAGAAACACTAGAGAGAGCTGCAGAACTGTTGAAACAAGGAATTGAAGCCCGTGTGGAAGGAAAAAGTGGCGAGCTTTTCTTCCGCTGGAGTCGCTCACTCCAATCGCAGGTTAACTATCAGTTAAAAGAAGTTGACGCCACACGTACTGGAAAACATGAAATAGCCGCTCGTTATAGAGAGGCAGCAGAAATATCACAGAGAGCAGTCGAGGAGCATCAAAAATCAGCTGACCATCTTCCTTTATGGAAATGGATATTGGGGTGGAGTAATGAGGGAACTAAAGGGCGGATGCTCCTGAAGGAAGCAGATATGATAGCAAAGAAAGCTGAAGAAAAAGGATAAGGCTAATTAATATTTGGAATTGTAAATAATATTATCATTTTTAGGTTTAATTTTTAAATTCTAACAAGTTAATTGCAAGGCGATTGACTTGTTAGAAAAATACTATGTCAGAAAAAGAATTTTTAGAAATAGTTCGTCTTATGAAGCAGTCGCGCAATAGTGTGATAAGAGTGATCAATTTTTCTACCAACGTCACTTCATTTTTGCAAAATGAAATGACATTGGTGAAATCGCTCTAGTACCTTATATCAGTGATAATTTCGCATTCCACCAAAAAGGGAGTCAGTCCCGTAATTCATTACTTCGTCAATGAATTAGCTGGTACTGACCCCTTTTTTTGCCCAATTTGAGCCGGACATTCCAGTGGTTCGAGGTGCTAGACTATAGGCAAGCATTTATTTTTTTAAATAGACATCGAAAAAATAGAACTAAAAATAAATTTTAAGACTTACTAGAAGAATACATTACAAATTAATTCAACGAGCTAAAACTATTTTTATAAATGTCACGAAGTGACCAAAAATCAACTTTAACCCTAATATTTCATACTAAATCGTTGCGAGGCGCCGTGCAAGGCTGATAAATACAAGGCGGGCGAAGGATTTTTCCGACGTGGCTGTATGTTTCATACTGCCCTAGGAAAAATCTGAGTTCAACGCAGTAGTTATCAGTCTTCCACAAGCTATAGTAGATTTAATATGAATATTAGGGTTACTTTAACTTATAACTTAAACTTATATTCGGCCTATTGGCCGAATATGTACTTCCATGCACAAGAATTCCAATATAGACCATTGGTTGCGTAATTTTGATTATACACTTTCATCATCCGAGAATGATGAGCCTAAAGTGGCAACTCAAAATACGTATCATTTTCGTTATCAGCTTTCTTCTTCCTCTTCCTATCAGCCAACAGTAAAAGTGGAGATTCTTTTTGCTCGGGCATTAAAGTCAGGAAAAGTGAGAGTCTATAAACCATTTAATGATTCAGTTAGTAATCTCCATTTACTGGATGATACAACAAAAACTCTGTTGATGCAGTTAAAAGGCATGCAGAGTTTTTACAAGAGTGGTAATTATTATTACGATCAAGGTAAGTATCAGCTTGCAGGTAAGGAGGGAGAAGAAATTCTGTTGAAGATGATAGAAACTGGGCGTTGTTATTGGGATAAAAATTCTGTTGAGCTTCATCAGGGACCCGAAAAAACGGCGGAGTGGCATTGGCAACTTCATAATGACAATGGAACTCAAACCTTGTGTTATCATCAGGGGAATGACGTTATGCACCTTTTTACCATTCAGAATACCTGGTATTGTAATGAGCAAACTGGTGAAATAGGGATTATGCAGACAGGCGTTGATCTACAAATCTTGCCGAATTTGTTATCCTTGTCCAAGGTGCCTATGGAAGATGCAGTTAAAATAGCTAAGGTCTTGCAAAAGCATCATAAAAAACTTCCTGTAAAAGCACCTCAAGTAGCTGCTCAAGAGCTTGAAAGTGTAAAACCAATTCCCTGTTTGCGCCTTTTTCAAACATCGATTAAGGAATATCAAGAAGGAAAAAGGCGTTTGGAAATTGTCAGTACCTTAAAACCAGCAGCTGAATTATCCTTTGATTATAAAGGGATTATTATGCCATTAGAAAGTAAAAATACCATTTTGCATTATGCAAAAAAGGGTCAAATATTTTCTATTAAACGAGATCTTGTTAAAGAGCAAGAATATCTGGGAGTATTGACTGAAGCTGGTTGGAAATTGACATCCTCCATGCCCTATCCCTTTAATGCGCTCAACTCTTCTGAACTTCGTTGTCTTTTAATGGATAAGGAAGGAGATCCTATCCAATTTAGCGGATCTGTTGTACCTAAGCTACAAGCTGAAGATTGGCGTATTGATATAGCTGAAGATTATCCTTATCGAATTATTCATGACACTATTGATGAATGGTATTCTACACTTGATGAGGAGAGTAGTTACGATTGGTTTGGTTTGGAATTAGGAGTTACGGTTAAGGGAGAAAAAATCAATTTATTGCCAGTATTACAAAAGGTATTACATGAACTGCAGTCTCGTCAGTTAGAAGCGCCTTCACAGACGCCTCAAGAACTGATCAAAAAAGAATCGGAGTCTATTTTTGCTGAAATTTCTGACGGGCGCTATATCCAGTTGCCGGCTGATCGGTTGCAAAGCATTCTCAATGTCTTTATCGAACTCTACGATAAAGAAAGTCTTACAGAAGATAAAAAACTGCGTCTATCCAATCTGCATGCGATGAGGTTATTGGAGTTAGAAAAAGCATTGGGTGCTGCTCAACTTCGTTGGGTTGGAGGAGAACGTCTTCGGAAGATGGGGGAAAAACTATCTCAGTTTAGTGGTATTCAAATTGTTCAGCCACCTCCTGAATTTCAAGGTGAATTGCGTCCTTATCAGGTGGAAGGGCTTAGTTGGTTGCAGTTTTTACGAGAATATGATTTGAGTGGTGTTCTTGCTGATGATATGGGCTTAGGAAAAACGGTTCAGACGCTTTCTCATTTATTGCTTGAAAAAATGAGTGGTCGTATGCAGAGGCCTTCTCTCATCATAGCTCCAACTAGTCTCATGTTTAATTGGCAGATGGAAGCGGAACGTTTTGCACCACAGTTAAAAGTCTTATTACTTCATGGAACAGTTCGAAAAGAGTTATTCGAAAATATGGATTCTTATGATTTAATATTAACAACATACCCTTTGATTGTACGTGATAAAGAAATCTTACTCAAAAAAGATTTTTATTATCTTATTTTAGATGAAGCCCAGTGTATTAAAAACGCTCAAAGTAAAGCAGCTCAAATTGCGACACAATTGAAAGCAAAACATCGACTCTGTTTGACAGGAACTCCGATGGAGAACCATTTAGGTGAACTTTGGTCGCTGTTTAACTTTATGATGCCGGGATTGTTAGGGGATAGACATCAATTTAATCGGTTGTTTAGGAATCCTATTGAGAAAAATTCTGATTATGAGCGACGTGCTCATTTAAATCGGCGTATTGCTCCCTTTTTATTAAGACGTACTAAAGACAAGGTAGTGGAGGAATTACCTGACAAAGTAGAAATGATTCGTCATGTTGAGCTGAGTGGTCCTCAACGAGATTTGTATGAAACGATTCGTATTAGCATGCAGAAGAAAGTGAGAGAGCATGTGAAGCAGTTAGGGCTCAATCGAAGCCATATTATTATTTTAGACGCTTTGCTAAAATTGCGCCAGATTTGCTGTGATCCTCGTTTGCTGAAAATACCCGCAGCTCAAAAGAAACATGCCGAATCGGCCAAACTAGAATTGCTCATGACCTCACTCACGGAGCTGTTGGAAGAAGGACGACGGATTTTATTGTTTTCACAATTTACTGAAATGCTAGGGCTTATTGAAAAAGAACTCGATCAAAAGAAAATTCGTTATGTTAAGCTCACTGGTCAAACAAAAGATCGTAAAACACCCGTACAACAATTTCAACAAGGAGAAGTACCTCTGTTTTTAATCAGTCTCAAAGCCGGCGGTACAGGATTGAACTTAACAGCTGCCGATACAGTGATTCATTATGATCCATGGTGGAATCCTGCTGTTGAAAACCAGGCAACAGATCGTGCTCATCGGATTGGCCAAAATAAAACGGTCTTTGTTTATAAATTGGTTGCAAAGGGAACCGTTGAGGAGAAAATCCTCGAGATGCAGCGAAATAAACATGCTCTGATGGAGGGATTATTCTCAGAAGCAGAAACTAGTAAACTCAAAATGACGGACAAAGATTTACAAAGTTTGTTTGATCCTTTGGAATAACAAATAGGCTGTAGGCTGAAGAGCCGCTGCTGCGGCAGAAAAATCGAAGAAAAGAGATAAGGCAATAGCCATAAAAGAACACAAAAAAGAAACCAGGCTGTGAATTTGATTGATTAGTTAGAGTCTGGTTGTTTTTGATCCTTTATTTAAAATAGGTTAAGAATCAAAACTGTGGTCCTAAAACAGCCCGGAAACAGAGGTTGTTGCAAAATTGGTCGTTGATAATTAAGCGTCAATCTTGAAAAACAGGCATCTAAAAATCAATTTTAATCTTCAAGTAGAATCACCTACAGCCTATAGCCTCCAGCCTTTTCCATTACTCTGCATACCTCTCCGTCACTCGAGTAATTTTAGTAGCTCTGCCGGTTTCTTCATCAATTTCAATGAGGGCTCCTGAGACGATAATAGGTCCTGGTGCGATTGGGAACTTATGAGGAAGTGAGGTGAGGAAGCGATTGATAACTGCTTCGGGAGAACGTCCTAAGACGGAATTCTCTGGTCCACACATACCGGCATCACACAAGAAGGCTGTGCCTTTTGGGAGAATTCGTTCATCAGCTGTAGGAACATGGGTGTGAGTTCCAATGACACAAGAAACTTTTCCATCGAGGTGGTAGCCCATGGCGATTTTTTCGCTGGTTGTTTCGGCATGCATGTCAACAAAGATGATGGGGGTCTGGGCGCGTAATCGCTCTACCTCTGCGGATGCTGCTAGGAAAGGATTTTCTAGAGGATTATTCATGAAGGTACGGCCTTGAAGATTCATTACTGCCACAGGACCATGGTTAGTTTCTAACACAATACTTCCAGAACCAGGCGTTCCCGGAGGATAATTTAACGGACGTAAAAGACGTGGTTCTGTATCAAGATAGGGGATGATTTCTTTTTGATCCCAGATATGATCGCCACTAGTAATGACCGCGATGCCACTACGCATCAATTCAATGGCAAGCTTAGGAGTAATACCACGACCGGCTGCGGCATTTTCACCATTAGCGATGATAAAGTCGGCGTCGCCACGTTCAAGGTAAAGTCCTGCGGTGCGCGTAGCCGCAATGCGTCCCGGTTCACCGACAATATCACCTAAAAAAAGTATTTTAATCATGGTAGAGAGGAAATTATACTGCGCGCGGGAGAGGTTTGGGATTTTTACATTACAATTTTTGACTCTAGCAAGGCGGAAGAGCGCGGCGCTATGCAAGCATAACGTAAACGATGACAACGCAACTAGAGTTAAAAAGGGTATATAAAAATCCCAAAAATTGACCGTGCGCAGTATAACCACAAAAGAACACAAAAGGACACAAAAAAAGGTAACTATTCGGCTGTTGGCCGAATCGAGGCTAAAGGCTGAAGGCTAAAGGTCGATCGGTACACTGATTAAATCATGTATGAGATTGACTTACTTTTTGGAGAAATGCGAAATTATCGCTGGTAGGAGGTGCGGCTTCGCAGTAAGTTTAAGTTGAAAGCTTAAGTGGATTCTATAACCTTCAGCTTTCAGCCTTTAGCCTTTCATGAAATATTCTCTTTTTCTTAACTTCTTTTTTGGAGTAGTTCTCTTTTCTTCTTTTCTTGCAGCCTCAGAACAGCCTGTTCCAGAGCATTCGATTGATCCATCTGTAGAATGTACTCCAACGAATTATCAGAGTGTTTCTAATTCTGCTTGCAGCAGCAAGTATTCACTTCCATCTCCTGCCGTAACACCGGCATCTCCAGCCTATAGCCTACAGCCTATAGCCTCTATTCGGACAACAGACCGAATAGTTAAGTCCGTTCCTTGGAGTTCTCCGCCTCATTGGTCATCGCTACAGCGTTATGCCGATACGATTACGGCCTTCGAATTAGAAGATCTTTTGCAGAATGTTTATGTTCCTGATGGTTCTTGGAAAAGTTGGATTACAATTACTCCTCGTTTGGCCTTGATTGAACCCTATCCTGGAGCTCCTACAGAGAAGAAGATTTCTCTTTCGCTAGCTCCTTCACCCAGTACTTGTCAGCCTCTCCCTCGGTATTGGAAGGTCCCCTCTGAAATTCATCCCAGTTCTACTAAACCGTTAGCAGGACTTCATGTCGTCATCGACCCAGGTCATCTTGGGGGATCTTGGTCTAAGATGGAAGAACGCTGGTTTCGTATGGATCATTCTCGTCCGGTGGAGGAGGGGACGATGACACTTATCGTGGCTAAGCTTTTAAAACAACGTCTTCAAGCGTTAGGTGCTGAGGTGCAATTAACACGTAATCATGCTGGTCCTACAACGCCTCTTCGTCCTCATAAACTTCGTAAAACTGCTATAGCACAGCTCAAGGAAGAACAAGGCGCTTGGACAGCTCAACAGTTGAAAAAAAGAGAAGAAATACTTTTTTATCGTACAGCGGAGATTCATCATCGTGCGGATTTGATTAATAACACCTTTCATCCTGATCTTGTCATTTGTCTACATTTCAATGCTGAGGAATGGGGGGATGAACACCATCCTACGCTTACGGATAAGAATCATCTTCATTTTCTTATCTCCGGTGACTTTAGTGCTGGCGAGCTTCAGAATGAAGAAGATCGCTATGTTATGTTGCGAAAACTTTTAGGACGTGTCCATAGTGAAGAGGTGGGCATTGCCGATGCGGTTGCTCAAGTTTTTGTTGGAGCAACAGCTCTTCCTCCTTTCATCTACCATAATCCAGCACAGGCTCGAGAAGCTCTACCTTCTAATTCTTACATCTGGAATCGCAATCTTCTTGCTACTCGTCTCATCGAAGCTCCTACCCTTTACTGCGAGCCATATGTTATGAATAGCAAACAAGTCTTTCAACGAGTTCAAGCGGGAGATTACCGTGGTTACCGATTGATTGGTTGTGAAAAACTCCCCAGCATCTATCGAGAGTATGCCGATGCAGTGGCTAAGGGGATTATGAACTATTTGGCCAATAGCCCGAATAGAGGCTATAGGCTCTAGGCTGTACGCTATAGGAAAGAAGGTTTTGCACGCATCGATTTTACGAGGGAACAAAGGACTTTTTCAGTTTCTACTATTTAACCTAGAAACGTGAATAGAGACTGGCGATCTTTTGCAATATACTTGACCTCAAAAAGTTTTTTCCGAACTATACTCGCGTACGAACACGGAAGCGCCATGGCAAGCCATGGCTCAAGGTATGCCACGAGCTCGTAAAAATCATTTTGAGATTAATTCCTTACGAAGTCTCATCCAGTTCTATTCACGTTTCTAGGTTGAAAATGTCTCCATACCATCATCAGGATAATGTAGGCCGCAAAGAACTAGTAATTTTTTAAGAGCATTTTTCAACAACAACCCATTGGGCGAATTGATACAAATCCCAATGGTTTTGTGAATTAACCATTTTGTGCTGGATGATATCATCAGAAACAACGCCCCCAAGAGATGATCTAATTTTTTCATCTCTCCACAGGTTTTCTAATGTTGAAATATCTTGGCTGGATGGTTGGTAAAGAGATAGTCGAGGTATTTCTATCATTATAACCCAGTTGCTAACGCAGGATAGGTGAAAAACAAGAAGTGCACCAGATTGAGTGAAAAATGAGTAAGAATAGATGACTCAATTTTTTGAGTCCGAAAATATACCCAACCATAGCCGAATCCAGCAACAGTGGCTAATAGCATATATCGAGCACCCCCGGCATAATGATACAAACCGAACAAGATCGAGGAGAGCGTAATGGCAATTAATGCTCCAAATTTAACTCGCTGTAGAACCAGGCATAAATATTTCTGCATAAATCCGCGAAAGAAAGCCTCTTCTGCAAGACAAACAAACAGTAAATTTGTGCAGGTCCATAGGATAAAGCTGCCAGGGAGTTTTGGATCAAACCAAACAAATTTAAATAAAAACGATAAACATGCCACAACAAAAATAACGACAATAGCCCTTGGGATTGCGGCTTTAGCCATGATTACCCACTCGCTTCTCGTTGCCAATCTCTGATGAAGACATCCTATAATAAACACACCGACTATTGTTTTATCGAAGTTAAGATACAAATTGAATGGAATGCCATCTGAACTGATGTGAATGTTATTTAATACCTGGAGGTTATGAAATCCTGGAAAAAAATGTATTCCCAATCCAATGCTTAAAATAAGTATCACCGTAGCCGATAATACACGTAACAAAATTGCTGTTTTTGGATTTCCAAGACAAACTGTCACGGTTGCCAGAAGGGAAATAAAAACAAGAGCAATTAAATCGAGTCGGTGACTTACTAAACCCAATAAAATAGAAGCCACAAGCATGACTCCCCATAAAGGGATTTTTTTAAATTGAGGTATCCATAAAGAGATTACCGTTAAATAAAGAAACACATAAGTTAGTATCGTAGTAATATTATTATTCATTATGTTCATATGTTGTTTCCTTTATTCTCCGAACATTTGGGTTGAGTACTCATGATGTTTTTTTCATTTCCAAATCGTTTTCACTAAAAAATTCATCGACATTATATGTAGAGCCCGTCCTGAATCATCGGATCCTTTATTAGAGATGATTCAGAGTTCAAAAATGGAAAATATAAATACTCGTAATTCCCAACGTCTATGAAGACGTTGGCAGTGTTTAATGGTTTAAATGTTTAGGGGTTTAGGGAAAAGTTTTCTATGGCTTCTTCATTTTATCCCCTAAACTCCTCACCTCATAAACTCCTAAACAACTACGAAGGTATCTACCTTGGTAGTTATATTGATTGGTTATAGTGAGCAACTTTTTAAATCAATTGCCGCAGGCAAGAAAATAAACTCGTTACCCTTTACTCGTTACTCGTTACATCTCTGTAGCTAAGCCAGGTGCCAAGCAAAAATAAAAATCCATTTTCAAAACCGAGTCACTTTCGCACAAACTCTACGTATGCGCCATGAAGGCGGTGACGACATCTTGTGGAATATCGAGCATTTTATAATCGCTGGAGGAGACAAAGAGCAGTCCTTGACTTCCTTTGCCAAGAAGATTTCCGTTGGAATCGATAATCTCGTGTTCTAGGGTGACGAATTTTCTGTTGTAGCCAGCAACACGGATACGGACGCTCACCGTTTCAAATTCCCGCGTTTCCCTCACAAACTTATGTTCAAACGAGCGAGTTAGGATGTAGTAAGGCGTCTCACGAAGATTAAACTTCGGCATCACCTGGTTAAAGAAGAGTTCTCGTGTTTTACCAACCCACATGGCGTACATACCGAAGTAGACGTTGCCAACAGAATTAGTATCGGCGTAGGTGGCAATGAAAGTATGAACAAACCATTTTTCTTCAAAATGGCCAGCAATAGAGTGTGGAGAACCAACAATATTGGGTTGGATATCCATGAGTGTTGTTGATACAGCAGGAAGACCAACAGAAGTTATTTCTTGAGCAGAAGGTTGATCAAGATCCTCCGTTCCTGAGGCAAAGTCTTCACCTGCCATTGGCTTGAGCATAAGCCAGAAAACATAGGCTAGTGGCATGAGAGAACCTAAGATTTGAAAGATTGGCTGATGGAGGAAGTAGCCAAAGGAAAAGATGACTACTGCAAGAGAGCCGATACAGAACATCTTGACCTGAGGAATGACGTTGGCAGCTCCATTCATAAATGCACGTCCAATGGAGAGTGCCTCATAGCCAACAAAAAAGGTGGCGTAGAAAACCATGAAATATTCCAACTCAAGGCCGGCCGCAGCTGCGACAATGGCCACGATACCGCAGAAGATAAAAGGAATAATTGGCGAGGTAAGAAACCAGGAAGGGATGAGGGAAAAGATCGGATGGTTACTACGATTGGCGTTACTCTTAAGAAACCAACGTAGAGCAATATAGGCACTATCAAGGGTGGTTAGAATGCAGAGAGATAAGAAGGTTAGGTAAGCACCAAAGAGCCACGGTGCTTCTGTTGCTCTAGAAGCAAAGACACGTGTGAGGAGGTCTTCAGAATAGGTGTAGCCAGCAATGCCTTCATGAATGAATTGACTGGCGCCTCCTGAGAGAGCCCAGAGAGCAAGCACTCCATGAAAAAGAAGAATAGCTCCAAAGATGATAGCCCCAATGGCATAAGAGGCGGTGATGGAAACATTTTCGCGACGGATTTCAATGGCGCGTTGCCATTGTTGGAGATCAAGCCAGGGGCCTATCAGAAATCCGATGCAGATCGGAACAACATAACCATAGAAATGAAGGTTATTAGTCGAGAGCCTGCTTGGGAAGTTGATGCCATTGAAGTAATGGGATCCAAGGTGAGAGAGAATAATGCCAACAGAGGCTGCCAGAATCAGGAAAAGAACGCCATGGCTATATTTAATTCTTCGGATATTGAATTCTTCACCAAAGAGAATACTGGCGGCAAGGATGACAAGCGTTGTTAAGGGCAAGTAGAGTGCGCTAGGCTGAAATCCGAGAGGTTGCCATCCATAGCGAATGAGAGCAAAAATTGTGAGGGTGATTGCTAAAAGTTGGTAGAGAAAAAAGGCAAGTCGAAATGGCCTTGACCATTGTTGAAAGAACTTAGCTAACGATTCAGAGCCTTGACCTCTCCGTGCAATCTGATCGGTGATAGCACCAAATAGGAAGAGACCACAGCAGTTAAGAATGACAAAAGTCAGAAGTCCTATAAGTCCAAAATCGACGGTGAACTGAACCGAGAAGAAAAGACCGAGACCCCAGACCCAGGAAAGGGCAATGCTATTGCCCCAGAGTGTGGTGGCGAGGATACGGGTAAGAGAACGTGGATTCATAAAAATGACTAGAAAAGTAAAGAGTAAAGGGTTTATTTTTTGCCTGCGGCGTACATATTCGGCCAATGGGAGAATATAAGTTGAAGTTTAAAGTTTAAGTTGATTTTTAGTCACTTCGTGACAACGTAAAAAGTGAAGCGGAATTTTTATTTATACCTAGTACCTCATATCATTGAAAAATTCGAAAAAGGGGTCAAAAAGGGGTCAAAAAGGGGTCAGTCCCAGTATTTCCGTATTTTAGTGCCATAGCAGAAAATTTCAGCAATGAGTTGGCTCTTTTTTTTTGCTGAGAGTAATAAATGTGACTGGAAAGTGATATGCTATTCTGGTAAGTTCACTGAATGCCAAGACAAATACGCATTGAATATGAAGGTGCGATTTACCATGTAATGAATCGCGGAGATCGAGGCGAACCTATTTTCGTGGATGATCATGATCGAAGAAAATTTTTAGCAACATTGGGAGAAGCATGTGCTAAGGCAAGTTGGCAAGTGCATGCCTACTGTCTTATGAATAATCATTTTCATTTAGTAATTGAGACACCACAGCCAACACTTGTTGATGGTATGAGATGGATGTTGAGTACCTACACGCAGCGCTTTAATGCACGGCATCAACAACGAGGACATCTTTTTGCAGGGCGTTACAAATCACTAATTGTTGATGAGTCTGATAATTATTATTTGCGCACGGTGTGTGACTATGTGCATTTTAATCCCGTGCGAGGGCACCTTCTTGAAGCAGGGAAGCCATTGGAGAGTTATCTCTGGAGTAGTTTTGGTGATTACTTGCAACCTGCTTGCAAACGAGTTCCTTGGCTGCGAGTCGATCGTTTGCTTGGAGAACATGGCATCGTGGAGGATAACGCTTCTGGAAGAAGAGAGTTTTCAAAATTAATGGAGAGACGATGCATTGAAGAAGGCCTTGGAAACGAAGTTTCTTACAAGATTATTAGGCGCGGCTGGAAGTTTGGCTCACAAAATTTCATGGATCGATTGTACGAAAAGATTGCATCCTTTCCAAAAAGAGAAAGCCACTTGGCTGCTGAAGTGAATGAAACGATGGAGGCTAAAGGTCATAGGCTTATTAAAGAAAAATTAGAAGCCTTGAAATTAAGGGGTGATGATCTAGCATCACTATCTCGTACGGATCCTATCAAAATAGAAATTGCTCAATTAATCAGATCTCAAACAACACTTCCGCTGAAATGGATTGCTCGAGAGTTAAAAGCTGGAGGGGTAGAGACATTGGCAGTATCATTGCGCAAAAAGAAAAAAATATAAAATAAGGCTATGGCACTAAAATACGGAAATACTGGGACTGACCCCTTTGGGGTCCGTTTTTTTCTTATCCTACTCTTACTATCTTTTCTGCAGTCATCGAGACTGGAAGCTTCCCCAGCAGGTATGGAGGAGTGTTTAGAATATATTGCAGCAGAAGGAGTCCGTCTTTTTTATTGGGTTATCGGAGCAGAAGAATTTATTAACCATCGTTCGCTTCTTAATGCAGCTCAGACAATACCTCACGCTGCAGAAGAAAGAATATCCAGCGAAACTATGAACCAGGTTTCATCAACAGAACGTAAATATTCGGTTAACCCATCGGAAAAATGTGCCAGAGAATCAACTAATCATCAGAGTGATTCCTCAAATCTTAATCAGTGTATCGATCTTCCTACAGCCTACAGCCTACAGCCTATAGCCTCTATTCGGCCTGTTGGCCGAATAGTTACAACAGAACTTTCTGGCCAGGCTACATCTCAAGTTAGCAATTTAGGAAGTCATATCTTGGGACTCCCCTCAGGACTCATTTTTCAATTTCTGAGATCACCTGAAGTAAAACAAGCTGTCTACAAAGCAGAACATCAACAAACAATTCAAGAGCTCCAAGAAAAATATCCCAATCTTGCTGATAAGATTGCTATTTGGAAACGGGTAGTTGAGGAATGGAATGGATGTTTCACCTTAGAAAAAAAAGAAACCCGCTATCAACAAGTAAAAGTATTGGCTTCCACAATGCCTTCCGAGTTGTACCACTTGGTTGCTTTGAGCCAGGCAATGAATATCATAGAGGATGCCATCGCCTATACCCACTATTTGCCTCGTGCTTGGGAGAAATATGATCAGAATTTAAATACAGAAGAAGAAAAAATAGCAACTGCAATGGCAAAAACTATTTTGTTAGCACAAATTGATGCTATCAATAACAATATTTTAGACCTAGAGCAAGCCGCTGAGGCTATTCTTATACTTTCAGAGCAAAAAAACCGTTGTCTTGCTGCTGCTGCGGGAGTGACGGCTGCAGAGGATGTTAATATTATAGCAAAGCTTCAAACTGCAGCTAAGATTGTTGGAGAATCCATTGCTTTTTACTGTCAATTTGGTCAGAAGATGAGAGGAGGAGATGCTTCTGCGGCCTCTTTGATTCTTATGAAAGCATTGTCTTCAGAGTATAATGCCCTAGAGCAAGAATGGTTCTATGAACTTTTGAGTGGTAATGAGGTCAGGATTCCACTCAAATCCCTGCGAGATTCCATAATTGATTAAATCTATTGGTACGTCCTTAATCAAATTTTCAGAATTGGGGTCAGGAATTGGGGTCAGGGTTCAAATATCAAGTCAAGGGAAAATAAAAAATCTATAGACTAACTGTAAGCTCAAACTGAGATGGGAGGCAGGATGGGAGTCAGGGTTCAAATCTCAAACCAAGATAAAAGAACAAGAAGAAGCAGAATAAGCTTTGTGAGATTTTGGTAAGATAATCAGTTTTAACTGAATAAGTCAGAATGACTCCCTAAACGAATTAAATGGAGTTCTGTGTCAGTAACTGTATAAATTAAGAGTAGATCAGGTTTGAGATGGCATTCTCGGCAACCAAAATAATTCCCTTTTAGTGGATGGTCACGAAATTTTATAGATAAAACAGTTCCTGAAGAGATTTTATCAAGGGTATCATCTAAAAGCTCATTGATTCCTTTTTCTCTTTGGCGTTTCTTGTAGTCACGCTTGAATTGGCTGGTGAATACAATAAACTTCATAAGTTATTTTAGGCATTAAGAGCCTTTAAAACTTCAGAAGGAGATTTATAACCTCGCATAGAAGACTTTTCAGTAAGTGCACGCTGTGTGATTTTATTGGGAATGCGATCTGCATAGCGATGTTCAATCTCTTCTTGAGTAGCATTAGAGAGATCAAGATGAGGACGTGTTGTTAGAGGAAAAGGAATACTTTTATGAATACAAACTTGACTGAAGAAAACATCAATAGCATCAGCAATGGAGAGGCCAAGCGTAGAGAAAATTTCTTCAGCAACTTTTTTTCTTTCAGAATTAACACGGGCTCGAAGAATGGCGGTTTTACTCATGGCACAAATGGTACACTTTTGTGTTCTTTATGTCAAGAAGGAAAGTTTGCATTTTCAGATCACTTCAATAATAAAAAATTCTATTGGTTAAGATTCGAGATCCCCATCCGGTTCAGAAAAACTTCAGTTCAAATTGAACTTACAGTTATTCAACTCATTAAATTTCAGGCTAAAGTTGCTTGTCGATCATGGGAGACTGCACACTATCATGATATGGTGTTCTTTTTTACTCCAGTACTAACAACTAGCAACTAAGAACAGTAGTAACTACTTTAGTAGTTACGCTTTTAGGTTCAATGCTCGTTCCACTAAAAGTGTCGCTAAGGGTTGAGTAGCCTCATCAAGTTCTTGAAGGGCTTTTTTAAGCTGAGTTGTTGCTTGAGATTGAAGCGCGGCTTTAACGTTGTTGGCAAGAGAACGAATGAGCGCTTGGATTTCACTGGGGATTTCATCTAGAAGTTGAGTTAAGGCTTTCTCAACAGCTGGTAACATCTCTTCTGCTTTGAGTCGTGCTTCTGTAAAAATACGAGCATCCATATCTTCCAGTGCATGTTCGAGTGAGTCAGCAAGCATGCTTTCTACTGCTTCATCAGAAATCTCGATGGCATTACGAACTTCAAGAAGTTTTTCCTTTCCTGAGGCAATATCTCTAGCAAGAACATGCAGGAGGCCATCAGCATCGATTTCAAATTGGACGCCAACGCGAGCTGCTCCTTTGGGTGCTGGGGGAAAGGCGATTTCTAATTCTCCTAGTTTCCAATTGTCAGCTGCTAATTCTCGTTCTCCTTGGAGGAGGGTAATGCGCATAGCACTTTGACCGGCTACGGCATTCGTGAACATCTCTCCTGCTTTAGTAGGAATAGTAGTGTTGCGAGGAATGATAACATTCATAAGCCCACCAAAGGTTTCAATGCCGAGGGAGAGAGGAGTGATATCAAGAAGAGTGACGTGAGGGAGGTTTCCTTCGAGAAGGGCTCCTTGTAAGACGGCTCCTAACGCTACAGCCTCATCAGGGTGTTGACTAAGATTGGGAGTCTTGCCAAAGAGTTATTGAACGAAGGTGCGAACTAAAGGCATCCTCGTAGAGCCTCCAACTAAGATGATTTCATCAAGATCGCTTGCTTTGAGCTTGGCATCTGCAAGGGCTCGCAGGCAGAGAGAATATGTGCGTTGGATAATCGGGTAAGCGATCGCTTCAAGTTCTTGTCGTGTAAGAGAAACTTCTATGCTTATTTCTTCCTGTAAGAAGGGCAGGCGAACGATGGTTGATTCTGAAGAGGAGAGTTCTTCTTTGGCCTTGCGGGCGGCTTGATGAAGGCGGTTTTTTGCGATGGAAGAAAGCGTAACTATTCGGCCTGCAGGAAGAATAGAGGCTGTAGGCTGTAGGCTATAGGCTGGAGATGCCGGTGTTACGGCAGGAGATGGAAGATAGGAGATGGAAGATGGAAGTGAAGACTTGCTGCTGCAGGCAGAATTAGAAACACTCTGATCATTAGTTGCTCCACTAGGATATTCTCCGGATGGATTAACTGGATGTTTATGAGAGAGTGAGGGTTTTTTTATTTCTGAACTTGATTTTTTTAAGAGAAATTCTGCAAGAGCACGATCGATATCATCACCGCCAAGGTGGGTATCGCCATGTGTGGAAAGTACCTGAAAAATACCATGATCTAGTTGTAAGATAGAAAGATCAAAGGTTCCTCCTCCGAGATCGTAGACAGCAATCTTGGCCTGATCATGGAGTTTATCTAATCCATAAGCTAATGCAGCAGCAGTTGGTTCGCTGATGATTCTCTCAACAGTAAAACCTGCGATTTCGCCCGCCTTTCGTGTGGCTATACGTTGAGCATCATTAAAATAAGCTGGAACAGTGATGACTGCACGTGAGAGAGGGGTTCCTAGGCGGCCTTCAGCAATCTTTTTTAGTTCTTTAAGAATTTCTGCAGAAACTTCTTCCGGTGAGACCTTCTTTTTTCCAAGAGTAATGGAAATAGATCCGTTAGAAAGGCCTTCAATACAATTCCAATTTTTGCATTCAGGATCGTCTTTACGACGCCCCATCAAACGTTTGACTGAAGTGATGGTGCGCTCAGGGTCGAGGAGCTGTTGTCGCTCGGCTGCGCGTCCCACAAGAGGAATGCCATGCTCTGGATAATAGACAACAGAAGGAGTGATTCGCGATCCTTCATTGTCAGCTAGTAAGGTTGGAAATCCTGAGTCATAGACACCAATGAGTGAGTGTGTTGTTCCTAAGTCGATGCCGGCAATCATGAGATAACTATTCGGCCAACAGGCCGAATGTAAGTTTAAGTTATAAGTTTAAGTTAATTTTTGGTCACTTCGTGACTAGGTGAGAAGCGAAACGATATTCTTATTGAGTCGAGTTTTTTTGTTTTCGCAGTCGCTTCAGTAAATAATTCGTTTTAGCAATTATTTACGATAGGCCTTAAGGGCTGGCGTGGTGAAAATCTTTATAAATTGAAGGTTTGATTTAATGCCAGAATTATTCCATCCCAAAGTTATTTTTAGCGGTAAACAGAAATAAAAACGTCGTCGTAATTGGCAGAAATTCACCACAAGGAACACATAGATACACAAAGAGCAGATAGATAAAATTTTTTATAAAAAATTTTAAAGTGAGGAATTGTGAATGCAAACCTGGTTTTAAAGGGAGAATGCAACAATCTTTATAGTGGTCATGATTAATGCGCTATATTATACGAGCGCTAATCTTCTTGAATTCTTAACATGTTAAAGAATTTTTATAAAAATTCTTTTTTCTTTTTTTGTGTTCTTTGTGTAATCCTTTGTGTTCTTTGTGGTGAATTTCTTCCTGTTTGAGAAATGTTAGCAGTCACAAAACTAGCATATAAGTTTAAGTTAAGGATTTAAGTTTAAGCTGAACTAAGAACTAAAAACTGTTTTATTATTTAGCAAGGCATCCTTTAGTTGTTGATCCCATCGCGACGCGAAAGAAAAGCTTGTGGCGAGATCGAGAAGTTTTGAGTTGTCCACGTTGGGCCATTGTTCATCAAGCTCTCGGAGTTGGGTGTTTAAAGACTCTTGCCAGGAATCAAGCAAGCGTTGAGTTTTTTCAAGTTCCTGTTTAGAGAGAAGTAGTTCTTGCATCAGAAGAGCCTTGGCTAAGGTTCCTTGAGTAGCATGGTAGCGCGAAGTAAGATCATGCGCTTGACGTAAAGTTGCATTAACCAATGAAAAAAAATCAGCGGCCTCTAAGGGAAAGGAGTGAGATGTTTCGGAAGAATTATCACCTAAATAACGAAGGCGTGTTGAGAGATTACGCAGTAAGGTAGCCGCTTCTTGGAGTTGTAAGAACTTGTCTTCAAAGTCACCTTCAGCTGCGAATGGTTTCGTCGCATCGGTACTGGAGTCGCTTTTATCAGGATGATATACAGCTGCAAGACGACGGAAATTCTGATCAAGTTGATCCATATCAACTAAAGGACGTCGCGGAAGATTCAGGAGAAGAAATGGGTCGTAGGAAGCACTCATAGATCAGAGCACAGAAAAGAGGTGAGCTCAAGATGAACTGAAGTCATAGGAAGAAGGAAGAAAATAGCCACAAAAGAACACAAGGAAACACAAAGGATTTCTATATAAATTCGATAATTTTTTTACAAAAGGGTATTGAAATTTAATCAATCGAATCAAAAAAGCGGTACAACATTATGTGGAAAAATAAAAATTTTGTTTTAATTGAATACAATCAAGTCCATTAAAAGGTTTCT
>DATEBV010000190.1:0-8753 GCA_035287205.1 Chthoniobacterales bacterium | reverse complement strand
CATGGTTAAAACCCCGGCCTTCAGGCCGGTGCGGAGGTTGAATACCCCGGCCTGAAGGCCGGGGTTTAACCGAAGCAACTTGGGAGGGGATGCAAACCCCTCCCAAGTTAAGTCACTTAGATAGGCCTTAAGGCCTATCGTGAATAATTGCTGAAAATTCAAATGATGGGTTAGTCGAATATATATGAATATTGGGAGTGTTTTTACGAACGTCTACATTATTTTTCAAATTTTAAAAAAAGTTCTTGCTAATGATGCTCAAGATGGTTTAGTTTACACCTCCTTTTCGCCAGAATATGGCAAAAGTTTTTGAACCTTTTAAGAAACGCAAGCTCCATGGCTAAAGAAATCGTAGCTACTATTAAACTGCAGATCCCAGCTGGGGCTGCTAATCCAGCTCCTCCTGTCGGTCCTGCTTTGGGTCAACAGGGTGTGAATATTATGGCCTTCTGTAAAGAGTTCAATGCTGCAACTCAAAAACAGGCAGGTGATATTTTACCAGTGGTCATTACTGTTTATAAAGACAAGAGCTTTACTTTCATTACAAAAAATCCGCCTGCTGGGATATTGCTTAAAAAAGCAGCCGGTATTGCTGCTGGTTCTAAAGAACCCAATAAGGTGAAAGTTGCTAAGCTTACGAAGAAGCAGGTTATGGATGTGGTTAAAATCAAGATTCAAGATATGAATGCTAAGTCAGAGGAAGCTGCTTTCCGAACCCTCTGTGGTACTGCTCGTCAAATGGGTATAGAAATCGAACAATAACAAATCAATTTAAACTTAAACTAGTAACTTAAACTATTATTTGGCCTGTTGGCCGAATAATTACATTGCAGGAGATCTACGATTAAAAATCTGCGATCGATAATACTGCCTCCACTATGGCTAAAAAACAGAGTAAACGTTATCGCGCTGCTGCAACACTCGTTGAAAGCAGTAAAAAGTATCCATTGGCAGAAGGGCTTGCTCTTCTCCAATCAATGCCTCCAACAAAATTCAATCAGACGGTTACTCTATCTATACGGCTAGGTGTCGATCCTAGGCAGAGCGATCAGATGGTACGTGGCACATGCCCTCTTCCTCATGGAAGTGGTAAGAATGTTCGTGTTCTTGTTTTTGCGACCGGTGTTGCAGCAACTGCAGCGCTTGAAGCTGGTGCTGAGCATGTTGGTTTCGAAGAAATGATTAAGAAATGTCAAGGTGGATTTTCAGATTTTGATGTCGCTATTGCGACTCCAGCTGCGATGGTAGAAGTAAGAAAGCTTGGTAAAGTTCTTGGTCCTCGTGGACTCATGCCGAATCCAAAGACAGGTACAGTTAGTGATGATACAGCTCAAGCTGTGCGAGAAGTTAAGGCTGGACGTGTTGAGTTTAAACTTGACAAAAATGCGAATGTTGCCATTCCTGTTGGAAAGTTTGCTTTTCCTCACGATCATCTTGTAAATAATGCGGCTGCAGTTATTGAAGCGGTCATTAAAGCGCGTCCTCCAACAGCCAAAGGTTCCTTTGTGGAAACAATTACCTTGGCAGCCACGATGCTTCCTGGTATCAGAATTGATGCCGCACCTTTTCTCAAACAAGCCAGATAATTCAGCCAGATAATACCCTGCTATGAGACCAGAAAAATCTACGATTGTTGATGATTTAACATTAAAAGTACAAGCATCTCCCTATCTTATTCTTATTGAATATGGAGGAATGAATGTCTTGCATTTCAGCGAACTGCGCCAGCGCCTTGCGACTGCAGGAGCTTCATGCTCCGTTGTTAAGAATAGCTTTCTCAAGCGTTCTATGAAAGATGCAGGTGTTGCTTCGCTTGCTGAGCATCTTACGGGACAAACTGCTATTGTTATAGGAGAGCGTGATATTTGCGCTGCGGCTAAAGCTCTTAAAACTTTTGCTGCAGAATTTACCAAGCCAGTATTACGTGCTGGTATTCTTGATAACGAGATTCTCTCTGTTGATCAGATTATGGAATTAGCAGCGCTTCCTTCTAAAGAAGCTCTTCAAGCTCAACTTCTAGGGGTTCTCATGGCACCAGGAACGAAGCTTGTACGTACGCTTGCTGAGCCTGGAACAAGCTTAGCACGTCTTCTATCAGCAAAACTTGCTGCTTAGGCGTTGCTTTGTCACATCTAGTTTTTAGATTCCAATCGGCTATTATTCACAAAAAACTGTAGTTATCACCACGGGTAAATTTTTGCTTCAATTTCAACTTTCAACTTCAACGGTCGCTTAGCGGCCTCAAAATAAACACGATGTTATGTCGGGCTGGCAGCTGCCAACCTCAAATATTCTGAGGCTTCAGAATGCGACATCATCACAGTATACCAAACACCATGTCAGATAATCAAGCTATCGTAGATCAACTCAGCAATCTTACCGTCCTTCAGATCGCTGAACTCGTTAAATCCCTTGAAGAAAAATGGGGAGTCAGTGCTGCTGCTCCTGTTGCTGTTGTTGCCGCAGGTGGCGCTGCTGCCGCTGCTGCTCCTGAAGAAAAGACTTCTTTCACAGTAGTTCTCACCGAAATTGGAAGCAATAAGATTGGTGTTATTAAAGAAGTTCGTGCTGCTGTTTCAGGTCTTGGCCTTGCAGAAGCTAAAGCACTTGTAGAGAGCGCTCCAAAACCTATCAAAGAAGGTGCTACTAAAGAAGAAGCCGAAGAAATTAAAAAGAAAATCGAAGCAGCTGGAGCTAAAGTTGAAATAAAGTAATTGCTTAGCTGATTACTTTAGTAATTACAGTTCGTAGTTCGTAGTTGGCAGTTCGCAGTGGCATTATTTAACAATAACCATTGAGGAGCTTTAAACTACGAATTGTTAATTACAAACTGATCTCAAAATTAATGATAATTTATTAATTTTGAGTTCCCCATGTGGTCTTGTTCTGAAACTCTAAGAATTACGATTACGAATTACGAACTGGCGTTGTTGGCAATGCCAGATAACGTCTCTGCGAACTACGAACTACCAACTACGAACTTTTATTTGATCTATGTCTGAACGCATCTATTTTGGAAAACTCAATGAGGTTATTAATCCTCCTAACTTAATTGAACTACAAATTAAGTCATACGAGGAATTTTTTCAAAAAGGTATCGATCCATCAAAGCGTCGCAATGTTGGATTGCAGGCTGTTTTTCGTGAGTTTTTTCCAATTTATGGATTTGAAGAAAAATCAAACCTCGATTTTGTAAACTATCATCTTGATGAGCCAAAAGTAGGTCCCGTTGAATCACAGCTAGAAGGAGCAACATACAGCGCTCCCCTCTATGTAACTTTTCGTTATAAAGACGAAAAAGCGACTAAAGAGGAAAAAGTTTATATGGGAGAAATTCCTCTCATGACACCTCAAGGCACCTTTATTATTAATGGCGCTGAGCGTGTAGTAGTCAGTCAGCTTCATCGTTCTCCTGGAATTAGCTTTGAAACTGATATCCATCTTAACGGAAAACTACTTCAAGGATTTCGCATTATTCCTGATCGTGGCTCTTGGATTGAAGTTCAGTTTGATACGAATGATCTCCTATATGTCTATCTTGATCGACGTAAGCGTCGGCGTAAATTTTTAGTTACAACGTTCTTGCGTGCTCTTGGGTATCCTTCTGATGAAGAAGTTGCTGGACTGTACTATAATATTGAGAATCTTAAATTAACCAACAAGCTCAATGAGGAGACTATTAGTACAAAGATTCTTCTTCAGGATTATGTTGAAGATGATGTGACTATTGCTCACGCTTATGAACCACTCACACTAGCTATTGTGCGTGCCCTCATAGAGGCTAAGGTAACTGTTGTAAAAGTAGTTGATATCAAAGATGATGATACGATTATTAAATCTTTAAAGCGAGATCCTGCTCACGATGAAGATGAAGCTCTTAAAGACATCTATCGCAAACTTCGCCCTGGGGATCCTCCAACAGTTCAAAATGCGAGGAGCATGCTCAAGAGGCTCTTTTTTGATCCTAAGCGTTACGACTTAGGGCGTGTTGGGCGTCATAGAATCCAGCAAAAATTAGGTCTTAAGACAGCTAATGAACAACGTCTGCTCTGTAAAGAGGATATTGTAGAAGCAGTTCGCTATTTACTAAAACTTCGTCGTGGAGAGGGAACTATTGATGATATTGATCATCTTGGAAGTCGTCGTGTACGTACTGTAGGTGAGCTTTTAGCAAATCAATGCCGCGTTGGTCTCTCTAGGACCGAACGTTTGGTGCGTGAGCGAATGGCTCTTTATGATCCTGCAGTGGATCATATTACTCCGCAGAAGCTGATCAATCCGAAATCGTTAAGTGCTGTAGTGCGTGACTTCTTTGGACGTTCTCAGTTAAGTCAGTTCATGGATCAAACTAATCCTCTTTCAGAATTAACGCACAAGCGGCGTCTTTCTGCTCTCGGTCCTGGAGGATTGAGTCGTGATCGCGCAGGATTTGAAGTTCGCGATGTGCATCCTTCTCATTACGGTCGTATTTGTCCTATTGAGACTCCTGAAGGTCCTAATATTGGGTTGATTAGTTCTTTGAGTACCTTTGCCCGTATTAACGACTTTGGGTTTATTGAAACTCCTTATCGTAAAGTTACCAAAGGAGTTGTAACAAATGAAATTGCTTATCTCTCAGCAGATCAGGATGAAAATTTCTATGTTGCTCAGGCTAATGCTGCCATTGATGCTAAAGGAAAATATCTCAATGAGACGGTTTCTGCACGTTATCGTGGCGATTCCGTAGAGGTAGAACCTGAGAAAATTGAATACATGGATGTTTCACCGAAACAATTAGTTTCGGTAGCTGCAGGTCTTATTCCGTTCTTAGAACATGATGATGCAAACCGTGCACTCATGGGTTCTAACATGCAACGGCAAGGAGTTCCTCTTTTAGTTTCAGAATCACCAATTATTGGTACTGGTCTCGAAGGACGTGTAGCTCGTGATTCTAAAGCAGTAATTCTTGCTGAAAATAATGGAAAGGTGGCTTCCGTCGATGCGCGTCGTATTATTATTACGAAGAATGGAATGCTTCCTGAAGGTAAAAAGAAAATCAAACATGATCCAGAAAATGGTCTTTACCTCTATGAACTCCGAAAGTTCATGCGTTCTAATAGTAGTACCTGTATTAACCAACGGCCTATTGTTAAAAAAGGTCAAGCTGTTAAAGTAGGAGATGTCTTAGCAGATGGTCCTAATACGGAAGATGGTGAATTAGCGCTGGGTCGCAATATGCTTGTGGCCTTTATGCCTTGGAATGGTTATAATTTCGAGGATGCTATTATGATTTCTGAGCGTGTGGTAAAAGAGGATATTTATACTTCTATCCACATCGATGAATTTGAAATAGGAGCGCGTGATACGAAGCTTGGGCCTGAGGAAATTACTCGTGATATTCCTAATATTAGCGAGGAAACGCTTCAGAATCTTGGTCCTGATGGAGTTATTCGTATTGGTGCTGAGGTTAAACCTGGCGATATTCTTGTCGGGAAAATTACACCAAAGAGTGAAACTGAGTTGGCTCCTGAAGAGCGTCTTCTACGTGCAATTTTTGGTGAGAAAGCAGCTGATGTTCGTGATACTTCATTGACAGTTCCTTCCGGAACTTATGGTATTGTTATGGATGTCCGTGTTTCTTCTAAGAAAGAAGTTACTAAGTTGAAGATTACGCCTATTGAGGCCAAACGACAGCTGAAACTTATTCAAGAAGACCATAAGAAAAGGAAAGAGGAACTTCATGAACAGCTTACCGAAGCTCTTTCTAATGTTCTTTTAGGCGAAAAAATTCCGTTAGATGTTGTTAATGGGCAGAGTGGAGAAATTATCATTCCCGCGAATCGCAAGATTACTAAAATGCTCTTACGTAAGCTTGCTGGAGTCTATGAACATGTAGAGATAGAACCTAGTCCAATTCGCAATAAGATCCGTGAAATTATTGGGCAATTTGAACATCGTTTTGCCGATCTTCAGAATGAACGGGATGAAAATCTCGGTCGTATTGAAAGTGGTGATGATGTTGATCCTGGCATTATTAAGCAGGTCAAAGTTTACATCGCAAGCAAACGAAAGTTAAGTGTTGGAGATAAGATGGCAGGACGCCATGGTAATAAAGGTGTTGTTGCTAAAATTGTTCCTGAAGAGGATATGCCTTATCTTGCCGATGGAACTCCTGTTGATATTGTTCTCAATCCTCTTGGTGTTCCAAGTCGTATGAACGTTGGACAGGTGCTTGAAACTCACCTTGGTATTGCTGCTAAAGCCTTAGGGTTTAAAGTTGCGACACCTGTTTTTGATGGTATTTCTGAAGAACGCATACGCGGTTATCTTAAGGAAGCTAGCAAAAAGAAAGATTTTTCTTGGATCCAAGAAAATGGAAAGACAAAACTTTATAATGGTCTTACAGGCGAGGCTTTTGATCAAGAAGTTGTTGTCGGTATCATCTATATGCTCAAACTTGGACATCTTGTTGCCGATAAAATTCACGCTCGCGCTGTTGGTCCTTATTCATTGGTGACCCAGCAACCATTGGGTGGTAAAGCTCAATACGGAGGTCAACGTTTTGGTGAGATGGAAGTCTGGGCTCTGCAAGCTTATGGTGCTGCCTACACACTTCAAGAATTGTTAACTGTTAAGTCAGATGATGTCCAAGGACGTACTCGTATTTATGAAAGTATTGTGAAGGGAGATAATTCCCTTGAAGCAGGAATCCCTGAGTCCTTTAATGTTCTCATTAAAGAAATGCAGGGTCTTTGTCTTAATGTTAATGTAAGAGGAAAAGACGCTCCTCTTCCCCTTATGGATGTTGTTTAATAAACTATTCATCAATTTATTGTCACCACAGACACACTAGAAGCTCGCTATGATTGAACAAGAAATAACTGATTTGCTCGGAAGTCCCAACGATACAACCTTTGATGAGGTGCAAATTACTACAGCGTCGCCTGAAATCATGCGATCCTGGAGTAAAGGTGAGGTAAAAAATCCTGAAACGATTAATTATCGAACTTTTAAGCCTGAAAAAGGAGGGCTTTTCTGTGAGCGTATTTTTGGCCCGACTCGTGATTGGGAATGCTCTTGCGGAAAATATAAACGAATTAAGCATAAGAATGTTGTTTGTGATCGTTGTGGTGTGGAGGTGACTTTAAGTCGTGTTCGACGCGAACGCATGGGACATATTGATCTTGCTGTTCCTGTAACTCATATTTGGTTCTACAAGTGCATGCCCTCGCGTATTGGTCTCATGCTGGACATGACAGGTCGTCAGCTCGAACGCATTATTTACTATGAAGATTATGTAGTTATTGATCCAGGTAAGACTCCTTTTGAAAAAGGACAACTTCTGACTGAGAGTGAACTCCGTGATGCTGAAGATCAATATGGCGAGGATTTTACCTATGCTATGGGTGCCGAGGCGATTCAGAAACTGCTGGAATTGATGGATCTCAAAAAAGAACAAGATCTTATTGAGAAACAGATGAGTCAGACTAAGAGCAAGCAGATTCGTAAGAAGCTTTCTAAACGTATGAAGCTTGTTCAAGGCTTCATGAACTCTAAGACACGTCCTGAGTGGATGATTCTCAATGTTCTTCCTGTTATTCCTCCCGATTTGCGTCCATTAGTTCCTCTTGAGGGAGGACGATTTGCGACCTCTGATCTCAATGATCTTTATCGTCGTGTGATTAATCGTAATAATCGTCTTAAGACACTACTTCAGCTAAAAACACCTGAGGTTATTATTCGCAATGAAAAGCGGATGCTTCAAGAATCAGTCGATGCTCTCTTCGATAATGGACGCCATGGTCGTCCCGTAACAGGAGCAGCTAATCGTCCTCTCAAGTCATTGAGCGATATGCTTAAGGGTAAGGGTGGACGTTTCCGCCAAAACTTGCTTGGTAAGCGTGTTGATTATTCAGGTCGTTCTGTTATTGTCATTGGACCAGAGCTTAAACTCAATCAGTGTGGTCTTCCTAAGAAGATGGCACTTGTTCTTTTTGAACCATTTATTATCCGTCGTCTCAAAGAGCTTGGTTATGTTCATACTGTTCGTAGTGCTAAGAAGCTTATTGAACGTCAGACGCCTGAGGTTTGGGATATTCTTGAAGAAGTAACGCGAGGTCATGCTATTATGCTGAATCGTGCGCCTACTTTGCACCGATTATCAATTCAGGCTTTTGAGCCAATTTTAATTGAAGGAGAGGCTATTCGTATTCATCCGTTAGTTTGTACGGCTTACAATGCTGACTTTGATGGTGATCAAATGGCTGTGCACGTACCACTTTCTGTAGAAGCTCAGTTGGAAGCTCGGACATTGATGTTGGCACCTAACAATATCTTTTCGCCATCGAGTGGTAAGCCTATTACCAATCCATCGCAAGATATTCCACTTGGATGTTATTATTTGACTCAATCACCTCGTATGGTTAAAGGAGAGAAAGAAGTCCGTCTCCCTCTTTTTGCTCATGCAAGTGAGGTTGAAATGGCTTTGAGTGAAGGTTCTATTAAAGTTCATACTCGTATTCGTTTTCAGAATCCAAATAAGGGTGTCGCTACAGTTTATGGAAATGATGAACTTACTGTCCTTGAAACAACGGCAGGTCGTGTTGTCTTTAATGAAATCTGGCCATTAGAGCTTGGATTCTACAACAAAGTAGCTGGTAAGAAGCAACTTGGTGATATTATTTGGCGTTGTTATAAAGCCGTTGGTCAACAGCGTACCGTTGAGACACTTGATCGTTTGAAGGAAGTAGGATTCCATGAAGTGACTCGTGCTG
>DATEBV010000189.1:0-13338 GCA_035287205.1 Chthoniobacterales bacterium | reverse complement strand
AAACCCCTAAACATTTAAACCATTAAACACAACCAACGTCTTCATAGACGGTGGTAGTTACGAAAAACTATGAATAACAAATTGAGAATTTTATCCTCCCAACTAACGACCCAGATCATTGGTTTGGCAATAACTTTGCTTGTTATAACTAACTTAATACCCATTGCCGTAGCAGAAAATATGCAAGAGGCTCCGTCTTCCTCTCCTGTTGTAAAAACTCCAGCCGTAGAATCTTTGACACCATCTGCAGTTACTTCTGCTTCAACTACTGCAACGACTCCAAAGGCCCAAGAGACCACGTCTCAACCAGGAGAAGCTTCTGGTATGCAGATGCCAGTAGCGACTTCCTCCAAAGATGGGATTCGAACTTATAGTTCTGTTCACGTTGATGGGCCCTACATTGCCATGACTTTTGATGATGGTCCTAGCGCAGCACTGACACCTCGCCTTTTAGACATTCTTAAAGAACGTGGAATTAAAGTGACCTTCTTCATGATTGGCGAAAATGCACAACAATATCCTGAAATTGTAGCGCGTGTTGCTGCCGAAGGGCACGAAATCGGTAACCATAGTTGGAGTCATCCATCCTTACCTAAACTTTCTGACGAAGGAGTTCGAGAGCAGCTCAATAAAACTTCCGAGGCGATTGCTCAAGCTACAGGAAAAAGACCAACGCTTCTTCGTCCTCCTTATGGAGCTATTAATCCGCGCCTCACACGCCTTATTGAGCAGCAATATGGAATGAAGGTAATCATGTGGTCTGTGGATCCTAACGATTGGAAACGTCCAGGAGCATCTATTGTTTCTCAACGTATTCTTGCAGGAGCACGTCCTGGTTCAATTATTCTTTCTCATGATATTCATCCGGGAACTATTGAGGCGATGCCAGCTACCCTCGATGCTTTAAAGGCCAAGGGATATCACTTTGTAACCGTTTCCGAATTAATAGCTATGGAGAGTAAAACGCCTTCAACACCAACACCGACACCCGCTTCTTCGAAGACTCCTTCTAGAATAAAGTGACGTTGGTAAAATAGGGGTAACATGTAATCGAAGACTCAAATTGCAAGTACTGCCAATTTTATCAACGTCATTTTATTTTGCAGAAATAAAATGACGTTGGTAGCACCTTTCAGTTGACTATTTTCTTTTCTCTCTTACATTTTCCTATGCAAAAAAAAATACTTAAGGCATTTCTTCTTTTTTCATTAAGCACGTGTTGTTTTTTACAAGCAACGGAGGTTATCAATTCTCTTCCTGGAGCGAGTAATTCTTTAATAGAAAAGGCTTCTCTTAGTACGAATAAAAAGCATACCGAAGCAGAGGGGAAACTTCTCTTTGCGATTGATGTCATTAGACATGGTGATAGAACGCCAACAGCTGATATTCCTACAGCTCCTCATGAATGGCCTGAAGGGTATGGAAAACTTACGGCTCTTGGGATGCGCCAAGAATATCGTTTAGGAGAAAGACTTCGATCTCTGTATGTTGACCGCTATCATTTGCTAGCTGATCAATATGAACCAAGTAGTATTTTTGCTCGCTCTAGTGATTTTGATCGCACGCTTATGAGTGCTGATGCATTTCTTATGGGGTTAGAACCTCCAGGTGTTGGCCCTCGTATGACCAATTCTGATGAACCAGCCCTTCCTTATGCTTATCAGCCACTACCCATTCATACTGTTCCTAAGGAAGAAGAGGTATTACTTATTCCTGATAATGCTTATTATCATTTTGAAGATCTATTAGCTCGTTATGTTTATCCTACCAAAGAGTGCCAAGAAAAATTGGCAAACTTACAGCCTAAGTTTGATGCATGGAGTAAAGCAACAGGGATTCCAATAACTCATTTTTATCAACTTCATTCTTTAGGCGATAGCTTATCAATTGATCAAAGCCATCAGTTATCTTTACCAAAAGACCTCTCTTCAGAAGATGTGAAAACGATTATTGAAGCAGGGGATTGGATTTTTATTGAGGCCTTTAAAAACCCAACGATAGGAAAAATTACAGGAGGAGAACTCTTGAGGACGATAGCAGGCCATTTACAAACTGCAAAAGAACAGGCAACGCCTTTGAAATATGTGCTCTTCTCAGCGCATGATAGTACTCTCTTAGCTCAAATGAGTGCTCTTGGAGCTCCTCTTAATGAAGTTCCTCAATATGCATCTCACTTGAATATTTCGCTGTTTGATCGTGGTAATGCAAACTACTATGTCCAAGTGAGCTATAATGGAGAGCCTATCATACTTCCTATTAGTGGTAGTAATAGTTGTACCTTGGAAGACTTTATGGTGCTGGCTGAAAACGCGCGCGGGTAACTGCCAACATGCCTGAAAAAAGAAATTAACAGGGATGGAAGGGATGAAAGGGATGAACGAAGGCAAGTAAAGAGTAACGAGTAACGGGTAACGAGCCGAAGGAGATAATTTTCTGAGCTAATTTTCTTTTAAAACACACTCTGTCAAAATATGAATTCCGAAATACTGATTTTATTCCGATTTACTCGCCACTCGTTACTCATTACTAGTTACTCTTCTTATCGTCTGCATTCCTTGCCGTATATTAAAATAGAGAGAGGAGCTAATGAAGTCACAAGAACGAATGCGATGGAAGGGATAGCAACAATTGAGTAAGCACAACAAGATATTAAACTCTTAGAATAATTTGATAAGAGCTCTGATGATTTGTTTTCTTTATTTTCCCCTCTGTTATCCCTTCCATCCCTTTCATCCTTGTGAATTATTTTCTTTTCTTAGTATAGAAGTAGTCTCTGAAATTCTGCTTCATCAATGACGGCGACACCAAGTTTTTTAGCTCGTTCTAACTTACTACCAGCCTCTTCTCCTGCAAGTAGATAGGTTGTTTTTCCGCTGATACTCGAAGAGACCTTTCCTCCAGCTTGTCGAATAAGGGCCGCAACTTCTTCTCGAGGTAGACTCAAAGTTCCTGTGAGAACCCAGATGGTTCCTTTGAGAGGGCCTGTGTTCGTGGTGATTTTTTGATCCTCTTCGCCAAAATTAACTCCTGTTTTTTTGAGATGTTCTAAAAGGGTGATGGAGGCTGGTTGGCATAACCATTCATGAATGCTAGTAGCCATGATCTCGCCAATATCTTCTACAGCACAGAGTTCCTCTATAGAAGCAGCTTGAAGCTGTTCCATCGTTCCGAAAGTTTCTGCTAAAGTCCGTGCGCCAGTGACTCCGACATGAGGTATTCCAAGGCCTGCTAAAAGGCGCCATAGCGGGTGATGACGACTCTGATCAATGGCTTTCAAAAGATTTTCAACGCTTTTTTCCCCCATACGCTCAAGAGGCAAGAGCTTTTCAGCGGAAAGTATGTACAAATCAGCGACATGATGAAGAAGGCCTGCTTCGACGAGTTGTGTGACAACTGCTTCTCCAAGGCCTGCTATATCCATAGCTCTACGGCTTGCGAAATATTCGATGCGTCGGCGTAGTTGCGCAGGACATTGGTTGTTCGTGCAACGAAGAGCCACCTCTCCCTCCCTTTTTATAACAGGAGAATGACAAGCAGGGCATTGTGTGGGCATTTGGAATTTTTTTTCTGATCCATTACGACGTTCTTTTAAAACAGCTACAACCGCAGGGATGACTTCGCCAGCTTTTTCAATGAGCACATGATCTCCAATACGGAGATCCTTACGTTCGATTTCTTCCTCATTATGTAATGTAGCGCGTGAGACGGTACTACCCGCTACCAAGACAGATTTTAATTCTGCCACAGGGGTTAGAACGCCAGAACGTCCCACTTGTACCGTAATATCAAGAAGTTGTGTTTCAGCCTGTTCTGGTTCATATTTAAAGGCAATAGCCCAGCGTGGGGCCTTACTGGTAGAACCAAGAAGATCTCGTTGGGCTAGTCGATCGACTTTTAGAACAGCTCCATCAGTTTCAAAAATATAGTCATGGCGAATTTTGCCAAGCTCTCGAATGGCATGGAGAGCTTCTTCTGTGGTCTCTGCTTGCCAGAGTTTTTCATTGGTTGGTACCTTCCATTCTTTGAGCTGCTGTACAAACTCATGCTGTGTTTCAGGAACAGCCCCTTCATAAGCACCATAACCATAAAAAATCGCTGAAAGATGACGTTCTTTGACAATCGAAGGATCTAATTGCTTTAGCGAACCAGCAGCCGCATTGCGAGGATTAGCAAAAGCTGGGAGCCCTTCCTCATCGCGTTCTTCATTGAGGCGAGCAAAAATTTTCTTTGGCAAATAGATCTCTCCACGGAGTTCGAGGAGTGCAGGGACTGTTCCGTAAAGTGTCTCAGGGATGGATGGAATTGTCCTGATATTGCGGGTAACATCATCTCCTTTAGTGCCATCACCACGCGTGACCGCACGTACAAGATGCCCTTCCTTATAAAGAAGAGCGATGGCGACTCCATCGATTTTTGGTTCGATGGTAAGAGGAATTTTTTCCTCAGGAAGATTCTTCTGAAGCCTTTTAATAAAATCAGCCACTTCCTCTTCCGAGTAGGTGTTATCCAAACTCTGCATCGGTACTAAGTGAGCCACGCTCACAAACCCTTGCGAACGTTCTTTGACTCTTTGCGTAGGCGAATCTTTAGTAATGAGCTCAGGGTATTCGCGTTCTAAATCAACAAGCTCACGGTAGAGACGATCATACTCACGGTCAGAAATTTCTGGACTGGCCTTATCATAGTATAGCGTATCGTGACGGCGTAACTCTTGACGTAGCTCTTTAATACGGGTGACAATCTGATGAGGGGGGGAGAAGAGATCCTGTTGCATGATTTAACAAATAAAAAGTAGAGAAGAAAATAGCCACAAAAGAACACAAAGAAACACAAAGAACAAGAACGCAAAAAAGAAATTAAGCATTTAAGATAAAGGGATGTTTACGTAACTATTAAGGTTATCGAATGATGATGCGGCCTAGATGTGGGGTCAGGGTTCACAATCTTGACCAAAGAATGGTCGCATCATTTTAACATCGGGGAAGTTTACACTTTCAGGTTACCTCAAAATAAAAATTTCCATTGGTTAAGATTTGAGACCCTGACCCCCATCCGATTCAAAAAAACTTTAGTTCAGTTTGAGCTTACACTCAGTCTATAGTTTTTTATTTTTCCCTTGATTTGATATTTAAACGTCCATTTCCTGATCTCCATTCTGGAGAGCCCTTGATTTGAACTTGCGAGAAAATTATAGTTGCATTCATAACACAATTGATGTCAAATTGACATCATGCGAATTATCAAGGAAGCGATGTTGCATAATGCAGCTCTCCGACATCCAAGAGCACGAGGATGGCTTGTAGATTGGATGTTGGTAGTTAGATCAGCTCATTGGACATCCTTTGTAGACCTTAAAAAGGTTTATTCAACAGCAGATTTAGTCAGAGTACAAAGTGGAAGGAACGTTGTTGTCTTTAATGCTTGTGGTAATGCTTTTCGACTGATTGTTGCAATTCACTTTAATCGAAAAATAGCTTACACGCTCTGCTTCTTAACACATGCTGAATATTCTAAAAATCGATGAAAAACAGACCTATGAAAATCACAGAAATAAAAAAGCGAACCAAAAACCCAACCTTTGATCAGCTGCCTCAATCTTATGAAGCGCTTTGCATGCTTCACCTACCTCGACCGATTCACGATCGTTATGACTATAAAGACACCGTGATGATGGCTGACCAGTTTGCAGGTTTTGAGGAAAAAATGAATGAAGATCAACACGATTATTTTGACCTTCTTAGTGGCTTAATTGCTGATTATGAAGCCATAGAATCGCCCAAGCGAACTCGTCAAGAACGACTTCAACATCTTCTTTCCGAAAGTGGCATTAGTGCGAGCAAACTAGCTGGTATTCTCGGACTAGAACGAAGTGTTGGAGTTCGTATTGTCAATGGAAGTCGCAATCTTACGTTGGAGCATGTTTGTAAGTTGAGTAAATACTTTGAATTAGATATTGGCTTTTTTGCATAACTAGGGCCCATTTTGAACTATTAGATCCTTTATTGGAAAGGGTTTGAAGTCAAACCTAGTACCTCGAATCGCTGAAAAGTGCGGATCAAATTGAGCTAAAAAAGGGGACCCCTTTTTCGAAAATCAAGTTGGTTCACCAAAAGATAAGTTCAAGACCATCTACTTTTCTGAAATGTGCATCGCGAGTTGCTAACGGCATATTGCATTCCAATGCTACAGCAGCAATCCAAATATCATTCTCAGGAATTGGAACTCCTTTGCATTTTAATTGTACTGAAATGTACGCATAAGCATCTGCTGTAGCTGAGTCAGGGTGTAATAAACCTGCTATTAATAAAAAATCGTCTATCTCTCTACGATTATGCTCTGGACGATTAGACGCAAGCGCACCCTTATAAAGCTCGCCTAAAGCAACCAATGGTAAAAACAGTTCTTCTTGATGATTTGCTAAAGCAAGTACATCAATGCTACCACGTAGATGTCCTATCACAACACTAGTATCTAGGAGAAGATCCTTAGACATTGACTTTAATTCTTCTAGAATCAGCCAAGGCTTCTTCAAAAAGAATGCCATCAGCTTCGCTTAAACAGCCATGAGTACGTTTTAATATTTTTACTCTTTCCTGTTGAGCAGTCGGGTTAAGGAGATGAATACGCCGTGCAGCCTCAACCTGTTGGCTCAAAGAAAGAGCTTTGGTATGCTGGGTAATAGATTCGACAATGGTCATTGAGAGGGAACTTAGCACAAATCAAGTTTTGCAGCAAGCAATCAGATGAGCAATTGCAAAAATTAATTATTTTTTATTTTAAAAGGAAAATTTTCACAATAGCATCAGATTTGATTTTTTTAAAAAATAAACACCAACTCTTCTTTCTGATGAAATCTTTTCCAAAATTCTTACTTAGCTCGATTCTCTTCCTCAACGCTACGGCTCTTCTTGCAATGGATCCCATGGCTCTTGAAAAGGGAGGAGAAGCGTTGGGTGAAGAATTAGGAGTTTTTGGAAAAAGAACTATTGCTGCAGAAACGACATCAGTTGAAGGAGCAAGCGCAAGTGCAGGAAGAACTGAGATAGTAAACGCCATTCCTTCGAGCAATGTGCTGAGACTACGAGGCGGTGGGCCAAAAAAATCCCAACCTACGGGAGGACTTAAGTCTACTGGAGATAGTAGTGATGAAGAGGGATCGGATGAGGGTGCTGCAGATCCCAGTTTAGAATCAGAGGATACCCAACCGATGAGTTCAGAGGTGAGCAAATACCTCAAGAAAGAAATCATTAATAATATTTATGAAGAGTGTCTTGCGGAAGTGGCTAAGTTAACGATGAATGGTCGCGTTACTACGGAGAGTTCTTCTAAAGAAGCCGCAGAATGGGTAGCAGCAGAAAAAGCAGCAGAGCATTCTAAGGGGCAAGCAGAAAGAACATTGGAAAAGGCTAGAATAGCAATCGAAGAAGCCAGGCGCATTGCCGAAGAGGCTAAACGCAAGCTCAAGGTAGCAGCAAGAGTTCCACTCGAAGGAAGTGCTGCTGAACAAGCAGTGATTACTGCAACAATAAATTATGAAAAAGCACGCATGGCTTATACTACTGCTGATTACGAAGCCAAAAAACTTGCTGGTAGCCTTGCTGAAGCTCGGGTTGAAACGGCAGATGATGTTCTTCATGCCATTAGCGTTCGTAATACGAAACAGCAGGCAGCTGCTGAAGAAGAGCTTGCCGAGGCTAAAGAAGTCGAACTGACTGCTGCTCAAGCCGTAGAAGCAGCAAAGTCCGATGTTGATGAGAAAGCTGCACTCATGAAAGGTGCTGAAGCCAATCTTAATGAAGCAAAACAAGCAGCACAGGGAACGAGTAGATCCAATGGAAACAATAGTCCCGTTGCGCCTCCAATGACAGCAGCTCAGAGAGCTGCTCTACGTGAGGTTGAGCAGGATAAAGTCGCTGCTGAAGAGGTAAGGGCAAAAGCTAAAAAAGCAGAAATAGCTGCTAATAGAATGAAAGCAAAAATTCATGAAATGAACTTTGAGAAAGAACTCCAAGCCTATCACGAGGCGGAAGAGGTCTGGGGGGAAACCGTGGAAGGCTATAAAAATGCACGAGCTCATGCTCAAGAGGCAGGTCTTGATGAGGAAGAGTTGGCCCTTTCCGTGGCTAAGGCAGAAGTTCAGCAAGCTTCTTGGAGAGCCGATGCTCGCTGGGTCAAAGCCAGACAAGCGGATCAGATGGTTGCTAAAGCTAGTGGTTCTATCAGTAGTCTTGTTGCGGCTCAGACTGCATGGAGTGATGCTGCCGAGGGATATAAAATGGGTATTGTAAAAGCAACGCAATCCAATTTGAAGTGCGTAGAATTAACAACCTCTCTTAATAATGCTATGAAAGCTCAAGTAAAATACATCATAGAAGGGAAAAGAAAAGAAGCAGAGATGGCATTCCTTCAAGCACAGAGAAACGAGAGCGAAAATACGTGGAACGAAGCAGCTCGAGTTGCTAGAGGAATTTCGGACTATTGGAACGGAGTAATTCAGGAGATAAAAGACGGAAGCTGTTCACTTGCTCTAACAGAACCAGAAGCAATAGGGGAAAGAGAAGAATACGTTCAGAGAGAAAAGGAGGCTCTACAGAAAGCAGCCCAACATTTAATAAAAAGGAAGAGAAAAGAGGTTGAAGCGGCTTTTTCCCAAGCACGAAAGAACGAGAGCGAAGTTACGTGGAACGATGCAAGTCGAGTTGCTAGAGAAATTTCAAATTACTGGGCCGGAGTGATCCAGGAAATAAAAACAGGAAGCTGTCCACTAGCCCTAACAGAAGCAGAAGCAACAGAGCAAAGAGAACAATATATTCAGATGGAACAAGAAGCCGTACAAGCCAAAACACAATATATAATAGAAGATAAAAGAAAAAGAGTAGAAGCTGTGTTTGCTCAAGCACGGAATCAAGAGAGTGAAAGTAAATGGGATGAGGCGGCTAGAGTAGCTAGAAAAGTTTCAGACTACTGGAATAAAGTGATCGAAGAAACAAAAGTAGGAAAAAGCTCATTATCTTTAACAGAAGCAGAAGCAATAGCACAAAGGGAAGGGTACATTCAGAAAGAAAAGGAAGCAATACAGGCTAAAACTCAATTTATAATGGCAGATAAAAGAAAAAGAGTAGAAGCTGTATTTGCTCAAGCACGGAATCAAGAAAGTGAAAGTACATGGAACAAAACAGCTATGGCAGCTAGAGAAGTTTCAGACTACTGGAATGGAGTGATCGAGGAAATCAAAGAGGGAAGCAGTCAACTATCTTTAACAGAATCAGAAGCAACGGAGCAAAGAGAGCAATACATTCAGAAAGAAAAAGTAGCAATCCAAGCCAAAACACAATATATAATGGCAGATAAAAGAAAGAGTCTAGAGACCATATTTACTCAAGCTAGAAATCAGGAAGGTGAAAGTAAATGGAATGAAGCTGCTAGAGCTGCAAGAGAACTGTCTATTTACTGGAATAGAGTGGTGGAAGAAACACAAGCAGGAAAAAGTTCGCTATCGTTAACAGTAGCAGAAGCAATAGCACAAAGAGAGCAATATATCCAGAAAGAAAAAGAAGCTCTAGAAAAAATGGGAGCAGCGCAAGTTGAAACACAACGCATAGCAGTAGGAAGAAAAGGAGAAATAGAAGCAGCTTTTGCTCGAGCTCGAGCAGCGAAGAATAAAAGTGTATGGAGAGAAGCTAAAATTACTGCTTTGGAGGGTGCTGCAGCTTGGGATAGAGTTATTGAGATAATACAATCAGGAAGGAGTACTCTGGCACTGAGTGAGGAAGAAGCGACCATCCAAAGAGATTTCTTACTAGAAAAAGCTGGTATTGCTGAGGTCAAAGCACTGGGAGCTCAACCATGTGGTGATAATTGGGAAGCAAAACGCGATAGGGCCGATGCAATGATGACAATGATTAGAAACAAGGTTTGGCCTTGCATTTCGGAGGCGATGAAAGCATTCATTGCTTTCCCAAGCGAAGCGAGGATGCGCGATGCTTCTGCTTCTGCTTCTGCTTCTGCTTCTGCTTATGCTTCTGCTTCTGCTTCTGCTTCTGCTTCTGCTTATGCTTCTGCTTATGCTTCTACGGTTTCAAAAATTTGTGCAGAATCAGCCGCTGAAGCGGCAGACTCTGCACAAATTTTTGAAGCCATAGAAGAAAGTAATATTTTGGCTCTTGAGATCACAAAAAAATACCCTCATAATTTTACAGATACTGGAAAAGAAAATATTGTTTGGTATCTTCAAGCCTCACGCGAAACAGCCAATTTCGCTCGTGCTGTAATAGCATTTAAGAAAGAACAAGAAGCAGCCATTGTGGAAGATAGGAGATGGAAGATGGAAGATAGGGAAAATGTGGAAGATGGAAGAGATGGAAGATTGAAGATTGAAGATAGGAAGGACCGTGAAGAAGAACTACGAGAACAAAATAGTCGTACAGAACAAGGAAAGCTTGCAGAAATCAAAGCTCTAGCAGACAGCCCTTGTGCTGACAACTGGGAGGCAAAACGCGATCGAGCTAATGCCGTTTCAAAGATGACTCGCGAAAAATTTGGATCGCCAGTATCACCTGCAATGAAAGAATTTAGTGCCCATCCGAGTGAAATGACGCTTCAAGCTACTGGTAAGTCTTTTGTGATAGCCATGAGTTACTCTGAAGCAGAAGAAGCACTTGAAACGGCTGAAATTTTTGCCAAGGTATCTTCTGATGCAGCACAACTTGGAAGAAAAAATAAAATTGATGCTGCGCTGCAAGAAAATGTTGATTGGTCTGCAACGATCACACGTGAAATTGTGGAATTTTCTCGAGCTCTTGCAGTCTTTAAGAGGACGCAAGAGTCGCAAAAAGCTGCTTCGTAGTCTTAGTTTAAGTTATAAGTTTAAGTTGACTTTTGGTCACTTCGTGACAAGAAAGGGGCAAAGAACTCTCAATCTGAATTCAAATAATTATTTTATTAGTATAACTATCAACTAATTGTAAAAAAATCTTGGATGTTTCAACTCTGACTCCAACATCCTATTCAAATTAATTTTACGAACTAAAACTACCATAAACTATAAACGGATTTTTAAATTAATAGTATCTTATTAATTTGGAGATCGTTAAACACTACTAAGTGTTCCTATCTTAGCAGTTATAATCACACAACTCACCTTAAAAATCCATGAAAAAACTATCAAAATTATCATTCAGTTTCTTAGCAGTTTCAGCAATTGCCCATCCTCTTCTTGCGCAACATACTCTAGATAATCTAACTAAACCTAGCATATCAATAATTGAAGAGCCTTGTAATTTTGCTCCCACCTTAATGATGCCTCCTGTGTTTGAAGAAGCAGAAGAAGTTATTAAACAATTTATTATAGATAAAAGACCTATTGCTGAAGCTTATAGCTTTAAAACAACAGCAACAAGAGAGAATATTGCTTCATTAAACCCTAGCAGCTTTAAAAAGAGCCAGGCAGCATTCACCTCAACAAATTTCGCTGAAAATCAAGAGGTTACTAAAGCCCACGCTTTGCTCACTCTTTCTCTCGAGGATTTTAGTAATGCTCTTGAAACTTATCCTATATCTTCACGATTAGTTATTATTGAAGAAGGAGATGCTGTTTTTATTAAGCCTTCAGAATCTGCCTTAGGTACTGCTAACAAGGATCAAGAAAATCAGAAAATCATGAGAATGCTGAAGGATGCCATTACAGCCCGCTATTCATTCGCCATCGCTAATAACATCCCTGACTTAAATCCAATGGCCTTCGTGAGCGCAAAAGATTTGAGCTCAGCAAAACTTCACGAAGTTTTTGATAGGCTTGATGGATGTAATGCTGGCACAATATATAGTGAAACTATACCTAGGTTAAGAGGGGGTAGAAGATATACATATCCGTCAATTATCACAATTGGAGAAAGACTCCTTACTTCAGATGGGGGATACTTGTATCCTGCAGTTAGAGGTAGAGGATATTATCAAAATATACTATACTCGGAACATGCTGTAGATCGGATGGCTATAGATAATACTACAAATAAGAATATAATTAGAAATCATGCTATTGAAAACGCTAAAAGAACTTTTCCTCGTCTTGCTCAGCATTTTGGTAGAGAATTTAATGATTCGTCTTTAAGAAAATGGGTTGAAGGTGATAAAATTATTAATCCTGTACCAGAAGAGTTAAAAAATATTTTATTAATTAACTATACTTTGGATGAGGTTACAGAGTTATTAAATAATAAATATCCTTTTGAACACACTTCTACTGACTTAAAAATTGCAAAATTTTGTAGTGAATGTGCTTATGATCCTCGAGAAATTACTTGGCGTGCAGTTAAAGAATTAATAAACAGTAATAGTGCAATTCATTCTTTTAGAAATGATGGAATAGTAGAAATTACAGCAGCTCCAGAGTCTAATTTAAATTTACGAGTAATTATTGTAGAAAATACTGGTTTGGTAGTTTCAGTATTTCGTTTAAGTGATGATGATCTTGCTGAGGGTGTTAGTGATGTTGATGATGATGAGTGGTAGGGAAAAGGGTGGGGTGGTGAAAATCATGGTAATTTCCTAAATATAATCAATACTAGTTTTATGCCAAAAACAAGAACTTCCGCACATTGATAATTTTAAACTGGTGTTGTAAAAATCTTCATACACAGAAAGGGGTCAGTCTCGGTATTTCCGCATTTTGGTGCCATAGCATAAATTTCCAATAGTGATTTGGTTCTTCTTCCTGAATTGGGAATAGGGGTCAGGGTTCAAATATCAAGGAAAAATACAACCTATTATGGATTAATGGGAAAGGGGTCAGTCTCGGTATTTCCGCATTTTGGTGCCATAGCATAAATTTCCAATAGTGATTTGGTTCTTCTTCCTGAATTGGGTGGCAAATATCAAGTTAACTTTTGTGAATTAGTGATTGATTTAGAGGAAATAACAAAAAAGAAGCAAGGTCCTGGCGGTTGCTCGACCGAAAAATAGGGGTCAGGCTCTCGAATATTAACAAATGGGAACTTCTATTTTTAGAGTCATTGAGAGTGTAAAGTTCTCAGAATTTAATATGACGATTTAATTTTTTTGTCAATATTGCGAAGCCTGACCCCTATTTTTCTTAGCTCTTTCCTTCGAATGAGTTGGAACTCTTCTCTTTTTGTGTTCTTTTGACTCGCTCGCACCTGCTTGGCTCGCCCTTAAGGACGACTTGAGCAATGCGCTACAAGAAAAGGGTCAGTCCCGGTATTTAGGTATTTTAGTGCCAGTTGTGGTACCAGTGCTCATGGGGTCAGGCTAATAATATTGATATCATAAAGGAGTCCCTAAAATTGTAGAATTTGGTGCCAGCCTCTGAAATTTAACCAG